>DASSOZ010000209.1:0-24816 GCA_035700105.1 Acidimicrobiales bacterium
CGGGTGTCGTGCGGTCGATGGCGAGCCGCCCGTCAGACACGGTTGGATATCGTATGCAGATGGCGCGGAAGCCGGTGCTGCCGCCTTCCGGCGAGTTCGTGCGCACCAGCAGCGCGGAGCACGCAGCGCTGCTGATCCGCCGGATGATCTTCGACGGCGACCTCGGTCCCGGCGACCGGGTGCCGCAGGACGACGTCGCCGCCGCGCTCGGCATCAGCCGCATCCCGGTGCGCGAGGCCCTGATCGCGCTCGAGCGCGAGGGCTGGCTCACGATCGAACTGCACCGCGGCGCGTTCATCAACGCGCTCGACGCGCGGTCGGTGCGCGACAACTACGAGCTGTTCGGCCTCGTGTACGGCCTGGCGGCGCGGCGCGCGGTCGAGCGAGCGGACAACGGCACGCTGCTCGCGTCGTTGGCGCACCACAAGGCGGCGATGACGAGGTCCGACGACCCCGCCGACGTCGGCCGGGCCATACGTGGGTTCCACGGCGACATCGTCGACGCGGCCGCGTCGCCGCGCATCAAGGTCGTGCTGCGGGCGATGTCGGCGCTGATCCCGGGCGAGTTCTTCGAGTCCGTCCCCGACGCGATCGCGGTCGAGCGTCGTGGCCTCGCCGCGGTCCTGCGGTCGCTGCGAAACGGCGACGGCGACGGCGCTGCGGCCGAGTATCTGAAGATGATGCGCAAGGTCGGCGAGCGCGTCGTCGACGTGCTCGATGCGCGCGGCCTGTTCGCGGCGTCCGACGTCCCGAACTCGGCGTAGATCTGTACCTCTGCGGTACGGATCTACGCCGAGTTCGATTCGGTGGTGCGGCCCGAGAGGTGCGCCTCGATGCGTTCGAGCACTGCGGTCTGCTGGCGCGACTCCTGCACGAGCTTCGTGAGCCAGAACGCGAAGTAGCTGAAGCCGCCGAGGAAGATCAGCCCGAGGCCGAGGAGGCCGCCGGACACGACATAGGGCGTCTGACGCCACGTGCGCGCGGTGTGCGACACGCCGTACCAGGCGATCAGGATCGACAGCAGCCCGAGGAGCGGCAGGACGGCGCCGGCGAGCTGGAACCACTGGTCGAACGGCAGGCTGCGCCGTCCGCGGAGCTTGGCCGCCTCCACGGCGAGCCGGTCGTCGGCGGGCGCGGGTGTCGCGACGGTCATCTCAACTTCCCTTCTCGAGCGGGCAGTGCGTGCCCGCCACGGCGGCGGCGAGCGCCTGTGCACGGAACGAGTGGACGCCCAGGCCGAGCAGGCAGGCACCGACGATGCCGATGAGCACCCAGCCGAGCGGCGGCCGGTCGCTGACGGCGACGGCGAGGTCGAGCGGTGCGCCCGTCTGGATCGGCGCGGCCGCAGCGACGCCCGACCCCGGTCCCGACGCACCGGCGCGGCGCGACGCCGCCGGGAGCGCGCCGAGCGCGGCACCGGCGCTGCCCGCGCTCGGTGAGAAGCTCGGCGTCGGCAGCACCGCGGTCGGCTCGGCGGGTGCGAAGAAGTCGCCGGTGCCGTCGCTTCCGGCGGCGAAGTCCGCCCCGGGCGTCGCCCGCACGTTCACAGACGAGCCACCGAGCACGACGACGAAGTACTGACCGCTGCTGGGCGGGCTCCACACGACGATCACCGAGCCGGATTCGATCGCCCCCGACCCGCCGGTCGACGACTGGCTGCGCGGATCGGTGATGTACGCGGTGACGCCGAGCGGGTCGAGCGCCGGCTTGCCACCGTCGAGCGCCGACCCGACGGGCACGGCGCTCCCACTGACGTGCAGACCTGACCGGTCGATCGTCGCCGGCTGGCCGTTCACCGTGACACCGGCAACCGTCACCTTCTGCGACGTCGTCGCCTGCGCGCCGTCGGTCGCGCCCTGCGCGACGGTGTGGATGCTGCCGATCGACAGCACGCCGCCGGCGACGGTCACGCCCTCGAGCACGCTCTCGCCGATCGCGGTCGGCGTGCCGTCGTCGAGGAAGCTGTGGCTGGTCGTCGCCACCTTGGCGGCGGTCACGACGCCGGGCGCGTCGACGTCGCTCAGCGTCGTCGACGCCAAGCTGTCGCTGCCGGCGACCTTGGCGTGCATCGGGCCGAGCGTGTCCTCGTCACTGCCGCCGGCCGCCGACGACGCCCGCGCCACCACGGGGTAGTTCGCGTTCGACACGACCTCCGGCGGCAGCGGCGTGCCGATGACGTTGGCCAGCGAACCGGCGTTGCCGGCCAGCGGGCCCGGCCACAGCACGCTCGACTGCGCCTGACCCGATGGTCCGGCCGTCAGCTCGGCGACCGTGTTCGGCACGAGGCCGGCCGCCACCGGATACGGCGAGGACGTCGGATCACCGAACGACGCGCCGATGCCAGAGGCGTTCGCGGTGACGTCGAAGAACCCCACACCGCCGCTGTCGTCGGCCGAGGCCACCGCCGCGAACGACCCGACCAGCAGTAGCACGCCGGCGATCACCGATGCGCCCGCCACCCGTCGCGTCATGCCGCACCCCCCAGATAGGCACTCGACAGCTGCTCGGCGATGGCCGACGGCGCGCCGATGGCCTTGATGCGGCCGTGTCCCATGATGGCGGCGACGTCGGCGACCGCGAGTGCGGTGTCGGCAAACTGCTCGACGACGAGGATGGCGATGCCGAGCGTGGTCAGGTGGGCGACCGCCTCGTAGAGCTCCTTCACGATGAGCGGCGCGAGCCCGAGCGACACCTCGTCGAGGATGAGCAGTTCCGGGTCGGTCGTCAACGCGCGCGACATCGCCAGCATCTGCTGCTCGCCACCTGACAGGGTTCCCGCGAGCTGCGTGCGCTTCTCGGCGAGGCGGGGGAAGAAGGTGAGCGCCCGGTCGCGCACGTCGGCGCGGGCCCGCCGCGTCGCGTTCGTCATCACCCACAGGTTCTCGTCGACGGTGAGGTTCGGGAAGATGCCGCGGCCCTCGGGGATCGTGCACACGCCGGCCTTCGCCAGGCGCCCCGGCGACGCGCCGTTCACGTGGTTGCCGGCGACGTGGAGGCAGCCCGAGCGGGGCACGAGGCGCCCGCCGGCGATCTGCACGGTCGTGGACTTGCCTGCACCGTTGGGGCCGAGGAGCGCGAGCACCGTCCCCCTCGGCACCGACAGCGTCAGCCCGTGGAGCACGTCGATGCGGCCGTAGCCGGCGCGGACGTCGATGAGCTCGAGTGCCGGCGGACGTCCGTCGCCGCTCACGACGCCACCACCGCGGGCGGCCGCTCCGTCGGCACCGTGACCTGCTGGCGATCGCGCCGGGCCGCCAGCTTCTCCCGCAGCCGCGTGCCGGCCTCGGACATGCTGCCGCCGAAGCCGTGCGGGTTGCCGGCGAGCGCGATGGCGCCGATGCCGATGCCGAGGTACTGGATGCTGTCGACCGGCACGTGCTTCTGGAGCTCGGGCACGAGCGCGAGGAACGCGCCGCCGAACAGCGCGCCGATCACGGTCGTGAGCCCGCCGAACGACGCGACGAGGAACACGAAGAGGCTCTGCAGGAAGATGAAGTCGTTCGGCGACACCGTCGACCGCAGCCCGCCGTACAGCGCGCCGGCGACGCCCGCCATCCCGGCCGACAGCGCGAACACCGCCGTCTTCGTCGCCACGAGGTTCAGGCCGAGCATCGACGCGGCGACGGGGGAGTCGCGCACCGCGGTGAGTCGCCGGCCGAACGGCCCCCGACGGATCCACAGCACGAACACGCCGAACAGACAGAACGCCGCCGTGAGCAGCACGAGCTGCGACTGCTCGCTCGCGAATCGCACGCCGGGAAGGTGCAGCCGGGCGATGGTCAGCGTCCCGCCGATGCCACTGAACCCCCAGCTCTGGTTGAACGCCCAGTCGCCGAGCAGCGCGACTGCCAGCGTCGTCAGCGCCAGGTACAGCGGCTGCAGCCGCAGCGCGGGCAGCGCGACGGCCGCGCCGAGCGCGGCGCTGAGCAGCCCGGCGGCGAGGACCGACCAGATCGACCCGGTCCCCACGATGCGCCCGGCCGTGATGGCGCCGAGCCCGACGAACGTCATCTGCATCAGCGAGATGTGACCGGCGAACCCCGACAGGAGCACCAACGAGAGCATCACCAGCCCGAGCACGAGCGCGGTGCTCGTGTTGAACAGCCAGAAGTCCGACATCGTCGTCGACAGCAATGTCATGGCGACGAGGAAGACGCCCGACCAGGCGAGCGAGGCGCGCAGCGACGGCACGTTCGGCTCGATCGCACTCACGACCCGCCCGGCCGTGAGCCGCACCTGCGGGAGGAACACGACGATCAGGAACAGGAACACCGTCGGGACGACCTGTGCGGCGTCGATCAGCCGGAACGACCCGAGCGTGACGTTGCCGCCGTAGCCGATGAGGTACGACTGCGCGAGGCCGAGCACGAGCGCGCCCACGAACGTCAGCGGCAGCGACCGGAGCCGGCCGAGCATCGCCGCCGCGTAGCCGTTGACGACGAGCAGGGTGAGCAGCGTGTGGTTCAGCGTGATGGACGGCGCGATGAGGATGCCGGCGATGGCCGCGAGCGCGGCACCGAGCGCCCACGACAGCGATGCAACTCGCTCGGGGAGCACACCGTTGAGACCGGCGAGGTCCCGGTTGTCGACGACGGCCCGCATCGTGACACCGATCCGCGTGCGGAACAGGAGCACGCGCAGCCCGATCGCGGTCATGACCGCGATCGCGAGGGTGATGAGCTCGTGGTACGTGACGCGCACGCCGGCGATCGTCACGTCGTCACCGGCGAAGAAGGCGGGTAGCCGGCGTCCCTCACCAGGCGACCAGATCGACGTGGCGACACCGAGGAGGATGACGAGCAGCGCCAGCGTCACCACCATCGACACCGCGACCGGCGCGTTCGTCAGCTTGCGCATGAGCACGCGCTCGATGAGCGCGCCGAGCATCGGGCTCAGCACGAGCACGACCACGACCAGCGCGATCGGCGCCGGCCAGTGGTGGTGGATCCGCAGCTCCCAGTAGAGGAACGCCATGAACATCCCGATGGCGCCGTGGGCGAAGTTGAAGATGCCCGACGTCGTGTAGGTGACGACGAGCCCGCTCGCGGCGACGGCGTAGATCGCGCCGGTGACGATGCCGACGACCGTGAAGGCGAAGAAGGTCTGCACCGGACCGTCCGACGCCTACGGCTTGTACGAGAACGGCCCGTAGCCGCACTCGTAGTTCTTGTCGCCGGCCGGGAACGCGCGGGCGAACTTGCTGTCACGGGTGACGGTGAAGATGAACCAGCAGTCCGACGGCTTCTTCGCGCCGATCTGCACGGGCGCGACCATGCCGTAGCCGTCCCACGTTCCCCACGTCTTCAGCGTGTCGACGAGGTCGGTGCGGACGGGGTTCCTGCCGGCGTCGGCCATCTTGTTCATGGCGTCGGCGAACAGCCGGCCCGACAGCCAGCCGTACATCGAGAACAGGTCGACCGGCTGGTTCGGGTCGGTCTTCTTCATCCAGTCGTTGAAGAGCTTCACCTCGGGGATGCGGGCGCCGTCCTCGCCGAGGAACATGGCGTACACCTGGTCGATCTGCGCGTTCTGCAGCGCGTCGGCGGACGTCACCTTGAAGGTGTTCGAGTCGTAGATCGAGTTGCCGATGTTCAGCAGGTCGACCTTGAAGTTCTGCTGGCGCATGGCGTTGACGAGCTTCGAGAGCGCCGTGAGGTCGCCCTGGAACGCGATCGCCTTCACGCCGGCCCGTTGCATCTGCACGACGTCGGCCGTCTGGTTGTTGTCGTTCGGCGGGACACCGCGGCTGTAGACGACCTTGAACCCGGCCTGCTCGTACACCCGCCGGTTCTGCTCGGCGAGCGGGATGGCGGCGCCGACCTGCGAGTAGAAGAACGCCAGCTTCTCGATGACGGCCTTGCCGTACTTCTGCGCGAAGTAGTGCGCGGGTCCGGTGCGCCACCCGAGCGGCTGCGGCTGCGGTCCGTAGTGGTACGGCGAGCTCTGCATCGCCGTGCTGAGGTTGCCGGACACGTCCGGGCAGTGGCAGTCGTTGACGACGGTCGCGCCGCCGTCGTCGTTGATCGAGAACGACCCGACGAACGAGAACACCTTGTCCTTCAGCTGCAGGTATGCGGCGCGGTTCTTGCCGGAGTCGAGCGCGTCGTCACCGGACACGACGGTGATCTTCCGGCCCATCAGCCCACCCTGGCTGTTCTGGTAGTTCGCCCACGCCTGCGTGCCGATGAGCGCGCCGCGGAACAGCCCCGGCTGCGGTCCGGTGATCGTGCCGACCCAACCGACGCGGATCTCGCTCGGTGTCACGCCGACGTCGGTCGCGCCCCCGGACGAGATGTGCCGTCGCGCCGTCCCCGTCGGCTGGGTCGTGGCGGTGGCGCCGCCTCCGCCGCTGCCGCCGGCTGCCGCGCCGCCGGACGCGTCCGACGCTCCGGTCGCGCCCGAGGCGGTGTCGGCGCCGGCCGCGGTCGACGCGTCACCGGCGGCGACGGTGTCGCCCGATGCGGAGCCCGTGTCGCCGGCCGAGCCCGCGCCCACCCCGCCCGACGCGGTACCGCCACCGCCTCCGGCGACGACCTGGCCGCCCGAGCCGGCGTCCTTGCGCAGCTCGACGCTCGCCTGCTGGTCGTTCAGGGTCGTGCCGCACGCGGCCGCGACCAAGGCCAACAGCACCAGCACCCCGAGGCGCCGTACTCCCCGCATCCGATCTCCCCAGCTCGAACCGCAGATTGGTTTGTGCAACAGGTTCCATTTCGGACACCGCCGTTCCTCTGTCGGCGTCCGGAGGACCGTTACGTCAGGTGTCGAGCTCGAGCCACTGCGCCTCCCGCTTCTCGGCGAACGCGCGCGGTCCTTCTTCCTGGTCGGGGTGGCCCCACATCGACGTCAGCTCCTTCGCCCCGGCGCGGCAGGCGTCGGTGAGCCCGTGCTCGAGCGCGCCCCACAGCGCCTTCTTCGTGGCTCGCATCGCCGCCGGCGAGTTCCTGGCGATCTTCTCGGCCAGCGCCTGCGCCTCGTCGCGGAGCCGCTCTGGCGGGTCGACGATCTGGCTGATCATGCCGAGCTCGAACGCCCGCTGTGCCGACATCCGCTCGTGCCGGCCGACGAGCGCCATCCGCATCACGGCCTCGAAGGGGATCTTGCGGGCGAGGCCGATCGCCTCGATGGCGACGACCTGACCGACGGACACGTGCGGGTCGAAGAACTGCGCGTCCGACGCGGCGATCACGATGTCCGCGTCGGCCACCCAGTGGAACCCGCCGCCGGCGCAGATCCCGTTCACCGCGGTGATCACCGGCTTCCACACCTGCTGGTGCCACGCGGTGAAGTGGAGGTCCCACGTCTCGACCGATTCGCGGTAGCGCTCCATGCCGACGCCGTCGCTCGCCAGCTCGGTCACGTCGACGCCGGTCTGGAACGCCCGACCCTCACCCGTGTGCACGATCACGCGGACCGTGGGGTCGGCGTCGAGCTCCTTCCACGCGACCGCGAACTCATCGCGCATGTGGGCCGACATGGCGTTGAGCTGCTCGGGCCGGTTGTTGATCAACCAACCGACCGGCCCGTGGCGCTCCAGCTTGAGGCAGTCGAACGAGGAGTACATGGGAGGCGAGGCCGAATACTGTAGGCAATGAGGCGGCCGGGTCTTGCTGTCGCACTCGTGCTCTCGCTGTCGGCGACGGCGGGATGCGGCGCCCGCCTGAACGACGACCAGCTGCGGGCCGCGACGCAGCGGTCGACCACTGGGGGAGCGGCGCCCGGGCTCGCAGGCGCAGCCGGTGACGTCGCCGCCGGGGACGCGGGCGGGGACGCGACGCAGCCGGCCGCGTCCGCCGACGCCGGCGCGCCGGCGGCGGCGTCACCAGCGGGACCGCAGTCGGGCGCGCCCGGCGGCGGTGGCGGCCCGGTCGCGACAGCAGTTCCCATCGACGCCGGGACGTCGGGTCCGTGCCGGCCGAGCGGCGGCGCGACCGACAAGGGCGTGTCGGACACCGAGGTGCAGATCGGCAACGTCGCCACCATCAGCGGTCCGGTGCCCGGGCTCGGGCAGACGATGGTCAACGGCACGAAGGCGTACGTCGCGTACGTCAACGCCAAGGGCGGCGTGTGCGGCCGCAAGCTCAAGCTCGTCACCGGCGACGACCGGCTCGACACCGGCGCCAACCGCTCGGAGACGGCTCGCCTGAAGGACCAGGTGTTCGCGTTCGTCGGCAGTTGGTCGGTGGTCGACGACGGCGGCGCGACGGTGCTCGACGGCACGAACATCCCCGACGTGACGCTTGCGCTCTCGGACCGTCGCAGCGGTCTGGCGAACAACTTCTCGCCCAACCCGATCAAGCCGAACGCCGGCACGAACGGCGTCGTGAAGATGATGCAGTACTTCAAGGCGACCTACGGGGTGACCAAGGCGGGCATCGTGTGGCCCGCGCAGTCGACCGCCAAGGCCAAGGCGATGTCGTACGTCAACGACATGAAGGCGGCGGGGCTGCAGGTCGTCGCCCAGTCCGAGGTCGCCGTCACCCAGACCGACTACAACGGCGTCGCCACGCAGCTGAAGAACGCGGGCGCCGAGCTCGTGATCACGGCGCTCGAGACGACGGGCATGGCGCGGCTCGCGCAGGCGTGCAACCAGCAGAACTACCACCCCAAGGTCCCGTACTGGGGTGCGCAGGCGTACGGGCAGAAGTTCCTGCAGCAGGCGGGCTCGTCCGCGAACGGGACGCTGATCGGCGTCACCTACGCCATCCCCGAGGACGCGGCGCGCACGCCCTCGGTCGCGACGATGGCGCAGTGGTATGCGCGCGCCAATCCCGGAGCCGAGCTCGACTTCTTCGCGATCGTGGGCTGGGCCGCGACGGACATGTTCGTGAAGGCGCTCACCGCCGCGGGAGCGCAGCCGACGCGCGACAAGGTCCTCGGCGCGCTGCGCGGCTACCACGACTTCGACGCCGACGGCGTGCTCGCGCCGCACACCGATCCCGCGGGGAAGAACCCGTCGCCGTGCTTCGCCGTCCTCGGCGTCGAGGGCGGGAAGTGGAAGCGGGTCGCCCCCGCCTCGGGCTTCATCTGCTGAGGCAGGAGTTCGCCGCAAAGGGCACGAACTGCGCGCGGTGCGCCGCCTACCCCGTCGCACGGTCGCGCTCGGCGCGGTCGTGGGTGTCCTCGTCCCGCTCGTCGTCGCGTTCGGGGCGTCCGCCCAGTGGGACGCCAACCCGCTCGGCGGCGTCGTCACGAAGACCGAGCACCGGTGCGGCGCGCTCGATCGTCCCGAGCCGGGGATCCAGGGCGACGTCCCGAAGGCGGAGCAGGACGCCAACCGCGCGTACGGCGGCTACAACTGCGGTCTCGCGCTCGTGGGCCACGCCACGCTGGATCACGACGGGCGGCCGCCGACCGGCAACGCCAACATGGCCTGGGCCGGCAACTGCGCGTACGTCGCCGGCCCGTCGAGCGCGATCCTGCCGGGCACGCCGCCGAACCCACCGGCGGGCGCAGGCATCGCGGTCGTCGACGCCTCCGACCCCGCGCACCCCCGCCACGTCCTCAACCTCCGTCAACCGGGCGGCCTGGCGACGATCGAGACGATCAACGCCGTCACGACACCGGAGGGCCGCTCGATCCTCGTCGTCGGTCAGTACGGCAATGACCACCAGCTGAGCGCTCCAAAGCCGATGGACATCTACGACGTCTCGAACCGCGACTGCTCGAAGCCGCGGTTCGTGAAGACGTTCATGTGGCCCACGAACATCCACAACCTCACGATCTCGGGCAACGGCAGGTACGTCTTCGCGACCCAGCCGCTCGAGGTGCTCGACATCTCCCCGCTCTGGGACGCCGACCCGGCAACCGACGTGCGCTTCCTCGGCAACGTCGAGGACGCGATGGAGGGACCGACCGTCGCCGTCGGGCCGTCCGCCGACCTCGACGACGCCCTGCCGGCGCCGATCCGCGAGGCGCAGCACTCCATCTACCCGAGCCACGAGGCGTGGCCGACGTTCGACGGCACGAAGCTCTACCTCGGCGGTCAGCTGCCCACCTTCGAGCAGTTCACGATCGTCGACATCTCGAAGTGGCTCGAACGCACCCCGTCGGGCGCGCCGGTCGGGGCGCCGCGAGTGATCAGCCAGCAGAGCGGGCGCGGTCACTCCGTGCGCACGGCGACGATCAACGGCAAGCGCTTCGTGCTGCACTCCGAGGAGAGCCCGTTCGGCGCCGGCTTCGGGTGCATCCCCGAGACCGCCAACCCGTTCGCCGGCCCGTCGCAGCCGTGGCTCACCGACATCAGCGACGAGGCTCACCCGAAGCTCGTCTCGCAGTTCGGCCTCGCCATCAACGACCCGTCCAACTGCGCCGAGCAGCTGCAGGCGAACGAGGACGACAGCGTCCACTACCACGACGTCGACGACCCGGACGACACCACCTTCGTGATGGCGTCGATGTGGAACGCCGGCCTGCGCGTCTTCGACGTGCGCAACCCGGCGGCGCCGACGGAGGTCGCGTACTTCAACCCCGCCGACGTCGACCCGTCGGCCAACACGGTGCTCGATCACGCGTGGGGGCACGTCCGCTACGTCGCCGAGACCGGTCAGATCTGGTTCGCGACCGCCGACGGCGGGTTCTGGATCGTCGAGATCGAGCCGCAGGTCCGCGCCCAGCTCGGGTTGGACGGCAAGGCCCGGGCCCGCGGGCTGACGCCGCCGGTCCCGTCGCACCCCCACGGGCGGCCCGGCGCGGCCGGCCTCGGGATCGCGGTGCCGCTCAGCGCCGTCATCGACGTGACGCCGTACTACTGCACGCTCGGCGCGATCACCGCGCCGGCGCGGGTCCTGTAGCGGGCTAGCAGCTAGTCGGTCCAGTCGGTGCGGTCGTCGCGCGACGGCTGGCGTCCGGTGCGGAACGGGCAGAGGGGCGAGTCGACGAGCAGCGTCCTCTGCCACCCGGTCACGACGTCGTCGAGCGATCGCCGCCAGCCCGTGCCGCCGTCGCGGTCGTACGCGTGGTCGTGCTCGAACGCCGCCCACTGCTGCCACGTCGGGATCGCCCACAGCAGGATGCACTCGTCGTCGTTCGCCATCGCCGTCGACCACGCGCCGGCGAGCTCCCAGCCGAACGCGGCGCGCACCTCGTCGGCACGGACGCGGACGCGGTCGAGGAGTTCGCCCGCCGCCCCCGGGCGCACGCGCACGAGCTCGTGCGCGTAGCACGCGCCGGTCACGCCGTCGGCGCACAGTTGCGTGATCGTGCGGGTCCACGGCGCCGGGACGAGGATGCGGTCGACACCACCGCGGCGGAACTCGGCCGCCTTCGCCCACCACTTCGCCAGCGTCGGGTCCTGGGCGCCGCTGCCGACCGCCTCGGTGGCGAACGACGCCGCCAGCCCGTCCCAGCCGTCGTGCTCCCAGATGTTGACGACCTCGGGCCACCGCCCGGTCGAGCCGAGCGTGGCCCACACGCCGTAGCACCGCTGGCCGCGCTCCTCCTGCGCGTTCGGGCTCCAGTTCGCCGTCATGTGGTGCATGTAGTCGGCGCGGTGGTGCCCGGTGATGTCGATGAACTCGTGGATGTAGATGCACTCGTTCCCGGCGGGCATGTCGGCGGCCGGGGATTGTAGACATTCGGTCCGTGGCAACGACCGAGCCGGGGCGCATCACCGACGAGGGCATCGCCCGGTTGCGCGCCCGCATCGGTGTGCCCGAGCCGCACCCGCTGCCGCCGCACTACTTCCGTCCCGGTCACGACGCGTTCCGCCACGTCGCGGTCGCGTACGGCGACGACAACCCGCTGTGGTGCGACCCGGCCCACGGTCCGACGACGCGCTGGGGCGACACGATCGCGTCACCGGTGCTCGTCGGTGGCGACACCCTGGTCGGCGAGGACGAGGTCACCCGCGTCGCCGACGAGCAGCGCGAGCTGATGAAGGGCGACCCGCTGCGGGGTGTGCACGCGTTCTACTCGGCGTCGGTGCGCGAGTGGTGGGCGCCGCTGTACCCCGATCGCCGGATCACCCGCCGCAACGCGCTCGTCGGCGTCCTCGACAAGTCGAGCGAGTTCGCCGGGCGCGCCGTGCACGAGTGGACGGGGCAGGTGTTCCGCGAGGCGGACGGCCCGCTGCTGTCGGCGCAGCTCCGGCTGATGATCCGTACCGAGCGGACGAAGGCGCGGGAGAAGAAGAAGTACGACGCCGTCGAGCTGCGGCCGTACACCGACGCCGAGATCGACGAGATCGACGCGCAGTACGCGACCGAGCGACCGCGCGGCGCCGAGCCGCGGTGGTGGGAGGACGTCGCCGACGGCGACACCGTCGGCCCGATGGTGAAGGGCCCGCTCACCGTCACCGACATGATCTGCTGGCACGTCGGCATGGGCATGGGCCTCTACGGCGTGCAGCCGCTCCGGCTCGGCTATCGCAATCGGATGCGGATCCCGCGGTTCTTCTACCGCGACGAGCTCAACGTCCCCGACGTCCAGCAGCGCGTCCACTGGGACCCCGAGCTGGCCCGCCGCGCCGGGAATCCGACGACGTACGACTACGGCCGCATGCGCGAGACGTGGCTGATCCACCTGTGCACCGACTGGATGGGCGACGACGCCTGGCTGTGGAAGCTCGACTGCGAGTTCCGGCGGTTCAACTACGTCGGCGACACGCAGTGGCTGCGGGGGACGGTCGTGCGCAAGTACCTCGCCGAGGGCGAGCGTCCCGCCGTCGACGTCGAGCTCTCGTGCACGAACCAGCGCGGCGAGGCGACGACGCCGGGCCACGCGACGCTCCTGCTGCCGTCGCGCGCGCACGGGCCGGTGCGGCTGCCCGACCCACCGGACGGCGCCGCCGACACGCAGTCCGCCCTCGACGCCATCGCCGCCCGGTTCGCCCGCACCTGAGAGGCGCGTTCGTCAGGCCGTCCCGTTGTAGGCGGCCTGGATGGCGGCGATGTCGAGCTTGTGCATGCCGAGCATCGCCTTCATCGCCCGCTGCGCGCCCTCGGGGTCCGGGCCGGTGAGGCACTCGGTGACGGGCGTGGGGACGACCTGCCACGACACGCCGAAGCGGTCCTTCACCCACCCGCACGGCCCCTGCTGGCCGCCGTCCGCGGTCAGGCGCTCGGAGTAGTGGTCGACCTCGGCCTGGTCCTTGCACGAGATCTGGAACGAGATCGCTTCGTCGAACGTGAACTCGGGCCCGCCGTTGAGAGCGGTGAACGGCGTGCCGTCGAGCTCGAACTCGACGGTGAGGACGGTGCCGGCCTCGCGGGGCCCGGCCTCGCCGTAGTGCGAGACCCCGACGATGCGGGAGTTCGGGAAGATCGACGTGTAGAAGTTCGCCGCGTCCTCGCCTTCGGTGTCGAACCACAGGCACGGGGTGATGTCGGGCATGGCGCCGTCCTTTCGTTGTCCGTCACCGCTTCCGACGACGCCGGCGGTCGGAACTCATCGCGATCCGCACCGTCCTCGTCCGCGATCCGACCCGCCGACCGGCCAGGAACCCGACAACCGCGCTGGCGGCGCCGGCGATCGCGGCGATCACGCCGCCCCTCCGGCCGGCTTTCGGTGAGTTGGGGGCGCCAGAGCGGGCCGAGCTCACCGAAACGGCGGTGGGGGTGGGCGCACCTCGTCGCTCGTCGGTCGACTCGCCCTTCTCCCGCTCGAGCGCGGTGGCGCCCTGGAGGTCATGGCAGATCTTGCGGGTGACGAGTGCGACGAGCAGCGGGACGACGAAGACGCCGACGCGGAACGCGTTCGTGACCGGCGGGATCGACACGCCGAGGTGCTGGGCGAGGATGTCCTGCGAGCCGGCGAACAGCAGGACGATGTAGAACGCGAGGACGCCGGCACCGATCGCCGTGCGCAGCGGCCGGTCGCGCGGGTGGTCGAGCAGGTGGTGCTCGGCGTGGTCGCCCGTGAACCGCGCCTCGAGGAACGGCCACAGGTAGAGCAACCCGAACGTGATCCCCGGCAGCAGCACGCCCGGCCAGAACAGCTCGGAGACCCGGAAGCCGAGGACCGACGGCCGCCACGCCGGCATGATGCGCAGGGCGCCCTCGAGCCAGCCCATGTACCAGTCGGGCTGCGCCGCGGTCGACACCGCCGGCGCCTCGAACGGGCCGTACAGCCACACGGGGTTGATCTGCACGAGGCCCGCCAGTGCGCACAGCACCGCGAGGACGCCGGCGAACAGACCCACCGACCGCGCCGTGTACGTCGGCCACAGTCGCGACCCGACGACGTTCGTCTCGACGCGACCGCGACCGGGGAACTGCGTGTGCTTCTGCCGCCAGATGATCGCCAGGTGCGCACCGAGCAGTCCCATGATCGCCAGTGGCACGAGGAGGATGTGCACGACGAACAGCCGCGAGATCAACGCCGGTGACGGGAACTCGCCACCGAAGACGAGGAACGCGGCCCACGTCCCGACGACGGGCACGGCAAGCGCGATCGAGTAGGCGATGCGGAGTCCCGTGCCGGACAGCAGGTCGTCGGGGAGCGAGTAGCCGGTGAAGCCGTTGAAGATCACGAGGATCAGCAGCGTCACACCGATGATCCAGTTCAACTCGCGCGGCCGCCGGAACGCGCCCGTGAAGAAGATGCGGCACAGGTGGGTGACGACGGCGGCGGCGAACACGAGCGCGGCCCAGTGGTGGATCTGGCGGAAGACGAGCCCGGCGCGTACGTCGAAGCTCAAGCGGATGGTCGAGCGGTACGCCTCGGACATCGTCACGCCGTTCAGCGGCCCGTAGCTGCCGTGGTACGTGACCTCTCGCGCGCTCGGGTTGAAGAAGAACGTGAGGTACACGCCGGTGAGGACGAGCACCACGAAGCAGTACATGGCGATCTCGCCCAACATGAACGACCAGTGGTCCGGGAAGACCTTGTCGAGCGCGCTGCGCCCGAAGCGCGACGCGCCGAGACGGTCGTCGAACCAGCGGCCGATCCGGGCGAGCACCTGCTACCCCAACGACTCCAGGTAGGCGGCGATGCTGCGGGCCTCGACGGTGCTGACGCCGAGGTCGGGCATGTCGGTGCCCGGCTCGACCTGGCGCGGGTGGCGGACCCAGCGGATCAGGTTGTCGGGCGTGTTCTGGAGCTGGCCGGCGATGTACGACCGGCGTCCGAACTTGATCAGCGGCGGGCCGACGAGGCCGTCGGCGCCCTTGATGCCGGGGATCGTGTGGCACCGCCCGCAGTCGTACTTCTCGATGAGGCGGTGCCCGACGTCGGCGTCGCCGCCCTGCACGACCCGCGTCGGCGTGAACGAGTTGCCGCCGCAGCCGGCGAGCGTGACGGTGAGACCGAGCGCGACGACGACGGCGCCGAGGCCGCCGACGGCGCGGCTCGGGAAGCGGCGGTCGGCGTCGGCCAGCCACGACCAGACGAGCACCGCGGCAGCGACGACGTAGACGAGCCCGGCGACGGCCCACATCACGACTCCGGCGAGCTGCTGGTCGGCGAGCGCGGCCGACGTCGACGACGCGCGTGCCGCGTACGCGGGGTACCACACGTTCGGTGCCAGCAGCATCGCCGCGCCGAGCGCGGTGCCCGGTAGCCCGGCGGCGAACACCGCGAACGTCGCTGCACCCCGGCGCGATCGGCGCCCGGCGGCGACGACCCACCAGAACGCCGTCGAGGTCACCACGAACGTCGCGTGTTCGAGCGCGTGGACCGTCAGCGAGCGGAGCGTGGCGTCGTACAGCACGGGCGCGTGCCAGACCCACATGGTCGCCGCCATGACGACGAACGTCGCCGCGACCCACGCGAACCAGCGGCCGTCGTCGGACTGCAGCCGCACGCCGTGACGCCACGCGGCGCGGGCGCGCGGCTGCCACCGCGCCGGTAGCGCCCATACGATCGCGGGAAGGAGCCCGGAGACGGCGAGCAGCGGCGGAGCGACGGCGAGCAGCAGGACGTGCTGCACCATGTGGGCGACGAGGCCGCGGTCGGCGGCGGCGTCGACGGCGGGCAGGACGGCGATCGCGGCAGCGACGAGACCGCCGGCGGCGCACGCGACCTGCCGGGGCCGCACGACGCGCCCGCGGCCGGCGTCGGCCCACGCGCGTGCGACGCCGTGGCGGTACACGGCGGCGACCGCGCCGACGGCGACGACCCCACCGAGCTGGCCGGCGTCAGCCACAGCTGTGTCCGTGGAACGCCACGATGTACACCTCCTCGAGGACGATGAGGGCGACGTTGAACGCGCCGATGCCGAGTCCGAGCAGGCCGAGGAAGCGGACGCGGCCGGGCGCGTCGTGGGCGCTCTCGTCGGCGTCGCCGCCTGCCCGCAGGAGTCGCCACGACAGCGCCATGCAGACGAGCGCGACCGCCAACGTCACGGCGGTGACGACGTGCATCGCCGTCTCCGCCCAGGTGTGCGCGCAGCTCGCCTTCACCAGGCTCGCGGACGCGACGAGGTGCACTGCCCACGCGCCGATCGGTCCCACGAAGACGGCGAACCAGACGCCGATGCCCCGCCGGACCGGACCTTCGTGCTCGATGGCCGTCATTGCCAGTGGGGGGAAAGGAAGAGGGACGGGAACACGAACAGCCACACGACGTCGACGAAGTGCCAGTAGAGGCTGAACACCTCGACGGTGACGTGGCGCTCGCGGGTGATGCGGCCGGTCCACGCCTTGAGCTGCACGACGAGGCTCATCGCCAGGCCGACGACGACGTGCGTCAGGTGCAGCCCGACGATCAGGTAGTAGATCGATCCGTACGCGTTGTCGCGCCAGCCGAAGTGCAGCTCGTGGAAGTCGTGGAGCGAGTAGGCGACGAACGCGACGCCCATGAGGAACGAGACGAGCAGCCCGACCCGCAGGCGGGCGACGCGGCCCTTCCGGATCGCGGCCTCGGCCCAGAACACCGGGATGCTGCTGCCCCACAGCACGAAGCTGAACGGCAGCGAGAGCTCGAGCTTCGGCAGCTCGATGCCGCCGAGCGGCCACTCGTTCGCCGTCGCCCGCAGGAAGAAGTACGAGGCGAGCAGGATCAGGAAGATCGTCGCCTCGGTGGCGATGAGCATGACCATGCCCCACCACGCCGTGCCGTAGCTGCGCAGTCGCGACGGGCGGACGACGACGGCGGCCGCGCTCATGCGAGGTCCGCCTCCGTGCGCCACAGCCACCACACGAGTGCGATCGCGGCGACGACGACGCCGACGACGCCGATGGCAACGCCCTTCACCAGCAGCGCGACGAAGAACACGCCGATGCCCAGCGCGAGAAGGAACGGCAGGAACGTCTCGTGCGGGATGTCGAGGACCTCCTCGGGCGACGTGTCGAGCCCGCTGGTGATGGGCGTCACCCGTTCCTGCGCGCCCTCGACACCGAGGCTGCGCACCGCGTCGTTTTCGACCGCAGGGACGGCGACGTCGACGGCCTCCTCCCACAGCGGGTGTCGTCCCGTGACGACCGGGATGCGGGCGAAGTTGAAGTGCGGCGGTGGTGACGACGTCGACCACTCGAGCGAGTCGCCGTCCCACGGGTCGTCACCGGCGGGCGCACCCCGCCAGCGCGCCCACACCCAGTTCCCGAGTGTCAGCCCCGCACCGAGCGCGAACACGAGTGACCCGAGGCTCACCATGAGGTTCAGGCCACCCCACCCGAGCCCGTTGTCGTACGTGTAGACGCGCCGGGGCATTCCCAGGAACCCGAGGATGTGCATCGGGAAGAACGTGACGTTGAACCCGACGAACATCACCCAGAAGCTGATCTTGCCGAGGCGCTCGCTCAGCAGCCGCCCGCACATCTTCGGGTACCAGAAGTAGATCGCCCCGAAGATCGGGAAGACGACGGCACCGTTGAGCACGTAGTGGAAGTGGGCGACGACGAAGTAGCTGTCGGTGACCTGCCAGTCGAACGGGAGCACGGCGACCATCACGCCGGTGATGCCGCCGAGCAGGAAGATCAGCAGGAAGCCCAGTCCGAACAGCATCGCCGTCGAGAGCTGCACGACGCCCTTCCACATCGTCGCGATCCACGCGAAGAACTGGATGCCGCTCGGGATCGTGATGATGAGGCTGACACCTGAGAAGAACGCCAGCGCGAGCGCGGGGATCCCCGTGGCGAACATGTGGTGGATCCACACGCCGAAGCTGATGAACCCGACCGCGATCAGCGCGGTGACGACCCAGATGTAGCCGGCCAGCGCCCGCCGCGAGAACACCGGGATGATCATCGAGACCATCCCGGTCGCGGGGACGAAGAGGATGTACACCTCGGGGTGCCCCCAGAACCAGAACAGGTGCTGGTACAGCAGCGCGCTGCCGCCGCCCGACGCGACGTAGAACTGCGTGCCGAAGATGCGGTCGAGCTCGAGCAGGACGGCGGCGAGCGTCACGGCGGGCACCGCGAACAGCGCCATGAAGCTGAACACCAGCATCGACCACACGTAGATCGGCATGCGGTTCAGCGACATGCCCGGCGCCCGCATCTTGAACGTCGTGACGATGAAGTTCACGGCGCCGACGGTCGTCGAGATGCCGACGAACGTGACCCCCAGTCCCCAGAAGTCGATGTTGAGCCCGGGGGAGAACGTCCGGTCCGTGAGCGGCGTGTACGCGAACCAGCCGCCGTCGGGCATCTTGCCGAGGAAGAAGCTCGAGTACATGAAGATCCCGGCCAGCAGGAAGACCCAGTAGCTGAAGGCGTTCAGGCGCGGGAACGCCATGTCGCGTGTGCCGAGCTGGAGGGGGACGAGGTAGTTCCCGAAGCCGGCGAGCACCGGCGTGTTGAACAGGAAGATCATCGTCACGCCGTGCATCGTGAACAGCTCGTTGTACCGCTGCGGTCCGAGCACGGTGTTGTTCGCCGACGCCAGCTGGTCGCGCATGACGAGCGCGACGAGACCGGCGACGAAGAAGAAGAAGAACGACGTGTACAGGTAGCGCATGCCGATGCGCTTGTGGTCGACGGTGGAGAAGAACCCGACGATGCCCGGCGCGTCCTGCCAGCGCCGCTCGAGGCGGTGCTCGACCTCGGGCGCGAGCTCGGTCGTCGGCGGTGCGGTCGTCGTCACGATCCGAGTGACTCCAGGTAGGCGACGACCGCGTCGAGGTCACCGGGCGACAGCGACATCGGCGGCATGAGGTTGCCCGGCTTGATCGTCTGGCTGTTGGCGATCCACGCGGCCAGGTTCGCCTTCGTGTTGCGCAGGGTCGCGGCGGCGATCCACTTCCGGCTGCCGAAGTCGGTGAGATCGGGCCCAATCACGCCGGTCGCGGCGGTGCCCCGGATCGTGTGGCAGCCGGCGCAGGACTCGCGCTGGAACACGACCTGTCCCCGCGCCGCCGCGTCCGAAACCGGGTTGGTCGCCGCCTGCTCGCGTCGGGTCATCCAGCGGTCGAACTCCGCCGGCGGGTCGGCGATCACCACGAAGCGCATGTGCGCGTGGCCGACGGCGCAGAACTCCGCGCACTCGCCGAGGTAGGTGCCGGGATCGTCCACGGTGACGCGCAGGTGGTTGTGCTGACCGGGGATCATGTCGACCTTGCCGGCGAGCTGCGGCACCCAGAACGAGTGGATGACGTTGTCGCTGTCGAGCTGGATGTCGAGCGGGCGGCCGGTCGGGACGTGCACCTCGTTGGCGGTCACGACCTTCGTCCCGGGGTAGCGAACCTCCCACCACCAGCGCTTGCCGACGACCTCAATCCGTAGTGCGCCCGGCTCGTCGGTCCGCACGGTCTTCGTCGTCGTGACGGTGACGACGGCGAGCAGGGCGAGGATGACGACGGGGACGAGGACGCCGCCGACGACGATGAACGCGTTCTCGTTGAGTCGCGACGTGCGGTGCTGCCGGCGGCGGCCCCGAAGCAGTGCCCAGAAGATGAGCGTCGCCACGACGAGGTACACGCCGGCGGCGATGCCGAACATCAACCACCACACCCCGGCGATGTGACGCGCCTCGCCCGCGTGCGTGTCGAGCATCGACGGCGAGTCGCCGCTCCCGCACGACGCGAGGACGAGGGCCAGCAGGGCGCTTCTTGTCACGCCTGACCACAACTGTCGTGGTCGATCGTGACGAGAACGCCGGAGGCGCGGCGTCACTGGTGCCTCCAGAACGACGGGCCGACCGGGTCGGAGAAGTCGCCGCCGGCGCGGAGGACGCCGTCGTCACCGATGCGCAGCGGCAGCTGGGGGAGCGGCGCGGCGGCGGGGCCGAAGACCGGCTCGGCGCCGCGCAGCACGTCGAACGTCGACTGGTGGCACGGGCACAGCAGCTCGTGCGTGTCCGCCTGGTAGAGGCCGACCGGGCACCCGGCGTGGGTGCAGAGCTTCGAGTAGCAGACGAACCCGTCCGGCGACCACGACTCGCGGCCGTCCTCCGGTTGGAGCAGTCCCTCCTCGACACGCACGAGCACCGCCTGCCCGTCGGCTGAGCCCGGGTGTCCCTCGGGGAAGACGGTGACGAGGCCGCCGATCGGGACGTCGCTCGCCTGCACGGGTGCGCCGCGGTCGTTGACGAGCTTGAGCCCGGCCCGCCACGGCGTCTCGACGAGCGACCGACCCGGCTTCGGACCGAGCGAGCGCAGCGGGAACAGCGCGGCCACACCCATCGCGCCGACCGCGGCACCGAGCGCCTTCACGATCACGCTGCGCCGCCCGATGATCCCCTCGCGCTCGAAGTCGGCCTCGAACGCCTTGCGGTCCTCGTCGGTCGACGCGAGCTCGTGGCGCTGCTGCTCGTACGGGCCGCCGCGCTCGAGGATCGTGTTCGCCCACCGGACGAGTCCGACGCACAGCCCGCCGAAGCCGACGGCGAGGAGGAGTCCCTCGAGCTGCGGCTGCCCGCCGTTCCAGTAGGTGACGACGAGCCCGATGCCGGCGAGCGCGGTGATCGCGAACGCGGCGACGATCCCGCGCTCCTCCCGCCTCACGTCGACTCTCCCATCCACCGGACGGCGACGACGAGCACCGACATCGCGATGACCCACGCGACGCCGCCCTCGGCGACGGGACCGAGGTGCCAGATGTTCCAGCCGCCGCGGTCCTTCGGGTGGTCGAGGTAGCGGACGTACGCGACGAGGTCGGCGAGCTGTCCGTCGGTGAGCGCGGCGGTCCCGAACGCCGGCATCGCTCCGGGCCCGACGCGCACCGCCTCTGCGATCTGCGTCGCCGTGGCCTCGTGGAGCGCGGGGGCCTCGCGGTGGAGGAGCGCGCCGCCGTCGCCGGCCCACGCATGGCAGGCCGCGCACTGGAGGCGGAACACGCTGCCGCCCTGTGCGACCGACGCGCCCTCGCGGTCGACTCGCGGGATCGGGGGGCCGCCGCGCGCGACGAGGTCGGTCACGTACGTCACGAGGGCGTCGGCCGTGGCGCGGTCGTACGCCGGCGCGCGTCGGTGCGTCTTGGCGTCCGGGTCGAACAGCTGCACGCCGGGCACCGGTCGGAGGTCGCGCGACCTCGGGTCGCGGGCGGCGACGTCGACGAGCGGCATCCGCCCGGTCGACACCCAGTAGTCGACCGACGCGGCGCCGACGCCCGCGAGGCTCGGCCCGCGGTTCGTGCCGTGGCCGTCGGCACCGTGGCACACCGCGCAGTCGCGCCGGTACACGAACGCCGGGTCGTGGTCGCTACCGGCGGGCGGCGTCGACGTCTGCCCGTGCGCCGGCACGAGCCCGATGAGGAGCGACGTCACGAGCGCGCCGGCGCCCGCGACGGTGGCGACGACGTGGATTGCGCGCGAGCGGCCCGCCCGTCTGGGCACCGCTCACGCCTTCCCTGCGTGCGCGGTGCGTAGTCGTCATCGGGTCAGGTGGGTACACCGCACGGTACGGAGGAGGGCGGCGAGAGGAGGCGAGATGCCGAAGAAGGGGTCCGGATCGTCGGTCAAGAAGCCGGAGACGTACGAAGCCCTGCGGGACAAGGGCATGTCGAAGGAGCGGGCGGCGAAGATCTCGAACGCCCAGGCCAACAAGGAGAAGAAGAAGTCGTAGCCGAGCTGGCTACACGACGCTGAGCCGCCCGGTCCGCACGTCGTAGAGGAAGCCGAACACCTCGAGGTCGGGCGGCAGGAACGCGTTGGTGCGCAGGAACTCGACGTCGTTGCGCACGGTCGCGGTGTGGTCGTCGATCGGCAGAAAGTCGATGTCCGCCGGTTCGACGCCGCGCCGCTCCTGCACGATCGCCCGCAACTCCGCGTTCGTCGTCTTCGTCATGCCGCACTCGGTGTGCTGGATGACGGCGACGGTGTGCACGCCGAGGATCTCGATCGACACGATGAGCGAGCGGAGCACGTCGTCGGTCACGCGGCCGCCGGCGTTGCGGATGACGTGGGCGTCACCGAGCTGCAGTCCGAGCAGCGCGTAGACGTCCAGGCGGGTGTCCATGCACGTCACCGCGGCGAGGTGCTTCCTGGGCTCGGGACCGAGGTCGCCGTGTTCGAAGTGCTCTGCGTAGGCGGCGTTGCCGCGAAGGAGGGTGTCACGCACGACCCCGTTCCTACCGGTTCAGCAGGCCGCTCACCACATTGATGGCCATGGCGACGACGACAGCACCCAGCAGGTAGCTCACGACCGCGTGCCGCGTGATCGTGCGCCGGATCGCCTTGCTCGAGATGTTCGTGTCGGACACCTGGAAGGTCATGCCGATCGTCAGCGCGAGGTAGGCGAAGTCGTGGTAGTCGGGTGTCGGTGGCGGGTCGTCCTCGGTGTTGAACACGACCCCGCCGCCCTCGACGAAGTACAGGTGGGCGTACCGCAGCGCGTACACCGTGTGGACCGAGAGCCACGCCGCGACCACCGCCAGGACGGCCACGCCGATGATCGCCGCCTTGCCGAGACCTTCCGCCTTCGACGCCTTCACGAGTGCCAGGCCGATGGCGGCGAGGCTGGCGACGGCCGCGCTCAGGATGACACCGTCGGCGAGCGCGCGCGACTCGTCCTCGACGGTCGCGTGGGCGGCGGTGTCGTCGCCGGACATCGACCACACCCGCTTCAGCACCGTCCCGACGAAGGTGGCCGCACCGGCGGACCATCCCGCAAGCACCGCCACCTGCCACGGCGACACCGGCGACAGCGCGACCCCGACGACCACGGCGACGGCGAACGCCGTCAGGACCCTCGTCCGCGCCCGCACGAACTGGCGGTCGTCGACCGACACGAGCACAGACGCTACGACGCGCGCCCGCCGGGATGCTCGACCCCGGATGCACCTTGTGCGACGTCGAGGATCAGCTCGACCGTGCGCGACACGTCGAACGGCTTCGTCACGTACGCCGCCGCGCCCGACGACGTGGCGCGGTCGCGATCCACGTCGGACGACTTCACGCTGCACACGACCGCGCGCGGCGCGGACGGACCGAGCGCACGGACGGCCGCGAGCACGTCCCACCCGTCGACGTCGGGCATCTGCACGTCGATCACGACGACGTCGAACGCCGACGACGCACCCGGCGACCGCAGGACGTCGAGCGCGTCGGCGCCCGATGCCGCCATCGTCACCGCTGCGCCGGCGAGTCGCAGCGAGATCGCCATCAGCTCGCGCAGGTCGGCGGCGTCGTCGACGACGAGGACGCGCACGCCGGTCAGACGACCACCGCCCGTTTCATCGGCGCCGGCTCGCTCAGCTCACCGCGATACAGAGCCCGCACCACCCAGACGAAGTAGAGCGCCGACGGCACGGCCAGCCAGTCGATCGTCAGGAGGTGACTTGGGATGTCGTACAGCCCGGCGGCCGCGTACACCACCCACGACGCGTGCATGACCGCGCACGTCGGGAAGACGACCGTGAGCGACAGGCCCGAGAGCGACCACCCGCCGATCGCGTCGTGGGCGCGGATCTGCGTCTTGCCGAGGTACCAGCCGATCATCACGTAGAGGACGACGAGCCACAGGTTCGGGGCGAGGACCGGGCGCAGCGACGCGTCCTTCGTCAGCAACCGCAGCGCGGCGCCCGCCATCGCGAGCGCGTACGCGCCGCCGACGTACGGCAGTGCCCGCACCCACGCCGGCGTCCCCGACACATGGCGGTCGCCGCGCCCGCCGAAGAACGCCTCGAGCCGCAGCGCGAACCAGGTGACGCCGGCGGGCAGCCCGGCGACGACAGCGACGACGTCACCGAACCCGCCGAGGCGGTCACCGCTCAGCACGTGCAGCCCGTGCTCGAAATGGTGCGGGCCGCACGTGAACGCCATCGCCACCCAGGCGCGGCCGAAGTGGAGCTCGCCGCGGGTCGCCACCCCGCGGCGCAGGTCCGACATCGCCATGAAGCCGTAGCTCGTGTACACGACGCCGAGCGTCATGTTGAGGAGCCCGACGAGCAGGCGCAGCGTCATCGTGGTCTCACCCCTCAGTCACCGCCGCCGACGCCGATCTGGCGCATGAACTCGCGCACCATCGACCGCTCGCCCGCGTCGGCGGTCGGGACGATGTCCGGTGTCCCGTCGCGTGGTGCCGCCGTCCGCAGCTCGACAGTGAACGTCGCGCCACCCCCGAGCTCGCTGTCGACGCCGACCCGGCCGCCCATCGCCTCGACGAGCGACTTCACGATGTAGAGGCCGATGCCGGTCCCGCCGAAGCGGCGCCGGTCGCCGACGTGCGACTGCCAGAACTTGTCGAAGCAGTGGTCGACCGCGTCGGCGTCCATCCCGATGCCGTCGTCCCGCACGCTGACGCACACCGCGTCGCCGATGTCGCCGACGGCGTGCACGACCAGCTGCACGGGACCGCCGTCCGGCGAGTACTTCACGGCGTTGTCCAGCAGGTGATCGAGGACGGTCACGAACGCGCCGGGATCGGCAGCGACGGCGATGTCGTCGGCTACCTCGACCGACACGTGCACCGGACGGTCCGCCGCTCGTTCCAGCGCGGTCGCCCGCTCCAGCACGAGTGGTACGACGCGAACCGCCGACATCTCGACGTCGACCCGGCCC
>DASSOZ010000210.1:0-15886 GCA_035700105.1 Acidimicrobiales bacterium
CGCGCCCACTCCTCGAACGTCCTGATGAGTGCATCGATCTTGACGATGTTCAGCGACAGGCAGTTGTCGACGGCGCGGGCCAGCTTCTTCGGATGTACCTGGCCGGCGATGTCGCACAGCATGCGCGCCGGTGTGACGACGGGTATGGGTCCACGCATCGTGACGTGCCGCTCCGGCAGCCACAGTGAGCCGTGGATCTCGATCCGCCCGACGCGCCGGTTGGCGCCGTGCGGCTTGGTGATCTCGATGCGGTTCGGCTTGAAGCCGGGCACGACCCACAGCGCAGCGCCGGCGCGGTGGGACAGCCGCGCGAGCGGGCCG
Organism: Acidimicrobiales bacterium; assembly: GCA_035700105.1. Lineage (GTDB taxonomy): Bacteria > Actinomycetota > Acidimicrobiia > Acidimicrobiales > DASSOZ01 > DASSOZ01. Next base: position 322 of record DASSOZ010000210.1, read on the forward strand.
GCGGCGAGCACTTCGGCGAGCGCGCGTTGCTCCCACGTCTTCGGTGTGCCGGCGATGCGATAGACGGTCGGGGCGGCAGGCACCCAGCGGCGCGCCTCGACGCGGTGGCGGATCTGTCGATCGGTGATTCCCGCATCCCGCGCTTGGGCGCGGGTGATCACGCCCAGTTGGCGTTCGGCAAGGGCCGCGATTGCGGCGTCGGACATGGCTTTCTCCCGAGTCCGACCGAACTCGGCGTAAATCCGTACCGCAGAGGTACAGATCTACGCCGAGTTCGGTAGTTGGATTGCTCGGGGGAAGAGCGGGAGTTACGCCGGCGCCAGGCCGGGGCGCGGCTGGGGACGGAGCGTGGGCACGGTTGCCCGGGCGTCGACTTCGGCGAGTTGTTCGGCCGTCAGGACGGCGCGCAAGGAGGCGATGGCGACCTCGAGCTGGTCGAGATCGGGCTCGCGCGTCGTCATCCGCTGCATCGCCAGACCGGGGACCATGAGCGCCCGGACCCAGCGGCGATGCATGTGCGACGCCGCGTACCGGATGAACTCGTAGGCGACGCCGGCGACGACGGGGATCAGCAGCAGCCGCGACGCGAGCAGCACCGCCCACGACGGGCGACCGAAGACCGCGTGCAGCGCGATCGACAGCGCCAGCACGAGCAGCAGGAAGTTCGTCCCGCAGCGCACGTGCTGGGTCGTGAACCGCTGCGCCGACTCGGGCGTCAGGGCGACGTCGTTCTCGTACGCGGCGATCGCCTTGTGCTCGGCGCCGTGGTACTGGAACACACGGCGGATGTCAGGCATGCGTCCGATGAACGCGATGTAGCCGAGGAACATCGCCATCTTGACGACGCCCTCGAACACGTTGAACTCGACCGTGCCGGCGAGCCGGTCGCCGGCGAGCTTGGCGACCAACCCGGGCAGCACCATGAACACCACGGAGAAGAACACGAGCGCGCCGGCGACCGTCGCCACGACCTGCCCGCGGGTCATCGGCTCGGACTCGCCGTCGTCGGCGGCCTTGTGCGCCGACCACGTGAGGGCGCGGATGCCCAGCGACATCGACTCGGCGAGCGCGACGACGCCCCGCAGCAGCGGGAACCTCGAGTACTTCTGCGCCCAGGTCGGCGCCTCGTTGACGTCGACCTCGATCTCCCCGTCGGGGCGGCGCACGGCGACGGCCCACGATGTGGCGCCGCGCATCATGACGCCCTCCATCACCGCCTGACCGCCGACGTAGCGGGGGGCGTCAGCCACGATGCGCTACTTCTTGGCGCCCTTGCGCTGGCCGTACCGGCGCTGGAAGCGGTCGATGCGGCCACCGGTGTCGACCATGCGCTGCTTGCCGGTGAAGAACGGGTGGCAGACGTTGCACAGCTCGACGTGCAGCTCGGGCTTCGTCGAGCGCGTCGTGAACTGGTTGCCGCACGAGCACGTCACCCGTGCCTCGACGTACGTGGGGTGGATGTCGGCCTTCATGGTCCCTCCAGTGTGCCGCAACTAGGCGGCGTGTGGTCCCTTCGCGATCTCGCTCAGGAACTCGTCGTTCGACTTCGTCGTCTTGATCTTGTCCATCAGCAGCTCGAGCCCGGCGGCGTTGGAGCCACCCTCGGCGAGCCCGTTGAGCACCCGCCGCAGCCGCCACACCATCTCGAGCTGCTTGCGCTCGAACAGCAGCTCCTCGTGCCGGGTCGACGAGGCGTTGACGTCGATCGCCGGGTAGATGCGCCGCTCGGCCATGCGCCGGTCGAGGCGCAGCTCCATGTTCCCGGTGCCCTTGAACTCCTCGAAGATCACCTCGTCCATCCGGCTGCCGGTCTCGACGAGCGCGGTCGCCAGGATCGTCAACGATCCTCCCTCCTCGACATTCCGCGCCGCCCCGAAGAACTTCTTCGGCGGGTACAGCGCACCGGAGTCGACGCCCCCCGACATGATGCGGCCGGTCGCCGGCGCCGCCAGGTTGTAGGCCCGGGCCAGGCGGGTGATGCCATCGAGGACGATCACGACGTCCTTGCCGGTCTCGACGAGGCGCTTCGCCCGCTCGATGGTGAGCTCGGCCACCTGGATGTGCTCGTCGGCCGGACGGTCGAACGTGGACGCCACCACCTCGCCCCGGATGACGTGGCGGCGCATGTCGGTGACCTCTTCGGGCCGCTCGTCGACGAGCAGCACGATGAGGTGCACCTCGGGGTTGTTGGCCTCGATCGACCGGGCGATCTGCTTCATGACCGTCGTCTTGCCGGCCTTCGGCGGGCTGACGATGAGGCCGCGCTGGCCCTTCCCGATCGGGGAGATGAGGTCGACGATCCGGGACTGCACGTTGTGCGGCTCGCCCGGGACCTCCATGTGCAACCGCTCGTCGGGGAACAGCGGCGTGAGGTCCTCGAACTTCGGCCGCTGGCGGGCCTCGTCCGGCGTCATGTCGTTGATCGAGTCGATCCGCAGCAGCGCCGGGTACTTCTCCTGCTGCGACGCCGGGCGGCTCGCGCCCTTGAGGTAGTCGCCCTTGCGCAGCGCGAAGCGGCGGACCTGGCTGACGCTGACGTAGATGTCGTTCGGGCTCGGCAGGTAGCCCTTCGTGCGGAGGAAGCCGAACCCCTCGTCGCGCAGGTCCAGCAGACCCTCGACCTCGACCGGCTCGCCGGTGAACGGGACGCTCTCGCCGCTCTCCTGGCCCATGAAGTCTCGATCGCGGTCGCGGCCGCGGCGGCGCCGCCGGCTGCGGCGGTTGCCGTCGTCGCCGTCCTGCTGTTGCGGTGACTGTCCCTGCTGCGGGCGGTGCTGCTGGCCCTGTTGGCCCTGCTGCTGCTGGTGCTGCTGCTGCGGGCGCGGCTGCGCCTGACCCTCCGGTCGACCTTGACGCTCGGCCGTGCGCCGGTCGTCGGGGTCGATGGCAGCCGTGGCCGTGTCGGCGCCCGTCACAGTCGGCGGGGTGGGCGCCTCGACGGCGGCCTCGGCCGGGTTGCCGGCAGCGTCGCCGGCAGCGGTCGTCGGCTCGTCGGACCCGTCGACCGCGGCATCCGCCTTCGCCGGCTTGGCCCGGTCACGCTCGGCCTTGTCGGACGCGGGGTCGCTCGGGGCGCCCTCGCCCTCGACGAGTTTCTTCGCCGCGCCTCGCGCCTTCTTCGGCTTCGGCTCCTCGACGCCGATGCCGACCAGGATCTGGTCGACGAGCGTCGCCTTGCTGGCGCGCGCGGTCGTCTTCAGTCCGAGGGCTGCGGCGATCGTCGAGAGCTCGTCCCGATCCTTCGACTCGAGGACGGAACGCTCGAGCGCCTGCGGTTCCACACTCATCCGTGGGTGCCTCGCTTGCCGGTGGTGGTTCGTGGGGTGGGGGCCCTGGGGCGACCGGTGCCGGGATGTCCGGGGCGCACGGGCGCGCCCACAGCTCGACCGGGTGGCCAGGAAGAACGGCTCGGAGGCTCTGGCGATTCCCCAGGTTGCCCCGGCCCGTCGTCGCGCCGCGAACGGCGACGACGTCGCCGCCATGGTACCGGTGCTGGCGTCAGCGACGCAACGTGAGGCGGGCCATCAGCTCGTGACCCGGGACCGGCGTGGCGGCGGCCGTCGCCGCTTCGGTGTAGACGCCGCCGGTGTCCGTGTGCGGCGCCGTCGTCGAGTCGTAGAGGAGGTACGGGACGGCGTCGCCGGTGTGCGTCTTGAGGCGCAGCGGCGTCGGGTGGTCGGGCAGCAGCAGCAGGCGCCACCCGTCCGGCGCGACGTCGTCCATCGCGTCGACGAGGGGACCGAGGATGCGGCGGTCCCAGTTCTCGAGCGCCTTGACCTTCTCGTCGACGTCGCCGGCGTGACCGGCTTCGTCGCTCGCCTCGACGTGGATGACGAACAGGTCCTTGCCGCCGTCGCGCAGCGCCTCGATGGCGGCGTCGCGCTTGCCCTCGTAGTTCGTGTCGTACCAGCCGGTCGCGCCCTCGACGTCGACGCGCTCGACGTCGGTCAGCGCACCGAGGCCGCGGACGAGGTCCACCGCGCTGACGAGGCCGGCGTCGATGCCGTAGGTGTCCGTGAAACGCGGGAGGCGCGGGCGCGCGCCCTGTCCCCACAGCCAGATCTGGTTGGCCTTCAACCCGCGCTTCGGGACGATCTCGCGCGACGCGTCCATCAGCCGCTGGAGGTGCGCGCTCGCCGGACCGGTGGGCCACACGGCGGGCTTGTCGGTGAGGTCGTGGGGCGGCGCGCAGTCGGCGTCGGCCCACTCCTTCGGCGCCAGCATGATGTGGCGGTACTGCACGCCCGGGTGGAACGACACGTCGCCACCACCTCCGCCGCCGAGCGCGTGTTGCAGGTCGGCGATGACGTCGGCGGCCTGCTCGGTGGTCGGGTGGCCGCCGGCGAAGTCGACCATCGTCCCGTTCTCGACGGTGACGAGGTTGCAGCGGAACGCGACCTGGTCGTCGCCGATGTCGATGCCGAGCGCCGCAGCCTCGATCGGCGCCCGGCCGGTGTGGTAGCGGGCGGGGTCGTAGCCGAAGATGCTCATGTTCCCGACGTCGCTGCCGGGCGGGAACCCCGGCGGGATGGTCGCCGCCCGCCCGACCTCGGCGCGGCGAGCGAGCGCCGCGAGCGTGGGCATGCGCGCCGCCTCGAGCGGCGTGCGGTCGCCGAGCTCGGGAACCGGCTCGTCCGACGCGCCGTCGGGGACGCACACCACGTACTTCATCCCGGCGAACCCCCGCTTCTTGTCACGCCGGACCACGGTAATTGTGGCCGAGCGTGACGAGAAACAGGCGGCTGCGCGTCTCGATCGCGGTTCGCACGGTGTTCACGACGTAGAGCTCCTCGTGGACGACGTGGCGTCGGCCGAAGCGGCGGAACTCCCACCCCGCCTCGCTGATGGCGTTCTGGCGCTCGACGTCGGCGGCGGTGTTCCCGAGGTGGCGCTCGTCGCCGTCCCATTCGATGCAGAACTTGATGTCCGGGAACGCCTTGTCGACCTTGGCGACGAACCGGTCACCGACCCAGATCTCGTACTCGCTGACGCCGCCGGTGATGCCGTAGCGCTGGAGGAGCCGGTCGCCCTTCGCCGCGAGCCACTGGTTGGACGGCGCCAGGTCGCCCCGCTCGTCGAGCACGCGGCGCATGACGCCGACCCCGCTCCGACCCTTGCGGCCCAGCTCGTCGATCATGCGCCGCATCGCCGTCGCCGTCGTCAACTTCAGCCCGACGGCGTGGCCGTACGCGCGGTCGACGACCCACCACGGTGCGACCGCGCCCAGGTCGATGAGCGACCGCGTCGGCGTCGTGATGCGAATGCCGTCACGGACGACGACGTGATGGTCGAACAGGTCCGTCGCCCGGTGGACCTGCTTGACGCCCTCTAGGCGATGCCACTCCGGACGTGGCACGGCAATTTCGACGATGCCGGGCGCCCCGCCGTCGATCCCCCACCGTGCGATCGCGGCGCGGTGTGACACGGCGGCATCCTGCCCGGCGGCCAGACATGCCGCCTGGAGCCGCTGCGGCCACGTCACGGGCGCGCCCGCGACTCGGTACACCCCGGGATGGACGGGAACGAGGAGACCTCGTTCGACGCGGTAGTCGATCTGTCGTCGCGTCAGTTCGCCGAGCAGCCCGTCGCGCGTGACGAGCCCGTGGTTGCGCATCGCGTCCTCGAACATGCCGGCGAATTCAACCGGCGAGGTGTGACAACAACGCCGCACCACCGTTCGTGTCACGCCTGGCTACAACAGTTGTGGTTCAGCGTGACAAGAAGCCGCAGGCGGCGAGGAGGTCCAGAACGGTTTGCGCGTCGGTCACGGCGTGGGCCTCGTGGTCGTTGTTGAAGTAGGCGTACACGTCGTGACCGGCGTCGAGGCAGGCGGCGATGCGTTCGGCCCACGGCCGCAACCGCGCCGGGCCGTAGCGACCCCAGTACTTCCGCTCGAGCGCGGCCGGGCCGTGGAAGCGCAGGTACGTCCAGTCGGTCGTCAGCAGGAACGGGTGGTCGGCCAGCAGGTCGTGGACGCACAACGCAGCGCCGTGCCGTCGCAAGACCTCGAACACGTCGTCGTGCAGCCACGACGGCTCCCGCAGCTCCACCGCCCAGCGCAGCGACGGCGCCTGCGCGTCGACCGCGGCGAAGAACTCCTCGAGCCGTTCGACGTTGCGCTTCCACCGCGGCGGCAGCTGCACGAGCGTCGGTCCGAGCGACCGGCCGAGCCGGCACACGCGGTCGAGGTGGTTGGGCAGCCACGACGCCGCGTCGCGCAGCTTCATGCGGTGCGAGCCGAACTGCCCGAGCTTGAGCGCGTACTCGAACCCGGCGGGCGCGGCGGCGGCCCACGCCTCGACGGCCTCCGGGGTCGGCAGCCGGTAGAACGTCGTGTTCAGCTCGACGGTTTCGAACAGCGTCGCGTAGTGCTCGAACCACCGCTTCTGCGGCAGCTTCTCGGGATAGACGAGCCCGCGCCAGTCCCGGTACTGGTAGCCCGAGCACCCCACGCGCGCCCGGCCGGCCATGCGCGCTAGATGCCCAGTTCCGCCTTGATGGAGTCGTAGTCGGCGTCGACCGCGCTCGGCACCGAGATCTGCGCGATGGCGCGGTCGGGGTCCTTCAGCCCGTGGCCGGTCAACACGCACACGACCGTCGAACCCTCGGGCACGCCCATCTTCAACAGTCCCGCGACCGACGCCGCCGACGCCGGCTCGCAGAACACCGACTCGGTCGACGCCAGCAACCGGTAGGCCGACAGGATCTCGTCGTCGGTGACGCTGTCGATGCCGCCGCCGCTCTCCGACGCGGCCGCGGTCGCGCCGTACCACGACGCCGGCTTCCCGATGCGGATCGCGGTGGCGACGGTCTCGGGGTTCTCGACGGGGTGACCGAGGACGATCGGCGCCGCGCCCGCCGCCTGGAAGCCGCACATCATCGGCAGCTTCGTGACGCGACCCGCGTCCTGGTACTCGCGATAGCCCTTCCAGTACGCGGTGATGTTGCCGGCGTTGCCGACGGGGATGCAGTGGTAGTCGGGCGCGTCGCCGAGCACGTCGACGATCTCGAACGCGCCCGTCTTCTGTCCCTCGATGCGGAACGGGTTGACGCTGTTGACGACCGTGATCGGCGCCCGCTCACCGAGCTCGCGCACGATGTCGAGCGCGGCGTCGAAGTTGCCGCGGATCTGCAGCACCTTCGCGCCGTGGATGAGCGCCTGCGCAAGCTTGCCCAGCGCGATGTAGCCCTCGGGGATGAGGACGACGCACTGCAGCCCGGCCCGGGCCGCGTACGCGGCGGCCGCGGCCGACGTGTTGCCGGTCGACGCGCACACGACCGCCTTGGCGCCGTCCTCGACCGCCTTGGTGATCGCGAGCGTCATGCCGCGGTCCTTGAACGAGCCGGTCGGGTTGAGGCCCTCGAACTTCAGGTGGACGTCCGCCTGCAGTCGCTCACTGAGGCCGTTGGCGCGGATCAGCGGCGTGCCGCCCTCGAGGAGCGTGACGACGGGCGTGTCGTCAGTGACCGGGAGGAACTCCCGGTACTCCTCGATGACGCCCCGCCAACCCGGCCGTGCCATGGACGGCGACGCTACATGTCGTCGAGGTTGAACTCCCCGCCTTCCGACGCCGTCGCCGCACCACCCTCGGCGTCGGCCGTGGGCTTCGTGTCGATCGCGCCGTGCTCGGACTCGTGGGCGCGCAGCTCGCTCACCAGGCGGTCGATCTCGGCGTCCGTCTCGGGCGTGCCCTTGCCGGTCTTCTGCGCGTAGACGGCTGCGCCGAGGTCCCGCAGGAGCGCGACCTCCTTGCGCTTGCTCTGCGTCTGCTCGAACTTCTCCTGACCCTTGGTCGCGAGCTGCTGCGCCTGCGCCTTCGCCTTGTCCAGGAAGCCCATGGCGTTCCCCCTTGCTTGTCAGTCGTTGCTGATGCCGAGACGCTTGCCGATGGCCTGCGAGATGGCGTCGTAGGTCATCGACTGCAGGATGACCTGGCCGTCGCCCTCGAGCGTCGCCAGGTTGAGGCCTTCGCCGCCGAAGAGCGCGGTGAGCGCGGTCTGCGCGTTGAGCGCGCCGACCCGCTCGACGCCGTAGGTGATCGTGTCCTCGAACGCGACGACGCACCCGGTGTCGACCTGGATCTTGCCGCCGTACTTCGCCGGGTTCAGCTCGATGAAGTTGCCGGCGCCGGCGATGACGAGCGTGCCGGTGCCGGTGAACTTCTCGAGGACGAACCCCTCCCCGCCCTTGCGACCCGTCTTGAACCCCTGGAACGCGATGTCGAAGTCGACCGAGCCCTCGGCGCAGACGAACGCGTCCTTCTCGGCGAACCACCCGCGCGTGCCGTCGAGCTCGAGAACACGCATCTGGCCGGGGAGGACACCGGCGAACGCGACGAGCCCCTGGCCGTTGGCGCGGAACCACTGGAACGCGAGGCTCTCCCCCGCCAGCGCCCGCTTGCCCATCTCGGTTGCGGTGCTCATCGCCTTCTTGAGCAGGCTGCCGGCGCCGCTGTCGCCGCCGGGCGCGGCGGCGCCCGGAGCGCCCTTCCCGAGGCGCGTCTCCATCGACACGTTCGTCGTCTTCCAGAGGAACTTGCCGGCCTCGCAGAACACGGTCTGGTCGGCGCCGAGCTGGCAGACGATCTGCTGCATCGACTCGCCGACGAGCTTGTGCTGGATCGTCATGGCGGCGTCGCTCCTCTCGCTCGTGTCGGTCCTGTCGGTGCTGTCACTCCGGTCCGATGACGCGCAACAGCGAGCCGACGCGGTCGACGGCGTCCAGCTCGCGCAGGTCGTGCAACGTCGCCTGCACGTCGGACTCGGTCGCGGTGTGCGTGATGAAGATGAGGCGAGCCTCGTCGCCGAGTCCCTCCTGCTCCATCGACTTGATGCTCACCCGGTGGTCGCCGAAGACGCCGGCGACCGAGGCGAGGACGCCGGGCCGGTCGGCGACCTCGAGGTTCAGGTAGTACTGGCTGCGCAGCTCGTCGATCGGGCGGATGCGGGCGTCGGCGAGGCCGCCGACCGGCGCGTGCGTGTTGCGCGTGAGGTTGCTGGCAGCATCGACGAGGTCGCCGAGGACCGCGCTGGCCGTCGGCCGCCCGCCGGCCCCGCGGCCGTAGAGCATGAGCTCACCGACGGCCTCGCCCTCGATGAACACGGCGTTGAAGCTCTCCCGCACCGCCGCGAGCGCGTGCGTGCTCGGGATCATCGCCGGGTGCGCACGCACGGCGATGCCGCCGTCGTTGCTGACGCGCTCGGCGATGGCGAGGAGCTTGACGACGTAGCCGAGCCGGGCCGCGTAGTCGATGTCCTGGCTCGTGACGTTGCTGATGCCCTCGCGGTACACGTCGCCGGCGACGACGTTCACGCCGAACGCGATGCTGGCGAGGATGGCGCACTTGGCGGCCGCGTCGTAGCCCTCCACATCGGCGGTCGGATCGCGTTCTGCGAACCCGAGCGACTGCGCCTCGGCGAGCGCCTCGGCGTAGTCGGCGCCGTCCTCGGTCATCTTCGTGAGGATGTAGTTGGTCGTCCCGTTGACGATGCCCATGAGCCGGGTGATGCGGTCGCCGGCGAGGCTCTCGCGGAGCGGCCGGACGAGCGGGATGCCGCCACCGACGCTCGCCTCGAAGAGGAGGTCGACGCCCTGCTTCTCGGCCCGGTCGAAGAGCTCCGCGCCGACGTTGGCGAGCAGCTCCTTGTTGCCGGTGACGACAGGCTTGCCGTTGTCGAGCGCAGTCGTGACGAGCGTGCGGGCCGGCTCGATGCCCCCGATCAGCTCGACGACGACGTCGATGTCGTCGTCGGTGACGATGCCCTCGGCGTCGGTGGTGAGGAGGTCGTGGTCGATCGGCGCCGTGCGGTCCTTGGCGATGCTGCGCACGGCGACACGAGCGACCTCGAGACGCAGCCCGGTTCGTGCCTCGATTGCGTCGCGCTGCTCGCCGATCAGGTGCACGAGCGGCGCGCCGACGTTGCCGCACCCGAGCACGCCGACGCGCACGACGTTGGTCACGTTGGCGAGGCTACCGGCCCCACCCGATACGATCTCTCGCCCGATGCGCTGCTGGCGGTTGGTGGCCGCGCTCGTGCTGGGGGTTGCGTCCGTCCTCCCGATCGCTGTCGCCGCGCCGGCGTCAGTGGCAACAGCCGCGTCCGAGCGTGGCTGGGTCGTCCCCGGCGGCGTGCGGTTCGAGCCGGTCGACGGCGACGCGCCGCCGTTCACGATCGCCGGCGTCGGGACATATCGCGGCGCGATCGACGTGAAGCCCGCGGGACACGTCGTGAACGACGTCGCGCTCGAGGACTACGTGAAGGGCATCGCCGAGATCCCCGCGACGTGGCCGGCCGAGGCGCTGAAGGCGCAGGCGATCGCCGCGCGCACGTACGCGTTGTACGAGATCACGAAGCACCGCCAGCGCGGCGAGGCGCCGGAGATCTGCGCGACGCAGGACTGCCAGGTGTACGCCGGCTACGAGAAGGAGGCGAAGAGCCCGGACTGGGCGGCGGCGGTCGAGGCGACACGTGGCCAGCTCGTCCTCTACAAGGGCCTGCCGATCCTCGCCATGTACTCGTCGTCGAACGGTGGGACCTCGGTCGCCGGCAGCCAGCCGTACCTGCGCGCCCAGCGCGACCCCGACGACGCCGCCGCGGCACCCGTCAGCTATTGGCGCTTCGCGCTGCCGCTCGACGCCGTCGGCGCCGTGTTCGGCATGCAGGGACAGACGTTCGACGTGGGCCGCGCCGGCGACAGCGTCGTCGTCACATCACGCCTCGACGACGGGACGCAACAGCAGCAGACGATGCCGTTGAAGGCCTTCCGCGACCGCGTCAACGCGACGATCCCGTCACCGAACGGGCTGCCGCGCACCATCCCGTCGCTGCGCTTCACCGTGTTCACGAACGGCGACGGCGTCGTCGTCGACGGCCACGGCTTCGGGCACGGCATCGGCATGAGCCAGTTCGGCGCGCTGGGCAAGGCCCGCCGCGGCATGAAGGCGCCCGACATCCTCGCCGCGTACTACGCCGGCCTCCGACCGGTGCAGCTGCAACCGCAACAGCTGCCGCAGACGATCCGCGTCGACGTCGCCGACGGCCGCGGCGACACCGCCGTCAGCAGCACGCGCCCGTTCCGCGTCGTCGCGGGCGACGGGTCGACGGTCGCGCCGCGCGCCACGGGGACGTGGCACGTCGTGAGTGCGGGCGGCAACAAGGTGCGCCTCGTCGCGCCCGCCGGTCAGGATGCGCCGCTCGCGCTGCAACTCATCGGCCTCGACGTGCGCGGCGCGCGCATACGCGTCAACGTGCCCACCGACGTGCAGGTGACCGTGAGCGGGCAGCCGATGCCGGCGCAGGTGGTCGACGCCGGCGACCACACGCTGCCGCTCCCGCCGCTGCCCGTCGGCACGACGACCACGATCGTCGTCGCCGCCAACGCCGGCGCGGGAAGGACCGCGGGCCTGCAGCAGCAGCTCGTCGTGCCCGACCCCTCGGCGGCGACGACGACGCCGCAGCGCGAGTCGCCGCCGGCGACGATGGTCGAGGCCCTCGTCGCGCCGGTCAAGGCCGCGGCGACGACGGAGGTGCGGTGGCCGTTCGCGCTCGTCGCGATCCTGTTGGCCGCGGCGGCGGGCACCGCCGGCGGCGTGCGCTACAGGTCGAGGCGCAGCAGGTCGTCGTAGGTCTCGCGCCGCACGACGACGCGGGCGTCGCCGTCGCGCGCGAACACCACCTCGGGGCGCGGGACCCGGTTGTAGTTCGACGCCATCGAGTGCCCGTACGCGCCGGTCACGGGCGTACAGACCACGTCGCCGACGCGCACGTCTGCAGGGAGCGACGCATCGCGGACGATCACGTCGCCCGACTCGCAGTGCTTGCCGACGATGGTCGCGACGAACGGTCGCTCGGCCCACGTCGCGCGCGGCAGGAACGCCTCGTAGCCCGAGCCGTAGAGGACGGGGCGCGGGTTGTCGGACATGCCGCCGTCGACGGCGAGGTACGTGCGGATGCCGGGCAGCGCCTTGATCGTGCCGACCGTGTACAGCGTCACGCCGGCGGTCGCGACGATCGACCGGCCCGGCTCGGTCGTGACGCGCACGGCGGACGGGATGCCGACGTCGCTCGCGGCGTCGTGCACCGCTCGCGCCCACTGCGAGATCGTCGGCGCCTCCTCGCCGTTCACGTACGGCACGCCGAGGCCGCCGCCGACGACGAGCTCGGGGAGGTCGAGCGGCACGAAGAACCCGGCGAGCACCTCGATCGCCTTCACGAACGACGACACCACGAAGATCTGGCTGCCGATGTGCGAGTGCAGGCCCACGAGCTCGACGCCCGCTGCGGCCATCGAGCGCACGCGCTCGACCGCGGCGGCCGCCGCGCCGGAGCGCAGACCGAAGCCGAACTTCGAGTCCTCCTGGCCGGTCATGACGTACTCGTGCGTGTGCGCCTCGACGCCCGGTGTCACCCGCAGCAGCACGTCGGCGGGTCGTCCGAGCGCCTCGAGACGGTCGAGCTCGTCGAACGAGTCGACGACGATGCGGCCGATGCCGGCGTCGAGCGCCATTCGCAGCTCGTCCGTCGACTTGTTGTTGCCGTGCAGGACGAGACGATCGCCCGGCACACCGGCGGCCAGCGCGACGGCGAGCTCGCCGCCGGTGGACACGTCGATGCACATGCCCTCGGCATGGGCGAGGCCGGCCATCGCCTTGCAGAGGAACGCCTTCGACGCGTACGCGACGCCGTCGCCGAACGCGTCGACCGCCTCCCTGCAGCGCGCCCGCAGGTGTGCCTCGTCGTAGACGAACAGTGGCGTGCCGTGCTCCTCCGCCAGCGAGAGGACGTCCACACCGCCGACCGACAACCGGCCGTCGGCGTCGACGTCGGCGGTGTCGGGCAGGGTGAACCGCGGCAGCGGCCCCGCCATCAGTCCCACCCCGGCTTCTTGTCACCGCTGGCCACAATTGTCGTGGCTGGCGGTGACAAGAAGCGTGGGTCTGTGCCCACTACATCGACTCCGGCGCCGACACCCCGAGGAGTCCGAGCCCGATGGCGAGACCGGTGCGGGCGGCCTCGACGAGCCACAGGCGCGCCTGCGTCAGGTCGGCGCTCACGCCCTCACCCATCACGTAGCAGTCGTGGTAGAAGCCGTGGAAGCGACCGGCGAGGTCGCGCACCCACGTCGTCACCTTGTGGGGCCCACGCGTCAGGCAGGCGTCGAGGACGACCTCGGGGAGCTCGTGCAGCGAGCGCAGCACGTCGAGCTCGCGCTCGTGCGTGAGGAGCGACAGGTCGACGTCCTCGATGGGCCGGCGCTCCACGTTGCGCTCGGCCGCGACGCGCTCGATCGACGCGATGCGGGCGTGCGCGTACTGCACGTAGTACACGGGGTTGTCCATCGACCGGCTCTTGACGACGTCGATGTCGAACGTCTGGCGGGTGTCGATCGACTGGAGGAGGAAGGTGAGCCGCGCGGCATCGGGTCCGACCTCGTCGAGCACCTCGGCGAGCTCGACGATGTCGCCCGTGCGCTTCGACATGCGGACCGGCTCGCCGCTGCGCAGCAGGTTGACGAGCTGACCGAGGATGATCTCGAGCTCGTCGGGATCGTGGCCGAGCGCCTGGATCGCCGCCTTGAGGCGGGCGACGTAGCCGTGGTGGTCGGCGCCCCACACATCGATGAGGAGGTCGAAGCCGCGGGCGAACTTGCTGCGGTGGTAGGCGACGTCGGGGAGCAGGTACGTCGGCTCGCCGTCGGACTTCACGAGCACGCGGTCCTTCTGGTCGCCGAACTGCTCGGTGCGCAGCCAGACCGCGCCGTCGGCGTCGTACGCGGCGTCGTGCTGCCGGAGGTCGTCGAGCGTCGCCTCGACCTCACCGGACTCGACGAGCGACCGCTCGCTGAACCACGTGTCGAACCGCACGTTCATGCGCTCGAGCGTCTCGCGCAGGTCGCGCTTCACCCGCTCGTAGCCCCACTCGAACGGGTCGGCGCCGTCGGGCATCTCGGCCGCCCACTCGACGAGGTAGTCGCCGCGGTAGCCGTCCTCGGGGAGCGCCGTGCCCGCCTTGCGCGCCGCCAGTGACGCGGCGAACAGCCCCATCTGCGTGCCGCGGTCGTTGAGGTAGTACTCGCGGTGCACGTCGTGACCGCACCAGGCCATGACGTTGCAGAGCGCGTCGCCGTACGCGGCCCACCGTCCGCCGCCGGCGTGCAACGGTCCGGTCGGGTTGGCGCTGACGAACTCGACGTTGACGTTCGTGCCCGTGCCGATGTCGCTGCGACCGTAGTTGTCGGTTCCCTCGTCGACGACGGTGCGCAGGACGTCGTGCAGCCACGTGTCGTGGAGTCGGAAGTTGACGAAGCCGGGACCGGCGATCTCGATGCTGCGCACGTGCGCGGGGGTGTGCAGCGGATCCTCGAGCCAGCCGACGATCTGCTGCGCGAGCTCACGCGGGTTGCGCCTCGCCTGCTTGGCCGTCGCGAGCGCGACGTTCGACGACCAGTCGCCGTGTTCCCTGCGAGCGGGGCGCTCGAGGTTGACGACGCTCGGCAGCGGGTCGACGCCGAGCGCGTCGAGGGCGGCCTTCAGCGATTCGGCGAGAGCGTCGCGGATCACGTCTACGGCTGCGACTGCGACGTCTGGAGGAGCGCTTGGACCCGCTCGATCAGCTCGAGCGGGTCGAACGGCTTGGTGATGTAGTCGTCGGCGCCGACGTCGAGGCCCTTCTGGACCTCGCTCGCCTGGGCCTTGGCCGACAGCAGGATGACCGGCAGCCGCTCGAGCTTCGCGTCGCCGCTCTGGCGGAGCCGCTCGACGACCTCGAGGCCGTTGACCACCGGCATCATGATGTCGCACACGACGAGGTCCGGGGCGGCGCTGGCGATCTGGTCGAGCGCCTGCTGGCCGTCGGTCGCGGTGACGACGGCGTAGCCCTCCATCTCGAAGTTGACCTCGAGCAGCCGCATGATGACGGGGTCGTCGTCGACCACGAGCACCGTCACCTCGGCCATTGCCGCCGATCGTAGTTCTCGGGTCGGTTGGCTACGATGGCCGTTCTTCCTCGCCCTCGTAGCTCAGGGGATAGAGCACCGGCCTCCGGAGCCGGGTGCGTAGGTTCGAATCCTACCGAGGGCGCGCTTTCGCGGGATCGGCTACGTCGACCGGTGAACCTCACAGAGGTACGCGACGGCGTCGGCCATCACCTCGACGAGCGTCTCCCACTCATCGGGGTGCTCCAACGGCGCGCGGACGCGGGTGCCGAGCGCGACGAACAGCGCCGGTGCCAGCGCGTCCAGGCGGGAGCGACCGTGCCCGCCGGGGACGTCGACGTCGATGGCGACGGCGAGGTCCTCCTCGTCGAACAGGTCGGCGAGCTCGTCGACGAGGTCGCCGTCCACGTCCGACGCGGCCAACCCGACGGGCGACAGCACGACGTCGACGGCGTCCGAGTCGACGGCGTGGAGGTCGACGACGAGCTTCCCCGCGGCGACCAGCTCGGCGAGGCGCAGCGAGAACGGCGTCGGCGGCGAGCCGGCCGGGTCGGCGCCGATGCGGCCGTCGGCGACGAGCACCGACGCGCCCGCGGCGCGACCGACGGCGAGCGCGAGCGGGCCCGTGAA
>DASSOZ010000211.1:0-11789 GCA_035700105.1 Acidimicrobiales bacterium
TGCTCCAGCTCGTCGCGCCGGGGCGCGATCTCCTTCTCCACGAACTGCCGCACGGCGTCGCGGATCATCAGCTGCTCTTCCGACCACTCGAACATGGTCGGCGACGTTAGGAGAGCGGGTCGGCGGCGCGCCTATGCGGCAGGCGGCGGGCGGCGACGACCGCCATCACACCGACGGCGGCCATGAGCGCGTCGACGAGCCCGATCGACGTCGACCGCGCCCAGCCCGACGCGGCGCCGAACGCGACGATCGACCCGCCGACACCGGTGCCGAGCGCCATGCCGAGCGTGTCGGTCAACTGCAGCGACGCCGTCATCGCGCCCACCTCGTCGGGTGGCGCGTCCCCGAGCACGACGAGCGACGGCATGGAGTACGCCATCCCCATCCCGAGGCCGCCGACACCCCACGCCAGCCACGCCACCGCCGCCGGGACTGCCGACGACAGCGCCAGCGCGATGCCGCCGATGCCGACGACGACGAGCGAGATGCCCACCACGCCGAAGCGCCGGATCGTCACGCGTGACGCGCCCCGCGCCTGGACCCACGACCCGAGCGTCCACGACAGGCCGGAGACCGTCAGTGCCAGGCCGGCGCGCGTCGGCGACAGGTGCCGAACCGACGTGAGCATCAGCGGCAGGAACGCGTCCGCGCCGAAGAACGGGAACGTCAGCAGACCGCGCACGGCGATCGCCGCCGGGACGCCGGGCGCGGCCCGCAGCGTCCCCTTCGGCACGAGCCGGCGCAGCGCGGGTCCGGCGAGCACCGCGCCGACGACGACCAGCGGCACCGCGACGAACGACCGCGTCCCGAGTCCGGCGAGCACCAGCCCGGCGCCGAACGCCAGTCGCACGGCGATCGACGCGCGCGAGCGCGCCTCCCCGTCGTCGTCGCCCGTCGCCTCGCGGTCGAGCGCGCCGAGCGCGGGCAGCGACAGGGCGAGCGCGAGTCCGAGGATCGGGAGGATGCCGACGAACACGAGCCGCCACGACAGGTGCTCGGCGACGGCGCCGGCGATCGCCGGGCCGATCAACGACGGGAGCACCCACGCCGACGACAGCGTGGCGAACATCTTGGGCCGCGCGCTCGCCGGGTACGCCCGCCCGATGACGACGTAGACGACGGCGGGCAGCGCGCCGGCGCCGAGTCCCTGTACGAACCGCCCGCCGACGACCACGAGCATCGACGGCGCCGCACCGACGATCACGAGCCCGATGGCGAACAGGACGGCGCCCGCGATCAGCGGCCGGCGCGGTCCCAGCCGGTCGGACTGCTGCCCGGCGACGGTGATCCCGATGAGGCTGGCGAGCAGGAACGCGCTGAACGTCCAGCCGTAGAGGTTGACGTGACCGAGCTCGTGGAGCACGACGGGGAACGCGGTCGCCGCCGCCAGCGCCTCGAACCCGACGAGCGTGATCAGCAGGACGATCCCGATCGTCAGCGGCCGTCGGTCACCGGCGAGCAGGCCGGCGCCGGAGCGCGCATCCTCCCACACACTCGCGTTTTCGGACGCGTGGGGACCCGGAAAACGCGAGTCAGTGGGAGGATGCGCGACGGGGGCGCCGGTGTCGGTCACTCGAACGACGCGCGGAAGGCGTCGAACTCGGCTCGGAGGCGTTGCACCTCGTCCTCCAACGCCGCCAGGCGATCGTCATTCCGGCCCCGAGAAGCCGGCGGCGACGACGCTGCCACGACCGGCACGTCGACGGGCTCGCCGCTCAGGAGGTGCATCCAGCGCGGCTCGCGCATCCCCGGCTGGCGCTCGAAGCGCACCACCAGCGGCTCCGGCCGCGCCGCCAGCGCGGCGAGCACCGACTCCACCTCGTCGGACGACGAGAACGACGCCAGCCGTTCCGTCCGGGCCCGCAGCTCGTTCACCGTCTGCGGCCCGCGCAGCAGCATGACGCACAGCACCGCCAGCTCCTCGACGGACAGGTCGAGCCGCTCCTCGAGCACCTGGCGGTACTTCGTCACCCGCCCGCCGTGCGACGGGTGGACGAACCGCACGAGCCCGATGTCCTTCAGCCCGCCCAGCACGTCGTCGACCTCGCGCTCGCCATACGACGTGACCGGCTCGCGGTTCGTCGTCTGGTTGCACGCCAGCACCAGCGAGTTCAGGGTCAGCGGGTACTGCTGGGGCGTCGCCAGCTGCTTCTCGACCAGCGACCCGACGACGCGCGCCTGCACCGGCGTGAGCTCCAGATCCACGGCCACGAGCCCCGCAGCGTACCGGGTCGCCAAGAAACATACAGGCTTGACTGTTTGTACCGGACCGTGGCAGAGTCGGTGACCGTGACCCGCACCCAGGCCGAGCGTTCGGCAGCGACGCAGGCCCGCCTGCTCGACGCCACGCTCGACTGCCTCGCGGACGTCGGATGGGCCCGCACGACGACGACCGAGGTCGTCCGCCGGGCCGGCGTGTCGCGGGGCGCGCAGGTCCACCACTTCCCCACCAAGCACGACCTCGTCGTCGCCGCCATCGACCACCTCTTCGAGCGCCGGCAGATCGAGTTCCGCGATGCGTTCGACGCCCTGCCCGCGACGAAGCGCACGGCCGACGCGGCCATCGACCTGCTGTGGCAGACGGTCCAGGGCGCGACGTTCGCGGCGTGGCTCGAGGTCGTCGTCGCCGCCCGCACCGACGAGCGACTGCGCGAGGCGATGGAGCCGATCGAGCAGCGGTTCCAGGACGGCGTCGAGAAGACGTTCCTCGAGCTGTTCCCCGACGCACCCACGATCGCGGTGTGGTTCGCGTTCACCGTGCTGGACGGTCTGGCCGTGGGCCAGATCGGCTGTCCCCGACACGACGCCGACGAGATGCTCGGCGTCCTCAAGCTGATGGCGTCGACGCTCGGCGCCGAAGGAGGACTCGCCTGATGGACACCGCAGCTGGGGCGCTGCTCGACGAGGAGCAGCAGACGGACGACGGCGGCGCGTTCACCGATCTCGTCCAGCGGCTGAGCCGGCAGTCGGTCACGCCCGGCAAGCACTTCGACGCGTACGTCGACGTCCCGTGGGACGACCCCGACTTCGCCATCGACCCGCACGACCCGCGCTGGGAGCTCGGCGACGACGACCCGCTCGGCGCGACCGACTGGTACAAGCGCCAGCCGCAGGAGGTGCGAGCCCGCCTCGGCCTCCACGAGATCGTGGCCAAGATGAAGGTCGGCCTGCAGTTCGAGTCGGTGCTCAAGCGTGGGCTGCTCGAGTTCGCCAGCGAGTTGCCGGACGAGTCACCCGAGTTCCGGTACGCCTACCACGAGGTCATCGAGGAGGCGCACCACTCGTTGATGTTCCAGGAGTTCGTCAACCGGTGCGCGCCGCTCGGCCTGCGGGTGCGGGGCATGGACCGGCTCACGAAGTTCGGTGCGCGCGGCGTGATCAAGATGGGACGGCGCTCGCCGGCGCTGTTCTTCGTGTTCGTCCTCGGCGGTGAGGACCCGATCGACCACGTCCAGCGCACGCTCCTGCGCAGCGCCCGCGACCTGCACCCGCTCACCGAGCGGATCATGCGCATCCACGTCACCGAGGAGGCGCGCCACCTGTCGTTCGCCCGCCACTACCTCAAGCGCGAGGTGCCGGGGCTCTCGGCCGTGCGCCGCCACGCGCTCGCGCTGCGGGCGCCGTTCATCCTCGGGCAGATGGCAGGCATGATGCTCAAGCCGACGCCCGAGATCGTGAAGGCCTACGGCATCCCGAAGGACGTCCTGCGCGAGGCGTACTCGTCTCCCGAGGCCCGCCAGGGCGTGTGGGACTCGCTGCGCAAGGTGCGCCAGCTCCTCACCGACCTCCGCCTCGTCACCCCGGCGTCGAAGCGACTCTGGAAGGCGTTCGGCATCTGGGACCCCGCAGCCACCTGACCGTTTCGGTGACTACGGCCCGCTCTGCGGTACCCAAGTCACCGAAAGCACGGGAAGCGCACTACATGAATCGACGCAGCAGGCGGTCCTTCAGCCGGGTGTAGGGCGGGTACATCACCGACGGGTCGGGGCGGGTCGGGCGCTGCAGCACCGACTTGCGGTGGCTGAACGTGTCGAAGCCCGTGCGGCCGTGGTACGCGCCGGAGCCGCTCTCCCCCACCCCGCCGAACGGCAGCTCGGGCACGGCGAGGTGCAACAGCGTGGCGTTCACGCACGCGCCACCCGACGACGTCGCCTCGAGCACCCGCTCGGCGACGGCGTCGTTCCCGAACACGTACAGCGCCAGCGGCTTGTCGCCCGAGCGCACGAACTCGATCGCGTCCTCGGTGTCGTCGACGGCGAGCACCGGCAGGATCGGGCCGAAGATCTCCTCGCCCATCACCGCGGCGTCACGGTCGACACCGGTGAGGATCGTCGGCGCGAGGTACCGCGTCGCCTCGTCACCGCCGCCGCCGCACACGACCGACGCGTAGCCGCCGGCGTCGAGCAGGCCGCGGAGGCGGCGCCAGTGGCGGTCGTCCACGACGCGCCCGTAGTCGGCTGACGTCGACGGGTCGTCGCCGTAGAAGTCACGGACCGCCTTCACCAGCTCGTCGACCAACCGTGACTCGACGTCGCGGTGCACCAGCACGTGGTCGGGCGCCACGCACGTCTGTCCCGCGTTGACGAACTTGCCCCACGCGATGCGGCGGGCCGCGACGCGGACGTCGGCGGTGCGGTCGACGATCGCCGGCGACTTACCGCCGAGCTCGAGCGTGACGGGGGTGAGGTGCCGCGCCGCCGCCGCCATCACGACTCGACCGACGCGACCGTTGCCGGTGTAGAAGACGTGTCCGAGCGGCTGCTCGAGCAACGCGGTCGTCTCGTCGACGCCGCCCTCGACGATCGCCACGGCACGCTCGTCCAGGTACCGGGGCACCAGCCGCGCGAGCGCGGCGGACACGTGCGGCGTCACCTCCGACGGCTTCCCGACGACGCAGTTGCCGGCCGCGAGCGCGGCGACCATCGGCGCCAGCAGGAGGTGCACGGGATAGTTCCACGGCGCGATCACGAGCGCGACGCCGAGCGGCTCACTGACGATCGACGCGCGACCCGGCCGCAGCTTGAGCGGGAGCTTCACGGCCGACGGCCGCATCCACGACGACAGGTGCTTCTCGACGTGGGTGATCTCCCCGAGGACGAAGCCGATCTCGGTCGTGTACGCCTCGGTCGCCGACTTCCCGAGGTCCGATCGGAGCGCGGCGAGCAGCTCCGGCTCCGACTCGACGAGCAGGCGCCGCAGCTGCGCGAGCTGGGACCGCCGCCACGCCTCCGGGCGCGTGAGCCCCGAGTCGAACGTCGATCGCAGCCGACGGACGAGCCCCGCGGCGTCGAGATCGGATCGGGGTCGCACGTCGAGAGCGGTCATACGGGTGTCAGCCTCGGGCGGTTCGTATGCCCCCCGCAACTCGCGGGTACCCGCCGACGGAGCGCGCCTCCTGCGCGTTCGCCGTTCCGACGACTCTGGGGGGACTCGGACAGGTGAAGGCCGTCGAGGTCGCGACGAGGAAGGGAGGCAGCTTCCTCGACGACGCCGGACAGCTGTTCGCGTTGTTCGCCGACACCGTCGTGCGCATCCCGCGCCGGCCGTGGCAGCTGCGCGACATCGCCGAGCAGACGTGGTTCATCGCGTCGGTCACGCTGTTGCCGGCCGTCCTGCTCACGCTCAGTTTCGGTCTCGTGATCGGGCTGCAGGTGTACAACATCACCCGCCAGTTCGGCGCCGAGTCGGCGCAGGGCGCGGCCATGGTGCTCGCGATCGTGCGCGAGGCGGGCCCCCTCGGAACGACGTTCATGATGGCAGCGGCGGGCGGCACCGCGATCACCGCCGACCTCGGCAGCCGCAACGTGCGCGACGAGATCGCGGCGATGCGCGTCATGGCCGTCGACCCGATCCACAAGCTCGTGGTGCCCCGTGTCATCGGCGCCGCCATCGCCACGCTCCTGCTCACCGGCATCGTCATCATCGGCGGCCTGTTCGGCGGCTACTTCTACGCCGTCGTCATCAAGGGCTCCAACGCCGGCGCCTACTTCCAGGGCTTCACGACCCTCGCCCGCATGCCCGACCTCTACCTGGCGCTGGCGAAGGGGTTCGTGTTCGGTGTCGTCGCCGCCGTCATCGCCGCGTGGAAGGGGCTGTACGCCAAGGGCGGCCCCGGTGGCGTCGGCATGGCGGTGAACCGGGGTGTCGTGATCACGCTGCTGTCGCTGGTCGTCGTCAACATGATCATGACGTTCGGCTACCTGTCCCTCGTCCCGGACGCGCTGCGGTAACCGATGGCGGTCGCGCAACAGGTCGTCCGCGAGACGTTCGAGCCGGTCCTCCGCCCCATCCGGCTGACCGGGCGGCTGCTCGAGTTCTCGGCCAGGGCCATCTGGAACGTCCCCGCCGCGCTGAAGCACCGCGCCGTCATCGTCAAGAACATCAACGACATCGCCGTCGGGTCGGGCGCGTTCCTGATCGGCGCCGGGGCGATCCTCGTCATGATCTTCATGACGGCGGTGCTCGGGATCCAGGTCAGCCTCGAGGGGACGAAGGGCCTCGAGCTCATCGGCGCCGAGGGACTCATCGGCTTCGTCAGCGCGTTCGCCAACATCCGCGAGATCGCGCCGCTGGGCGCCGGGATCATCTTCGCCGCGCAGGTGGGCGCCAACTTCACGGCCGAGCTCGGTGCGATGCGCGTGTCCGACGAGATCGACGCCCTCGACGTGATGAGCGTCCCGTCGCTTCGGTACCTCGTGTCGACGCGGCTGCTCGCCAGCTACATCACCGTGCTGCCGCTGTACGCCATCGGCCTCTACGTGCAGCTGCAGGCCACGAAGGTCACCGCCACCAAGATGTTCGACGTCGCGCCGGGCATCTACAACCAGTACTTCTCGCTGTACCTCCCGCGCGAGGACGTGATTTACAGCGTCTTGAAGTGCCTCGTGTTCATCACGCTGATCACGTTCATCCACTGCTACTACGGCTTCACCGTCAGCGGCGGTCCCGAGGACGTGGGACGCGCGGTCGGCCGATCGGTGCGGCTGTCGGTGACGCTGATCTTCGTCGTCAACTTCTTCCTGTCGCTCGTGTTCTTCGGCGCCGCCAGCTCGATCAGGTTCAGCGGATGAGACGGCTCGCGCCGGGAATCGTCGGACGCACGATTGGCGGACTGCTGTGCGCGGCGCTCCTGGCACTGTGGCTGCAGCGACCCGGTCCGCCGGCGTACACGATCAGCGCCGACTTCAACCGCGCCGGCCTCAACATCCGCGCCGGTGACGAGGTGCGCGTCCGTGGGTTCCCCGTCGGACGCGTCGCGTCCATCGACACGGACCGCTCGGACTTCTCGGCGCGCTACACGCTGCGCATCGACCGTGACGTGAAGATCGCACGCGGCTCCGGGGCGAAGATCGTCCCGAAGACGCTCTTCGGCGACAAGTACGTCGAGCTGCAGGGTGCCGAGCCCGGCCAGGCGGTCATGCCCGACGGGGGTCACATCGCGCAGGCGCACACGAAGGCGGTCACCGAGTTCCAGCAGGTGCTCGACCGGTTCACGCCCGCACTCCAGGCGATCGACCCGGGCGCGCTCGGCGGGACGATCAGCGCGTTCGCCGCCGGCGTCGGGAACGGTGTCGACCTCGGCCGCACGACGACCGGGTTCGGGACGGCGTTCGAGGAGCTCGCCGGTCGCCAGGCCGACATCGCCGCGCTGCTCACCCACACACCGGGCGCGGCGCAGACGTTCGCCGAGCACGCCGGCGACTTCACGACGATCGCCACCGACATGGGTGCCGTCGCCCGCACGCTCGCCGCCCACCAGCCGCAGCTGTCGCGCTTCCTCCACGAGAACGCCGATCTGCTGAACCAGGCCGGCGAGCTGATGACGACCGAGCGTGACCGCATCCAGCGCGTGACCGCCAACGGGTTCGACGTGCTGCGCATGGTCACGGCACGCCCCGGTTCGATCCGCGCGTTCATGGCCGGTCAGGCGGCGACGACGAAGCTGCTGCCGACCGTCGTGCACTACGACGTCATGTTCGCCGGCATCCCGCACCTCATCGTCAACTTCCCGTCACCGATGCAGAAGGGCGGCGTCGACGAGGGCCACAGCGCGATCGGCCCCGACATCACGCTGTACTACCCACCGCCACCGGGTGAGCCCGACGGCGGCAACCCGCCCCCGCCGTCGTCGACCGCGACGAGCGACCCGACGGGGCTCGGCGGGCTCCTCCACCTCGTCGCCGCCGGAGGCCTCGGCTGATGCGGGGGACGCTCGTCAAGCTCGCGCTGCTCGCGCTCGCGGGCCTCGCGAGCTTCGGCTGGCTGGCCGTGCAGATCGGCCAGCTCGGTGGGCCCGCCGGGACGCTGGCGAAGACGTACACGGTCGAGGCGGCGTTCACCGACGCCACCGGGATCATCCCCGGCGACGAGGTCCGCCTCGCCGGCGTGCGCATCGGCAAGGTCGGCGGGGTCTCCGTCGACCGCGGCCGCGCCGTCGTGAAGCTGGCGATCGACCGGCGCTACCACGTGCCGCGCGACTCGCGCATCGAGCTCCACTGGCGCAACCTCCTCGGTCAGCGGTTCGTGCAGGTCGTGCCCCCGAAGGGCGCCACGCCGCACTCGGCGCCGCTCGCGGCCGGGGCGCACGTCGGGACGGCGCGCACCGGCGCGGCCGCCGATCTCACGTACCTCCTGAACAACGCGGAACCGCTGCTCGCGAACCTCGACACCGACTCCGTCAACCGCGTCATGCAGACGCTCGCCGCCGCCATGCAGGGGCGCGAGGCGACGTTCGGGAGCGCCGTCGACCAGTCGGCACAGCTCGTGAAGACGCTGAGCGGGCGAGCGGACGCGATCGGCAACTCGATCACCCAGTTCGCCACACTGCTCGACGCCGTCGCCGGTCACGACGAGCAGGTGCGCCAGCTCCTCACTTCACTCGGCTCGACCTCGCAGGCCATCGCCGCGAAATCCGACGACCTCGGCCGCGCCGTCAGTTCGTCGGACGAGCTCACCGCCACGCTCGCCCGGGTGCTCGACGCCAGCGGCGGCGACCTCGACACCGCGCTCGGCCAGGCGCGGACGCTCGCCGGCACGCTCGCCGCGCAGAGGCACAACCTCGCCGAGGGCGTGCGCACGCTGAACTGGACGCCGGCGGCCTTCATCCGCGCCACCAACGCCGGCGACTGGATCAACATCTACGGCCGCGGCTTCGGCGTCATCAACACGTTCTTCGCCGAGCCGCGCATCGGTCCCAACTACAGCGACGTCGGTCCCGACGACACGCGGGCCCCGTACGGTCCTTTGCTCGGCCAACCGCGCGCGCCGCTGCCGGCGATCCCCGAGACGCAGCTCGGCCCCATCACCGTCGATCCCGAGCCGGGGACGAAGGCAGGGTCGTCGTCGGGCCTCGACCGCCTGCTGCTGCCCCTCGCCGGAGGCCCGCGATGACCGACCGGCACATCCGCCGCAGCGCGATCGTGGGCATCGCCGTCACGAGCATCCTCGTCTTCCTCACGATGTCGATCGGCGGGTTGCACGTGTTCGCCCGCAGCTACTCGATCAAGGCCGAGTTCGCGTCCGCCAGCGGCATCCAGTCGGGCGACCCGGTGCGCGTCGCCGGCGTCGAGGTCGGCTCGGTCACGAAGGTCGAACGCGTCGAACGGACGACGAACGTGCGGGCGACGCTGAAGCTCGACAAGGGGACGTGGCTGGCCGACGGCACGCGGGCGTCGATCCGCCTGCGCACCCTCCTCGGCAGCCGTTTCGTCAGCCTCGACACGCCGTCGACCGGGCGCCGGCTCGCGGCGGGCACCATCATCCCCGTCGACCGCACCGAGATCCCCGTCGAGCTCGACCAGACGCTCGATGCGCTGTCCCATGTCGCCAAGCCGTTCGACGTGCGGTCGTTCAACGCGCTCGTCGGCGCGTTCGCCGGCGGTCTCGACGGTCACGCGCAGCAGCTCAACGCCATGCTCGGTGACCTCGCTCACCTGTCGGACGTCATGGCGGCGAAGCAGGGCGACATCGACACGCTCATCGCCGCCACCGCGAAGTTGTCGACCGCGGTCGACGACCGCCGCGAGGCGCTCGGCACGAGCATCGACTCGTTCGCCCAGATCCTCGGCACGCTCGCCGCCCGGCGGCAGCAACTCAGCGACCTCGTCAGCGCGGTGCACACGCTGTCCGACCGGCTGACGCCCCTGCTGGCGAAGAGCCAGGGCACCGTCGACCACGCGCTCAGCGACCTCGTGACCACGGTCGGCGTGCTCGACGAGCAGAAGGACCGTCTCGACCTCGCGCTCGGGAACCTCCCCGAGTTCGCCCGCCGGCTGGTGAAGGTCTCCGACGACGGCAGCTTCGTGAACGTCTACTTCGTCGGGACGATCCCGGGTCCGTACGTCGCCGACCCGGTCGACCTCGGCGACGCCCACTCCAACGAGCCGGGGCACGACGGTGGCCTCCCCCGCATCTGGGCGCAACCGCCCGCGCAGGTGCCGAACGAGGACGTCGGCGGCACCGAGGTACGCGGCGACGACGAGCAACCGCCGCCGCCGTCCGGGTACGGCAGGAGACCGCAGTCGTGACCGTGAGGCGCATCGTCGTCGCCCTCGTCGCCGCCGCATGCGCGTGGTCGGTGCTCGGCCTCGCCGGCGTGAGCATCGCCGCCGACCCGTTCCATCCCGACACGACGCGCATCACCGCCGACTTCCCCCGCACCGTCGGCCTCTACGCGCACTCCCGTGTGCGCGTGCAGGGAATCGACAGCGGGTGGGTGACGAAGGTCGACCCGCGCATCGACGGCGTCACCGTCACGATGGAGGTGCACGACGTCGCACTCGCCGCGAACGCGACCGCCGAGCTGCGCCTGAAGTCGATGATCGGCGAGCGCTACGTCGAGCTGGACCCGGTCTGGACCGGCACGGGGCCGAAGCTGCACGACGGCGCGCATCTCGAACGCGACCGCGTGCACGTTCCCGCGGAGATCTCCGAGGTCCTCGACCAGTTCACGCACCTCGCCGAGCGGGTCGACTCGAAGGCCGTCGGCTCGTTCGTCCACCAGCTGGCGATCGCCGTCGACGGGCGCCAGGCGGACCTCGCCAAGGTGATCACGAACTTCGCCGCCACCGGGCGAACGGTGTCGGCGCGGGCGACGGAGATGGACCGCTCGATCGCCGCGCTCCAGGGCGTGATGGGCACGCTCGCCGGCAAGGACGACCGCATGGTCGAGCTGCTGCAGTCCGCCGCCGCGGTGTCGGACGCGCTGCTCGCGCAGGACGGCGCGCTCGACGCGTCGATCACGAGCATCGACAAGCTCCTCGACCAGGTCGACACGCTGACGACCACGCAGAAGGACAAGCTCGTGGCACTCGTCAACGGGCTCGGCCGGGTCGGGACGGTGCTGGCGAAGCACGACCGGGACTTCGGCAACGTCGTCGACCTGCTGCCGTCGGTCGCGTACGGCTACCAGCGCGCCGTCGACCACGACGGCGACCGCTGGTACACGGTCAACTACCCGGAGGGGATCCTGTTCCTGCCGTCCATGCCGCCGGTCAACGGTGGCGGCGGACCCGGCAGCGACCGCGGCGACCACACGTTCATCCCGTACATCGACCACTCCGGCTCGGTGTACGGCAGGGCGGTCCCGCACACGGTCGACGGCTCGCAGTGGACCGGCGACGGTCCCCTCGTGCCCGGCTTCTCGATCGGCCCCGACGGCGACAGCGTCTGCCACGACTCGGGGTGCGACCGATGAGCCTGACGAACGCCCGCCGGATTCGCACTGCCGTCGTGCTCACGGTCGTCGCCGTCGTGGTCGACGGCGCGCTGGTAGCCGTACGCGACCGACG
>DASSOZ010000212.1:0-9099 GCA_035700105.1 Acidimicrobiales bacterium
ACTACGTCGAGAACGCGCTCAATGCCATCTTCAAGGGTGCCGACCCGACGGCGACGTGGAAGAAGGCGGCCGCCGACTCCACCGCCGCCATCCAGGACTACGAGTCGCGCATCGGCGGCTGACCTCCCGCTTCTTGTCACCGCTGGCCACGACATGTGTGGACAGGGGTGACAAGAAGGCGAGGGGTTCAGCGGCCGTACATCCCCACGAGCGTGCCGCTGGCGATCGCGGCGCGGCCGATGGCGTCGATCGTCTCGGCTGCCGCGCTGCGGTCGACGTCGACGCGCGACGACGTCGCGTACACCGCGAACCGGTAGCGGTGCGGGCGGTTGCCCTTCGGCGGGCACGGCGGGCGCCAGCCGTCGGTCGTACCCGCGGGCACCCCGGTCGACGTCGCCGGCAGCGAGCCGAGGATCCAGTGCACGAACGTCCCGCCCGGCGCGTCCGGGTCGGCGACGACGAGGTAGACGGCCGCCGCCGACGACGGCACGCCGCGCCACGTCAGGGGTGGCGGTCCACCGGCGCCGTCGCACGTGTACCGACGGGGGATCGTGCCGACGTCGCGGAACGCCGAGCTGGTGACGGTGATCTCGCGGTTCGCCGACGGGAGCGACTTCGGTCCGCTCGTCGCGTCGTCACCGGCGCACGCGGACGCGACGAGACCGAGCGCGACGATCGCGAGGATCGACACGTTGTAGGCGAGGTGGGAGCGGGCGCTCTCGAGCACGCCCGCCCGCTGGCTGCCGCCGCTGCGCCGCACACCGCGAAGGTACGCCCACGTGAAGTACCCGCCGCCGACCGACAGCGCGAGCGCCACGCCGACGGGGATGCCGATGAGCGCGTGGGCGAGCCCGAACTCGACGCTGCGCCGGACCCGCCGTTGCGGTGTCCACGACTCGGCACCCATCCGGAACATCTCCTCCTCGCGTGTCACGAGCAGGGGCAGCGCGAACACGAGCAGCCCGAGGAACACCGCCGGCACCATCCACTCCAGCGCGGTCCCACTCGTGCGCTCGGTCCCGCCGACCACGGGATTACCGATGCCGCCGATCGCGGTCCACCATCCGACGTCGAGGCCCGGCACCTGCAGCAGCACGACTGCGGCGACGAGCACGAGCGCGATCGTCGGGACCGCGAGGAGGAAGTGCCGCGGTCGCAGGCCGCCGACGAGCTCGCGCCGCCAGGCGCGCCACCCGCGCTCGAACGACCCGCGGGCCGCCTGCCACAGCCGCCAGCCGACCCAGCCGAGCACGGCGACGGTCAGCAGGTCGAGCAGCACGAGAGCAGCGTCGCAGCAATGGGTAACTAGCCTCGAAGCCAGGCGAGCCGGGAGCGTTCCGTGGCAGAGACGAGCATCGACGACGCGGTAGCGGGTCTGACGATCCCCACCTTCTTCGGGCGCACGGTCGCCCGCTGCGGGGACCAGCCCGCGCTGCGGTGGAAGGGCGCCGACGGCACCTGGCAGGAGTGGACGTGGAACGACTACGCCGAGCGCGTCGCTCGGGCGGCGACCGCGTTCCGCGACCTCGGCCTCCGGCGCGGCGACCGGGCCGTGCTGATGCTGCGAAACATCCCGGAGTTCCACGTCGCCGACGCCGCGTTCTGTCACCTCGGCGTCTGCTCGATATCGATCTACAACTCGTCGTCACCCGACCAGGTCCAGTACCTCGCCGCGCACAGCGAGGCGAAGATCGCGATCGTCGAGGACATGGGCTTCCTCGACCGCTTCCTCACGATGCGCGACGAGCTGCCCGCCATCGCCACCTACGTCATCGTCCGGGACGGCGACGGTGATCGTGCGGCGCCGGCCGACGTGAAGCGTTGGGACGAGCTGCTGACGGCCGAGCCCGCCGACCTCGAGAAGATCAGCCAGGACGTCCGCCCGGACGACCTCGCCACGGTGATCTACACGTCCGGCACCACGGGCCCCCCGAAGGGCGTCGTCCTCGATCACCACAACATCGTGTGGACCGGCGAGTCGCTGCTGCGGGCGATCGACGACGACATCGCCGGGTGGCGCCAGGTGTCGTACCTGCCGATGGCGCACATCGCCGAGCGCATGACCGGCCACTACAACCCGATGCGGACCGGGTCGATCGTGGCCTGCTGCCCGGACACCGGCCTCATCGCCGAGTACCTGCGCGACGTCCATCCCAACCTGCTGTTCGGCGTCCCCCGCATCTTCGAGAAGATCCACGCCGGCGTGATGGCCGTCGTCGCCAACGAGCCCGACGCCGAGCGCCGCGCCGCGATGGAGAACGCACTCGCGGTCGGGCGCAAGGTGGCGGAGGCGAAGGCCAACGGGGAGAACATCGACGACGACCTCCGCGCGCAGCACGAGCAGGCCGAGCAGGCGGTGCTCGGGCTCGCCCGCATGCTGACCGGCCTCGACGAGATGAAGGTCGCAATCTCGGGCGCGGCGCCCATCAGCGAGGAGGTCCTGTGGTTCTTCCGCGCCATCGGCGTGAACCTCTCGGAGATCTACGGCATGAGCGAGTCGACGGGACCGATCACCTGGGACCCGTACGACGTCCGCATCGGCACCGTCGGGCGGGCGCTGCCCGGCGTCGAGGTGACGCTCGCCGACGACGGCGAGGTCTGCTTCCGGGGCGGCAACGCGTTCCGCGGCTACCTCAAGGACGACGAGAAGACGGCGGACGCGATCGACGCCGACGGGTGGGTCCACACCGGCGACATCGGCGAGATCGACGGCGACGGCTACCTGCGCATCGTCGACCGCAAGAAGGAGCTCATCATCACCGCCGGCGGCAAGAACATCTCGCCGGCCAACATCGAGTCGATCCTCAAGTCGTACCCGCTGATCGGCCAGGTCGCGGTCATCGGCGACCGGCGCAAGTTCCTGTCGGCGCTCGTCGTCCTCGACCCCGACGTCGCCCCGGCGTGGGCGGCGCAGCACGGCGTCACGGTGACGTCCTTCGCGGCGCTGGCCGACGACCCCGTCGTGCGGGCGGAGATCGAGCGCAACGTCGACGACGCCAACCGCCACTTCTCCAAGACCGAGGGCATCAAGAAGTTCACGATCCTGCGTGAGGAGTGGGTGCCCGACTCCGAGGAGATGACGCCGACGATGAAGCTCAAGCGCCGGGGCATCCACGAGAAGTACGCCGCCGAGATCGAGGCGATGTACGCCTGACGACCGTTCTGGTACCTGCAGCGGGGCCGGATCGGCCCCGCTGCAGGTACCAGAACGGCGGGGGCCCGCCGTTGTAACGTCGCGCGCCAGATCGCCGCGATGGACGACAAACCCCGGAACCTCAAGGCCATGCTGTCGGAGGCCAAGGACACCTCCGAGCTCATGGTCGACCTGGCCTACGCCGCCCTCTACTTCGGCGACCCGGACATGGCCGAGGAGGTGGACGAGCTCGCCGAACGCCTGAGCGAGCTGATCCACGAGATGCAGGCGGTGTGCGTCCTCGCCGCCCGCTCGCCCAAGGACGCCGACGAGATGGCGAGCGTCTTCCGGGTCATCACGTCGATCGAGCGGATCGCCAATGCCGCCGTCGACATCGCCCGCATCGTCACCCACCGCCTCGGGATCCCCCGGGCGCTGGTGGCCGACCTCAGCAGCGCGGAGGAGGTGAGCCACCGCGTGCGGGTCCGCGACGGCAGCCAGATGGCGCAGCGCACGCTCGCCGATCTGGAGCTGACGACCGAGGTCGGCATGCGCGTCGTCGCCGTCCGCCGCGGTCGCGACTGGAACACCGACGTCGACGGCGACGAGCTCGTGCTGCCCGGCGACGTCCTGTTCCTCCAGGGCGCGGCGGCCGGCATCGCCGAGCTGCGCGAGCTGGCGGGCGCGCCGGCGTGGGAGCCGCCGCAGCCGCCGGAGGACGCGTTCCTCTCCGACCTCGACCGTGCCATCGACGTGCTCGTCGAGATGAAGAACATCTCCGAGGTCGCGATCGGCCTCGCGTACAGCGCGCTCGTGCTGCGCGACCAGGGACTCGCCGCCGAGGTCAACCAGCTCGAGGACCGCCTCGACGAGATGAAGGAGCGCCTCGAAGTGTGGGTGCTCCGCAGCGCGACCGAGCAGCTCGACCCGTCGCCGCTGCGCGGGCTGCTGCACCTCGCCGGCGCGGCCGAGGAGATCGGCGACGCCGCCCAGACGATGGTGTGGCTCGTCGAGCAGGGCGAGGAGCTGCACCCGATCCTGCGCATCGCGCTCGGCGACGCCGACGAGGTCGTCGTCCGCGTCCCGGTCGCCGCCGGCAGCGCCGTCGACGGGCGCACGCTCGGCGAACTCTCCCTCGAGACCGAGACGGGCTTCTACCTCCTCGCCATCCGTCGCGGCGGGCGCTACGTCTACCGGCCACGACGCGACGTCCGCCTCGCCGCCGGCGACGAGCTGATCGCCACCGGCCCGGACGAGGGCCACGCGCTGCTCGCCGAGCTGTGCGGGTTCCGCCTCATCGAGGACGACGACACCGGCGAGGACGAGCTCGTGCCCGCCGATTCCTCCAGCGTCAGCTCGTAGTCGAGCGCGACGACACGAGGGCGACGAGCGCGCCCGCCGTCGCCCACACCACGGTGAGCACCACGGGAACCGCCGCGGACGCGTGGCCGTCGACCCAGCGCAGCCACCCGAGCAGCGCGAGCGGCGTGACGAGGACGAGCCACAGCAGGGCGAGCACCGACGGCGACCAGTACGACCTCGCCCGCACGCGCTCCCCGTCGGCGCGCGTGCCCGGCCAGCCGCCGTTGCGGATCGTCGTCGCCACCTGCATCACATGGACGACGGGGTCCGCCTCCGGCGGCAGCATCTCGCGCCAGACGACTGCGTCGGCGTCGGCGAGCGTGCGGACGACGAGCATCGTCACGCCGGCGCCCTCGACCCGCGGCCGCCGAGCCTCGACCACCCACCGCTTCCCGTCGGGGGCGGCGACCATCTCGGCATGGAGGTCGAACCCTTCTGTCACAAGCTCGCGTTCCGGGTGGGGGCGCGGGGGGCCCTGCGCCCCGCAGGATCGCCGCCCGAGCCGGCTTTGCCGGTCGGCGGCGTGCGCGCCGCACAGAGGGCGGCACCTCGACTTCGCCGAGCAAGCTCCGCTTGCGAGGCGAGGGTCACAACCAGTCCTTGCGGCGGAAGTAGAGGAAGCCGACGACGGTGATGAGGGCCATCAGCCCGAGCGCCATCGGGTAGCCGGCGGTCCATCGGAGCTCCGGCATGTGGTCGAAGTTCATGCCGTAGATGCCGGCGACGAGCGTCGACCCCAGCAGGATCGCGCCCCACGACGTCATCTTCTTCATGACCTGGTTCATGCGGTTGGAGATGATCGCCAGGTGGGCGTCGACGGCGTTGCCCATGAGCTCGCGTTGCGAGTCGACGAGGTCGACGGCGCGCAGCACGTGGTCGTACACGTCCTGCAGGTAGACGCGGGCGTGGTCGTCGAGACCGACCGGACCGTCGCGCAGCAGCGCGCTGACGACGTCGCGCAGCGGGACGACGGCGCGCCGGAACAGCAGCAGCTCCCGCCGGATGTCGAACAGCCGCTGCTGCACCTCGGCCTCGTCGCGCAGCTGCTCGCCGAAGATGCCGTCCTCGACGACCTCGAGCCGGTCCTCGGCGATGTCGACGGCGTCGAAGTAGCCGTCGACGAGCTCGTCGAGCACGACGTAGAGCAGGAACCCCGGTGTGGTCTCGTGTGGCTGCGTCCGCTCGAACCGGCGGGCGGCGGATTCGACGTCCCAGACGTCGCCGCCCGCGTCGCGCTCGCGCACGGACAGGAACCAGTCGGCGCCCCAGAACAGGTCGATCTCCTGCAGCGCCGCCGACTTCGCCACGAGGAACGAGTGCGTCGGGTACTGCTCGAGCTTCGGGCGCTGCGCGTGGTTGCGGACGTCCTCGACGGCGAGCGGGTGGAGGTCGAACTCCTGCTGCAACGCAGCGAGCTCGTCCTCGGACGGATCGACGAGGTCGACCCACTGCAGGCGTCGGTCGTGCGACCACGTCCGGCTGATCGTCACGACTTCGTCACCTCTGCGGGCGCGTCGAACGCGGCGCCGGGGACGTGTGTCGTGTACTTCAGCGCCCGCAGCGAGGCAGCCGGCGTCTCGACGAGCAGCGGCACGCCCGCGGCCGAGATGCACAGCGTGCCCTTGGCACCGAGGTCGGGGGTGGGTTGCTTGCCGGGCTTCAGCTCGGTGACGAGGCAGCGCGCCTCGACGCCGGCGACGCTGCGCTCGGCGACGCGGAAGGTGTACGCGTCCTTCGCCGTCTTCAGGTCGCCGACGACCTGCTCGACCTGGTCGGCGCCGAACGCGCCGGGCGCCGCGTCCGACGACGACCCCGCCCGGCAGGTCCACCTGCCGGCGGCGCGCTCGCAGACGGTCGTCTCGTCGCGGTCGGTGATGAGCGTGCGGGTGACGTCGTCGCCGTCGATCTGCGTGTGCAGGTCGACGCGGCGGCGCGGGGGGTCCTGCGTGAGGACGGCCGTGCCCCCCGAAGGGCCGCCGAGGTCGTACGTGACCTCGAACGTCGCCGCGGGAACGCCGGCGGCATCCGCGAGCAGGTCGGCGACGTCGCTCGGCAGTCCGGCGTCGTGGGCGGCGTCGCGCACCTGGCCGGCCCGCTTCGCCGCCGCCTCGCCGGCCTTGCCGCCGTCGCCGCCACCACCCCCGCACGCCGTCGCCACGACGACCACCATGAGGACCGCTGCCGCGCATCGACGCACGACGGAACCTTGCCACGCACCGGGATAACGTCGGCGCGCATGACCGTCATGACGGACGAGGACCTCCGGACCGAGGTCGAGTCGTGGCTGCGCGCCAACCTCCCCAACGACTGGGTCGAGGCGATCGAAGCCGGGGACGACGGCGCGCTGCACGCCGCCCGGGCGCAGCTCGACTACGACGACTGGTGCGCGCGCCTCGGCGAGGCCGGCTGGGCGACGCCGACGTGGCCGAAGGAGTACGGCGGCGCGGGGCTCGAGCCCGCGCAGGCGCGTGTCGTGAACGAGGCGCTCAACCGCTACCGCGTGCCCCGCTCGTTCAACATCATCGGCATCGGCATGGGCGGCCCCACGGTCATGCAGTGGGGCAGCGAGGAGATGAAGCGGCGCCTGCTCCCGCCGATGGCGCAGCACCGCGAGATCTGGTGCCAGCTGTTCAGCGAGCCGGGCGCCGGGTCCGACGTCGCCGGCCTCGCGACGCGTGCGGTGCGCGACGGCGACGAGTGGATCGTCAACGGCCAGAAAGTGTGGACGACGCTCGCCCACGTCGCGCGGTGGGGCATGCTCGTCGCCCGCACGGACCCCGACGCGCCGAAGCACAAGGGGTTGTCGTACTTCGTCGTCGACATGCACGCACCGGGCGTCGAGGTCCGCCCGCTGAAGCAGATGACCGGCGACGCCGAGTTCAACGAGGTCTTCTTCAACGACGTCCGCGTCCCCGACTCGATGCGCCTCGGCCCGATCGGCGAGGGCTGGATGGTGGCGACGACGACGCTCATGAACGAGCGGGCGACGCTGTCCGGCGCGGGCAGCGCCAGCGACCAGAATGTCGGCGGCGGCGCGGTCGACGACCTCGTCGTGCAGTCGAAGAAGAGTGGTGCGTGGGAGGACGCGCCGCTGCGTCAGCGGCTGATGCAGGCCGTCATCGACGGGCGCGTCATCAAGATGACGAACCTGCGGGCGAACGCGGCCCGGAAGGCGGGCAAGCAGCCCGGTCCCGAAGGGTCGATCACCAAGCTGTTCCAGGCCGAGTACAACAAGCGCCTCCAGAACCTCGCCGTCGACGTCATCGGCGCACCCGCGATGGCGTGGCCCGACGGCGATCGGGAGACCGCGCAGGCGGTGCGCGGGTTCCTGCGGTCGCGTGCCAACACCATCGAGGGCGGCACGTCGGAGATCATGCGCAACATCATCGGCGAGCGCGTCCTCGGGCTCCCGAAGGAGCCGTCGGTCGACCGCGACATGCCCTGGAGCCAGATCCCCAGGAGCTAGATGCCGCCGGCGCGGCGCAGTAGCTCGGTGAACGGCGACGCCTCGTCGAACTCGAGCTCCTTCTCGAGGTGCACGATCGTGCCCTCCTCGGGGATCGACGTGAACTTCACCTGGTCGACCAGCGCCTGGATCAGCGCCACGCCCCGCCCCTGTTCGTCGTCGTGATCGGCGTCGAAGCCCTCGAGGCTGTCGAAGTCGAAGCCCCGACCGGCGTCGATCACCCGCAGGGTGGCGACGGACGGGTCGAGGATGAGCGAGACGTCGTACTTGTCCCCCGGGCCGCTGTGCTTCAGCACGTTCGTGCAGGCCTCGGTGAGCGCGATCTCGATGTCGCTCACGCAGTTCGCGTCGACGCCCACTTCGCGCATCGAACTGCGGACGACGTGGCGCGCGACCGGCACGGTCATCTCGTCACGGGGCAGCGTCAGCGAAAGCGTCAGGTGCACGCCCGGGTGTTCCCCGGCCGACCGCGACCCCATCCCTCTGCGATGATCGGGGGATGGCGACGGAGGCGACCGACGTGGCGCCGGTGCGGCCGGCGGGCCGGTCGGTCCTCGTGGCGGTCGCCGTCGGAATCGTCGTCGCGCTCGTGGTGTTCGCAGTCGTGTTCGGCATCGTCGCCATCCCGTTCTTCGCGCTCGCCCGCTTCGCCGAGGGGCAGTCGGGGTTGGGGCGGCCGTCGGTGCGGGACAACCTGCTGACATGGACGCTGCCCGTGTCGCTGGTCGCCGGCGTCGTGGGCGGCGCCGTCGTCGGCCGGTGGTACCGGCGCGGTGGGCGGCTTCCCGACTCCCGTGAGTGACCGACTGACTGCGATGCCTGCGACGAACGACGAACGACTGTGCATCCTGACGGTGCACGCCCACCCCGACGACGAGGCGTCGAAGGGCGCGGGCACGATCTCGAAGTACCGCCACGAGGGGATCCACACGGTCCTCGTCACGTGCACCGGCGGCGAGGAGGGCGACATCCTCAACCCGGCCATGGACCGGGAGGACGTGAAGGCCGACATCGGCCGCGTCCGCATGGAAGAGCTCGACGCCGCCGCCAAGATCATCGGCTACGACGAGGTCGTCCTCCTTGGGTACCGCGACTCGGGCATGCCCGACAGCGAGGCCAACAAGAACCCCGCCGCCTT
>DASSOZ010000213.1:0-13770 GCA_035700105.1 Acidimicrobiales bacterium
GGCGCGGCCACGGTCCGTCTCGTCGACACGGGCGCCGGCGACCGGTTGACGACGGTCGTCCACGTCGGGACGGCGGCATGACGTTCGACGTCCCGCCGGACGGGCTCGCGGTCAACCAGTACCTGCGCATGGCGCGCGTCGAACATCCCGGCGACGACGCGCCCGTGCTCGAGGGCCGTGCGCCGATCGACGACAACGTGCGCAGCGACGACGGCCGCGGCATGCGCACGGGTGTGCTGCTCGCACTCGTCGACTCACTCGGCGGGTTCACCGCCGGGCTCGCCGTCCTGCCGCGGTGGATCGTGTCGACGAGC
This sequence comes from Acidimicrobiales bacterium, assembly GCA_035700105.1. Lineage (GTDB taxonomy): Bacteria > Actinomycetota > Acidimicrobiia > Acidimicrobiales > DASSOZ01 > DASSOZ01. The sequence continues at coordinate 315 of DASSOZ010000213.1, forward strand.
ATCCACCTGCAGGTCGCGAGGCTCGATCACGTCGGAGCGCTGCGGCTCGACGTCGCCGTGCTGCGCCGCGGGAACCTGTCGGCGGTGACCTCGGTCGTGGTGTCGGACGAGGGCGCGGGCGACGCCCATGTCGCCGACGGCATCGTGACGTGCGCGGCGCTCGAGCCCGACGCGCCGAAGGTGTTCAGCCGCCCGATCCGGATCGACGCGTTGCCGCGGCCCGAAGACCCCGAACCGCTCGAGCAGTTCTTCGGCATCGTGCCGCCGGCCGACGACGCCGACCCGTGCACGACGACGCTCGTGCTGGAGGAGCGACTGCGCAACCCGTGGGGCATCCTCCACGGCGGCGCGACGTCGGTGCTCCTCGACGCCGCCGCGGTGCGCGCCGCGCGGTTGTCCGACGGCGCCGCCGCGACCGACACCGTCGTCCACTTCCTGTCCCCGGTCCGCACCGGTCCGGTCGAGGCGCGCTGCACCGTCATCGGCGACCGGCCCGACGGCCGGCTCGTGCGCGTCGCCGTCCACGACGTCGGCAACGGCGACCGGTTGTGCGTCCTCGGGTCGGTGGTCGTCACCGACCGCCACGCTGGCTTTCGGTGAGTTGGGTACCGAATAGCGGGCCGAACTCACCGAAACGCCCGGGGCGACGGTGGTCGTCTACCGGAACTCGGGGATGACCTTCGTCCCCATGAGCTCGATCGTGCGCATGACCGTCTCGTGCGGGATCTTGTAGGGGTTGACGAGGCACAGGAGCAGGTCGACGCCGGCAGCCTCGTACGAGCGGCACATCTCGATGCAGTCGTCCGGCGTGCCGACCACGCACGCGTTCGAACCGACGAGGTAGTCCATCGTGAGGTGGTCGAGCAGGCCGTCGACGTCGTGCTTGTGCATGTCGCCGGCGTAGCCGTAGTTGCCGAGGTCCTGACCCTGCTCCTGCATGTACGCGGCGAGGTCGCCGATCATCTGCGCGCCCTTCTTCGGGTACCACTCGAACGACTCGGTGGCGGCGTCGATCGCCGCGTCGCGGTCGTCGGCGCACAGCGTCATCGTGAACGTCGCCGCCGCGTTGTTGACGTACCTGCCGAGCGGCACGGTGCAGCCGTCGACGGCGTCCCGGTAGACGTCGACCTTCTTCTTCACCTCTTCGGGCGGCACGCCGACGGCGAACGAGCACACGCCGAGGCCGAGGCGACCGACCTCGCGGTGACCGTCCTCACTCGACGTCGCGCCCCACAGCGGCGGGTGCGGCTTCTGCATCGGCTTCGGCAGCACGCGTCGCTTCGGCATCGACCAGTGCTTCCCGGCGAACTCGTACTCGTCGTTCGTCCAGCACCCGACGATGTGGCCGATCGCCTCCTGCCACATCTCCCGCGTCTCGTGCGGGTCGATGCCGAAACCCTCGATCTCGAGGCGCGTCGCCGAGCGGCCGGTACCGAAATCGACGCGGCCGTTCGAGATGAGGTCGAGCACCGCGGCCGACTCGGCGCTGCGCACCGGGTGGTTGTAGGGCTTGGGTTGCAGCCGCACCCCGTAGCCGATGCGCATGCGCTCGGTGCGCGCCGCGATCGCGCCGTAGAGCACCTCGGGGTTCGAGCAGTGCGAGTACTCGGAGAGGAAGTGGTGCTCGACCGTCCAGAAGGCGTCCCACCCGAACTCCTCGCCGGCGATCGCCTGCGTGAGGGTGTTCTGGTAGGCGAGTCGCTCGCTGTCCTCGTCCCACGGCATGGCGACCGGGATCTCGTAGAAGAGCGCGAACTTCACGGGCGGGACCTCCCCCTCAGATGTAGAACAGGTTCTAGCATCGACGCCCGATGCGACTTCCGCGGGCCGTCGTGCGGGCGGTGGCCCGGGCCAAGCCGCTCGTGCCCGACCGGGCGTGGCCGGCGCTGCTGTCGCTGCGATCGCTCGCCGGTGACGGGCCCGTCGTCGGCACTCCCGCGTTCCGTCGCGTGCTCGTGCTCGCCCCCCATCCCGACGACGAGGCGGTCGGCTGCGGCGGTCTCGTCGCGCTGCTCGCCGACGCCGGCGGCGAGGTCGACGTCGTGTTCGCGACCGACGGCGAGGCGACGCGCGGCGGTGCTGCGTCGGCGGCCGAGGTCGCGTCCTCCCGTCGACGCGAGGCGAACGCGGCGTGCGACGTGCTCGGCGCGCGACCGCCCCGCTTCCTCGGCCTTCCCGACGGCGCGCTCGCATCACACCTCGACGAGCTCACCCGGTCGGTGCGGGCCGTCGCCGGCGAGCTCACACCCGACGCGGTGCTCGTCCCGTGGTTCGGCGACGGCCACGACGACCATCGCGCGCTGTCCGACGCCGTGTGTCGTGCCGGCCTCGGTGACGGCGTCGAGGTCTGGGCCTACGAGACCTGGACGCCGCTACCGGCGAACCGCGTCGTCGACATCTCGTCGGTCGTCGCCCGCAAGGAGCGCGCCATCGCCGCCCACGAGACCGCCCACCTCGCGTTCGACGTCGGCGCCATGCTCGGCCTGAACCGCTACCGGTCGCTTCACGGGTTGATGGGGCGAGGCTGGGCCGAGGCGTACCTCGCGGCGTCGCCCGGGGCGTACGCCGCCCTGGTGCGCGACCACACGCCGTAGCTCGCGGCGACCACGGCGGCGACCCACACGACGGCGAGGACCAGCAGCGCGGGGCCGGGCCGTCCGAGCGCCGACACCCGGCCCATGCGGTCGAGCCACTCGGACGGCGACCGCGTCCCGTAGAAGCCGTGGATCGCCCGGCGCACCATCGCCGCGCACACGACCGCCGCGACGCCGGTGCCGGCGGCGCTCACCGCACCGGCCGGCCACGTCCACCGGCGACGCACGAGGGCGGCGACCGACGCGAGCGCGCCGACCGCGGCGATGGCGAACACCGGAAGTCCGGCGTACAGGTAGCGACCGAGCAGCCCGCGCACCTGGCCGTTCTTCGCGTACACCTGGAACGACGAGAGCAGCACGCCGCCCAGCAGCACCGCCGGCACGACTGCCAGCGCCCACATGCGCCACCCGCCGCTCGCGTGCTTGTCACCGGGAGCCCGCCGATCGGCAGCCCAGCGGTGACAGGAAGCCAGGAGCCCGGCGACGAGCAGCGCCCCCGCGCACCAGGAGAGCGCGTCGCGCCAGAACGACGGTGTCTCGACCGCGGACTGCCCGTAGAGACCCCAGAAGCGCCCGATCACGTCCCACACGTGGCGCAGCGAGTAGCCGACGAACGTCGCGTCGCTGTGCGTGCCGGGCGTGCGGGCCCGGAGGATCTCGCCGCCGGGCTGGCCGATCGTGTGGAACCGTACGAGGTTCGAGAGCCAGAACGCGCTGCCGACGACCGCCGGCACCGCGAACCCGACGACCGTGCGCACCCAGTCGCGGCGGGGGATCGCGGTCAGCGCGACGAGCACGACGAGCCCGCCGGCGCCGGCGAGCGCCTGGAAGTTCGACTTGATCAGCAACCCCGCGCCGGTCGCCAGCCCGACGGCGATCGCCGCGCCCGGTGACGGTCGCCGCAGCAGCCGCGCGCACGCGGCGACGTACAGCCCGGCGCACAGCAGCATCATCGAGTCGTTGTTGACCGCACCGGCGGCGGCGGCGAGCGGGGCGAACAGCGCGACGAGCGTCGCCGCGCCGAGCGGCAGCGCGGTCGACGACGGCCACACCTGGCGCGCCGCGTAGTACGTCAGCGGGACGATCGGCGCGACCAGCAGCAGGCACAGCAGCCGCAGCACGAGCAGCTCGGTCGGGAAGCCGAAGCCGTGCAGCGCGCGGTCGGGGATCGCCATGATCTCGTAGAACGTCGGCGGGTGGCCGTAGTGGTAGTTCTGGCACGACGTCCACCCGTCGGGGCCGCGGGTCCCGACCGGGCACGACGTCGCGGGGGCGCCGGCGTTCGGCTGGTCGTCGAAGGACGGGTACGTCGGCCGCTCGGCCGGGATGCGCGGCGACGCCCAGTCGATCGTCCCGCCCTGGTCGATGCCGGTCTGGTCGACCGCCTCCTGCACGCCGTTGCGGATCTGGAGGTCCTTGTCGGCGAGCGTGAACGGGTGCTCGGCGTAGTGGCGCACCATGTCCACGTGCGGCGGCTCGTCGGGCGCCTGGAACAGCGGGGCGATGATCGCGAACGCGGCGCCGGTCACCACGAACGCCAGCGTGAGCAGCGCCAGGTGGGCGCGGACGGAGAGGGTCGGGACGCGTCGCACGGCGGTCGGGCCAAAGTAGCGTCACGACCTCGTGGGTGAGCCGACGCTGCGCGCTGCGACGGCCGACGACGACGCCGGCCTCCGTGCGCTCTTCGAGGCCTGCTTCCCGGACTCGCCCAAGGCGCGCGCCGACATCATGCGGTGGCAGTACTGGGACAACCCGTTCGCGGCGCCCGTGTCGTGGGTGTACGAGGACGCGGGAGCGATCGTCGCCCACTACGCGGGGATGCCCGTGCCGATCACCGTCGACGGCGCGCCGGCGGTGGGGGCGGTCGGCATCGACGCGGCGACGGCACCGTCGCACCGTGGCATGGGACTCTTCGAGTCGCTGGCGCGCGCGGTGTACCGCGACGGCGGCGAGCGGGGCATGCCGGTCACGCTGTGCTACCCGAACGCGAACTCGCTGCGTGGGTTCGTGAAGGCGGGCGGCCATCCGGTCGGGGAGCTCCGCACGTTCGTCCTGCCGGTCGACGACGCGTGGGTGGCGCGGCGCTTCCACGTGCCGCGGGTCGTCGCGTCGGCGCTGCGCCGCGTCGCGTTCGGCCGGTCACGTTCGACGGGCGCGGTGCGCGTCGACGCCGCCCCCGACGGGCTCGACGACCTGTGGGCCGCGGTTGCGCCGGCGTCCCCGAACGGGATCCGCCGCGACGCCGCGTGGTGGCGGTGGCGCTACGACGGCCACCCCGACGCGCCGTACGCGCGGTACGCGGTGCGTGACGCCGGCGGGCGGCTGCGGGGCGCGGCGGCGGCGGTCGTGCACGACGACTTCGGCGGATCGTTCGTGTACCTGCTCGAGCTGCTGACGCTCGACCGCGACGCGGCGCGCGCGCTCGTCGCCGCCGTCGTCGACGATCACCCCGGCGTGTCCGGCCTGGCGACCGTCGGTCTCGACGGCTCGCCCGTCGCCGTCGCGGCGCGGCGCGGTGGTCTCCGCCCGCTCCCGCGCCGCCTCGCGCCCAAGCCGCTCAACTTCGGGATCGCCGACAACACCGGCGCCCGCGCCGACCTCGCCTCCGCCCCGTGGTCCGTCGCGTGGGGCGACCTCGACCACCTGTGAGCCGGACCCCCGCCGCGGACGTCGCGCATCCTCCCACACACTCGCGTTTTCGCGTCCGACTTGGCCGAAAAAATGCGATTCTGTGGGAGGATGCGCGCCGGGGCGTGTGGGCGATCGTCGTGCTCGCGGTCGTCGTGCGGCTGGCGTACGCGTTCTTCGCCGTCAGTCCGAAGCTGACGGACGACGAGACGCACTTCTGGCGCATCGCCGGCAACATCGCCCACGGCAAGGGCTACAGCTACCTCGGGGAGGCGACGGCGTGGCGCCCGCCCGTCTACACGTACGCGCTCGCGGGCCTGCGGTGGATCGGCCTCGGCGTGCGCGGTGTGCAGGTCGTGCAGGCGGTCGTCGGCGCGTCCGTCCCGCTGCTGCTCGTCCTCAGCGCCCGTCGCCTGAAGGTGCCGGAGTGGGCGGCGCTCCTCGCCGGCCTGGCCGGCGCGCTGTACCCGCCGTTCGTCCACGTCGCCAGCCAGGCTCTCTCGGAGAACGCGTCGATCCCGCTCCTGCTGCTCGCCGTGTGGCTCACGCTCGTCGTGCTCGACGCGCCCCGAGGCGCCCACCCGATCGCGATCGCCACCGGCGCGGCGTGGGGCCTGGCCATCCTGGCGCGACCGGCGGCGCTGCCCGCGCTCGCCGTCGCCGCGATCGTGGCGGTCGTGGCCCGCCGACCCGTGGCCGCCGCGACCGGCGTGATCGTCGCGGCTGTCGTCGTGGCGCCCTGGGTCGTGCGCGACGACCGCGCGGTGGGAGGCCCGCTCGCGGTCGTGTCGAACGAGTCGTTCACCCTGTGGGTGTCGAACCGCCTCGACGCCGAGCCGCTCAAGGACGTGTTCCGCGACCCGAACTACCCGGGACTGCAGGACTACGGCGTCTACGGCCGCGACTTCCCCGGCATCGAGCGCCTCGCCGAGGAGAAGGGCTTCGACTTCGACCACGCGAGCGAGTACGAGCGCGACCGCTGGTTCCGCCGGCTCGTCGTCGACGACGTGAAGGCCGACCCGTGGCGCTTCGTCCGGCGCGCCGCGGCGAAGTCCGTCCTCGCCCTCGCGCCGGCGCCCGACAACGCCAGCCAGCAGGAGCGGACGTCGCCCGCTGCGAAGGTCGCGCTCTGGCTCACGAGCGGGCCGCTCATGGTCCTCGGGCTCGCCGGCCTCGTCGTCATGGCCGCGAGGGCCGGACCGAAGGGGTGGTTCCTCGCCGGCAGCGCGGTGATCAGCCTCGTCGGCCTCGCCACGCACCTGCCGTACGTGCGCTACCGCGTCGGCAGCGTCGACCCGTTCCTCATCCTGTCAGCGGCATGGCTGGTTGCCGCCGTGCTCGACGGGCTCGCGCGCCGACGATCGCCAGCCACGTGACCTCGAAGACGAGGTCCCAGACCCGCAGTGCGGCGGCGATGGCGGCGGCGTCGGCGAACCCGAAGCGGTCCCGCAGGAACACCGTGATGAACGCTTCCCGCACGCCGAGCCCGGCCGGTGTCACGCCGACCATGCCGAGGATCGCCGCCGCGTTCACCGCGCCGACGAGTAGCAACGCGTCGCCCGCCCGCACACCCGGGAGCAGCGCGGCGGCGAACAGCACGAACCCGATCCCCTTGACGATCGCGTTCGCCAGATAGAGGCCGATCGACTCGAACAGCACGCGCTCGTCGAGACGGGACGGGTCGAGCGCGGGGAAGCGCGAGAGCAGCCGCCCGCCGATGTGCAGCACGACGGGCAGCGCGATCAGCCCGACCGCAGCGCCGCCGGCGACGAGCACGCGGACCCAGTCAGGCCACGTCGGAAGGAACGCACCGGCGAACACCGCCCCCCACCCGACGATGATCACGAGCTCGACCACGGTCGACGCCGCCGCCAGGGCGCGCGGGACGTCCTCTCGCGACGCCAGCACGACCCGCGACGCAACGGCGGCGAGCCCACTCGGGATGTACCGGCTCGTCGCCGCCAGCGACCAGATCCGTACCGCCTCCATCGCCCGCAGCACCGCGCCGTACGCCCGCAGCAGGCGCGCCCACGCCACCGGCAGGAGCCACCCGCCCGCGAACGTGAACGGCGCGGCGAGCACGAGCCACAGCGGCCGGACGTGGAGGTCGACGTCGCGCAGGTCGCTCCAGTTCCGCGCCGCGGCGCGCGCGAACAGCACGACGACCACGGCGACGAACACCCAGCGCAGCGCCTTGAACCAGCGACCCGACACGACCCGCGCACCCTAAACGGAGGTTCGTCGATCGACGGGGTCCGCCGGTAGCCTGGGCGCCGTGTCCGAGGCCGCGCCGGTGCGTCCCCTGCGCGACGAGACCGCGCTCGAGCCTCTCCTGACGGTCGTCCTGCCGACGTACAACGAGGCCGGCCACGTCCTCGCCGAGCTCGATCGCATCGAGGCGTCGCTGGCCGGCGCCGGCATCCCGCACGAGGTCCTCGTCGTCGACGACGCATCCTCCGACGGCACGCCGGACCTCGTCGAGGGGTGGGCCGGCGGCGCCCGGCTGATCCGCCTCGAGCGCAACCGGGGCGCGGGCACGGCGCGCAAGATCGGCACCCGCGCCGCGAGGGGTCGCTACGTGGCGTGGACCGACGTGGACCTCACCTACCCGAACGACCGCTTCCCCGAGTTCGTCGCCGAGCTCGAGGCGTCGAAGGTCGACCAGGTGGTCGGGGCGCGGACAACGGAGGAAGGGACGCTCAAGTTCCTGCGCACGCCGGCGAAGTGGGTCGTCCGCCGGCTCGCGTCGTACCTCGTGCGCCAGCCGATCCCCGACCTCAACTCCGGTATGCGGGTGTTCCGGCGTGACGTCGCCGAGCGCTACCTCGACCTGCTGCCGGCCGGATTCTCGTGCGTCACGACGCTGTCGCTGTCGTTCCTCGCAAACGACCACACGGTGCACTACATCCCGATCGACTACGCGCCGCGTGCCGGGCGCTCGAAGTTCCACCCGCTGAAGGACACGTACCTCTACGTGCTCCAGGTGCTGCGGATGGTCACCTACTTCGAGCCGCTGCGGGTGTTCGCTCCGATGGCGATCGTCATGTCCCTGCTCGCCGGGTCGAAGCTGGTGTTCGACCTCGTCGTGCACCCGTTCCGCGTGGCCAACATCACGATCCTGCTGTTCCTCTTCGCGTTCAACACGCTGGCGATCGGGCTCCTCGCCGACCTCTCGTCGAAGGGCCTCATGAACCGGCGCGAACGCGACTGAGCGCGTCGACGATCACGCGCTCGTACGCGTCGACGGCGCGCGCCCAGGTGAACGTGGAGGCCCACTCGCGCGCGTTCGCCGCCATCTGACGCCGTCGGCCACCGTCGCGCACGAGCTCGCGCATCGCATCGGCGAGCCCGCGGTTCGACTTCACCAGGAGCCCGGTCTCGCCGTCGCGCACGACCTCGGGGTGCGCGCCACGGCGATACGCGATGGCGGCGGCGCCGGCGCGCTGCGCCTCGACGAGGTTGAGGTTGAAACCCTCCCACTTCGACGCGGTGACGAACAGGTCGGCGGCGCCGAGGAGCGCGGGCATGTCGGGCACGGGCACGTTCGTGAACGCGACGGCCCCGCGGCTGCGTACCCAGTCGGCGTCGGTGTCGGCGCCGAACCCGGCCATCACCAGCCGGGCACGCGGGATCTCGCCCGCTGTCGACAGCGTGGCGTACGTGTCCAGCAGCTCCTCCGTGCCCTTGTACGGCTGGTGGTGCGGGTTCAGGCGCCCGAGGTACAGGAGCATCACCTCGTCCTCGGCCATGCCGAGCCGCGCCCGCATGGCCTTCACGTCGACGTCCGATGCCAGCGCGTAGTGGTCCGCGCCGTTGTGGATCGCGGTGGTCTTCGCCTGCAGGCGCGCCGGGAGGTCGTGCTTCAGGAAGTCCGAGACGGTGACGATGTGCTGGACGGGACGGAAGTAGACGCGCTGCTGCGCCGTCTCGGCGAACGCGAAGTTCGCCTTCACCGTCAGGGGGAAGCCGCGCGCGTCGACGACGCCGTGGTCGACGGCGATCGCGGTGGCGCGCCGCGCGAGCCAGGGCAGCAGCGCGAAGAACGGCTGTGTCTCGGCGAGGAACACCTCGTGGCCCCGCGCCGCGAGCCCGAATCGCTTCGCGCGCCGCGCCGCCTCGACGTCGTACAGCGGGGCGTACTTGATCGCCGGCACGCTGAAGCGCTCGAGCGTGTACGGGCGGTCGTGGTACGTGCCGTCCTCGTACGAGGCGTAGACGGTGACGTCGTGACCGCGCTCGGCCAGCCCGGCCGCGACCTGGTCGACGACGAGGTCGACGCCGAAGCCGAGGCGCATGCGCTCTGTGAGAAACGCCACGTTGGCCATGTGGCTGGTGAGGCTAAGGGCTCGGTTCGAGCATGCCGAAACACCATGGGTGAAACGGCGGTTCCTGTCCCTCTTCGTCACGATCGCGGTGACCGGCGGCCTCTCGTGGGCCGGTGGCGCCAACTACGGCGACCCCTCGACGCCCGGGCCGCTCAAGACGCCGATGACGTTCCCGGTCATCGGCAAGGTGTCGTACACGGATACGTTCGGCGCGCCTCGCGACGGCGGCGCCCGCGCCCACGAGGGCACCGACATCATGGGCTCGAAGATGCAGCAGCTCGTCGCCGCCGCCGACGGCACGGTGACGCAGCTCACGATCCCGCAGCCGTCGTACGGCTACATGCTCGTCATCACCGGCGACGACGGCTGGTCGTACCACTACCTCCACATCAACAACGACACGCCCGGCACCGACGACGGCCAGGCGACGCTGGACCAGGTGTTCGCGCCGGGCTTGAAGAAGGGCGACCGCGTCAACGCCGGGCAGTTCGTCGCGTACATGGGCGACAGCGGCAACGCCGAGTCGACCGGTCCGCACCTGCACTTCGAGCTGCACGACCCGTCGGGCGCCGCCGTGAACGCGTACGCGTCGCTCAAGGCGTCGACGGTGATCACCGCGCCCGGTGATGCGGCGCCGGCGGTTCCCGACCTGCCGCGCATCTGGGGCCAGGACCGCGTCGCCACCGCGATCGCGGCGTCGAAGTCGGCGTGGTCCACGTCGGCGAACGTCGTGCTCGCGTCGGGGTCGGCCTACGCCGAAGCGCTCCCCGCGTCGGTGCTCGCGGCGCGCAAGCTCGGCCCGCTGCTGCTCGCCGACGACGGCGACCTGTCGACGCGCGTCGTGAGCGAGATCAACCGCCTGAAGGCGACGAAGGTGATCGTCGTCGGCTCGGTGCCGGCGTCGGCCGACGCCGCCGTCGCGGCGACCGGTCGCGTCGTCGAGCGCGTCGGCGTCGCGGGTGACCCCGTCGAGACCGCGGCCGCGCTGGCACGCGTGATCGGCGCGTCGAGCGGCAACGCCGTCGTCGTCAACGCCGACCGCTTCGCCGACGGCGTGTCGGCGTCCGCGCTCGCCGCCGGACGCAGCTGGCCGATCCTGTTGACGACGGACACCGCGCTCCCCGACGTGACGCGCACGACGCTCCAGTCGCTGAAGGTGGCGCACACGTGGGTGGTCGGCGGGTCCGCGGTGGTGGGCGACGACGTCGTCGCCGCGGTGCCGGGTGGCGCGCGCCTCGCCGGTGCGGACCGCTACGAGACGTCGGTCGAGGTCGTGCGGAAGGTCATGTCGATCGGCGGTCGTTCGCTCGGGCGGACGTACCTCGCCACCGGTACCGCGTACCCCGACGCGCTCGCCGGCGGCGCGCTCGCGGCGCAGACACGCGGGATCGTCGTCCTCGTCGACGGATCAGGTGCCGGGTCCGACACGGCGACGCGCGACTACCTGCAGTCGCAGGGTGCCGTGCTCAAGGCCGTCCTCGGCGGGTTCGCGGCGGTGGGGATCGACGCGTCGCGCACGCTCGGCCAGCTCTTCGGGCTGTCGTAGGCCGCCCAGCCGCGTACGTCACCTGCCGTCACCACGAACGGTGGTGTGCTCGACACTCCCCGTTGACCGTTGTCCGAATTGGGAGTAGGACAGCCCCACAAACACTGCGGGGGGAGCGGGGTCATGTCTCAGGGGGCGTCTTCGCCGCGTCGCGCCGCGCGCAACGCGGTCAGCTTGTTCGTGTCGGTCGCGGTCATCGCGTCGACGGTGCTCGTGTCGATCGCACCGTCGGCCGTGGCAGCGGACCCGTGCGTGGACGCGCTCGTCGGGCCGACGAGCATCCTCAACGGGACCACGAACAGCATCAAGTCGTGGACGTCAGGCCTGGCGACGATCGGCAAGCTCGCCGAGCCGTTGCCCGGCGTCGGTGCCAGTGCGGGCTCGGTCGTGGGTTTCACCGATCTCGTCGACAAGTTCATCAACGACGGCACGGACAACGTCACCGACGTCACCTCGTGTGATCCCGGGACCGGGACCAAGAGCGTCAGCCTCGGCGATGGTCGCACCGGCAAGGTCGACTGGGAGTTCTCCGACGTGGCCACTGGCACGCAGCTCGACGTCACCATCACGGCCGCAAAGACCCTGCACGACCAGGCGCTCGGCATCGCCGTCCCGATCGGGTCGGGTAGTAGCGCGCCGCAATCCGGCTTCTCGTCACAGGGCGGTGTCGATCTCACGACGACCGCGACGCTCTCGTTCTCGCTCGTGCGGGAGTCGAGCGACGCGCATGACGTCTACCTCGTCGCGAACAACTCCACCCCGAGCCTCGACGTCGACGCGACCGCGCGGTTCGGCACGCTCTCCGCAGTGAAGGCGGCCATCGGCATCCTCGGCGTCCAGGTCAAGCCCGGGAGCACGCTCGACCTCGAGGCCCACTTCAAGGGCACCGTCAGCGACCCGAACGGTGACGGGAGGCTCGAGTTCACCGGAGGCGCCGCCGAGCTCTCACAACCGGGCTCGCTCGCCGGTCTGGTGTCGTTCGGCTTCGACGACCCCGCCGGGCATCTGAACGCGCACCTGCTTCTCGGCGCGGCCGCGTCGCAGAACCCGTCGCCGATCCCCCTGCCGCCCATCAACGCCACGATCGATCTCAACTGGGCGGACCTCGCGACACCGATCCCGGCACCGACGGTGTCGGGTCTCGACGCCGCCGGCGCGTTCCTCAACATGACGCCGCGTGACCTCGCCGACGGCATCGGTCAACTCGTGACGTCGCTCACGATGGTCCAGCGCTCGAACATCGGGAACCTCGAACTGCCGTTCATGAAGGGCACGCTCGCTGACGCGATCCAGCTCAACGAGTCGCTCAAGAAGTTCCTGAAGGACAACACCGTCGACCCGAACGTCGATCCGGCGCAGGCGGGTCATCCCACGTTCGTCTCGCTGCAGCAGTTCTTCGACCGCATGACGACCGTCACCGTGCCGGGGACGTCCCTCACGGTGTCCGACGTCCACTTCGACAACACCGTCCCGACGTCGGCGACGGTCGACTTCAAGGTCTCCATCGACCGCGCCGCGCCGGCGTCGGCCATCGACCTCAACGCCGCCGCCGCGGCGTCATCCGGCGGTCCGGGCACGATCTATTCACCGACGACGCTCAAGGACCCGAACCAGCACTGGAAGACCGACGAATGGAAGAACCGGCACGTCGTTGCCGGGTCCTCGGGCGCGACGGTCGCGTCGAACACCACCGACACGATCACGTTCGCGCTCCCGACCACACCAACCGTTCCGGGGCAGGCGTGGTCGCCGACGGTCCCGACCAACGGCTCGCCGTACTCGATCTCTGGCATGGACGGTGACGTCGGGGTCGTCGCGCTGGGTGACGAACTGAAGACGTCCGGCAAGGGTGTCGGTCAGGCGAACGCCGTCAACGCCACGGCCAAGGTCAAGCCGAGCTACCACGCGGAGATCACGCTCGTCCTCGACCTGCAGAACCCGACCCACCACGACCCGCCGCTCCAGGACGGCGCGACCGTGATATCGGACACGCCGACGGGCGGCGAACGCGTGAAGCTGCGCACGTCGAACGCGGAGCTGTTCCACGCCGACTTCCCGATCGACGCCGGCATCGACCTCTTCGCGAACGCCGGGTTCCTGCAGGTGCGCCTGCAGGGCGCCATGTCGGTGTCGAAGAAGACCGGTGCCGACCACATGCTCGCGGTCTCGCTGAAGGACAACGGCGACCTCACCTTCCACGACGTCGTCGACAAGCTGCTCCACCACCCCGGCGACCTCCTCGACTTCGACACCGGCGTGGCGGCGACCGGGTCGGTGACCGCGACGGTCCCGGGCGCGCCGTCGTTCTTCCCGTCCGCGGCGACGGCGTCGTTCCACTGGGACGACCTGACGCAGACGACGGG
>DASSOZ010000214.1:0-2964 GCA_035700105.1 Acidimicrobiales bacterium
CGTCGTCAACGCCGGCGTGACGATCTACCTGCTGATGACCCAGCCGGTCGGTGTCTACGTGGTCGCCAAGACGGCGGCCGGGTGGACGATCACCGGTTCGGGCATCGCCGTGTCGACGTGGTGGTTCCGGCGCATGGTCGCCCGGGGCGACCACGGCTCGGCGGTCGTGGCCGGCCCGGCGCCCGTCCCCACCGTCGGCGCGACGGCGCCCGCGCTCGCCGCCTGACGTCGCCGGGCCGGCGGGGCCGGCCCCCCTGCACGTTCTGGTACCGATTGCGCGCCGGTGACCTGCGGTTTCGCGGGCGGTTCAGGTACCAAAACCGGGCGGGCGGGCGGGGCGGGCGGGCCGGGCTACGCCGCGAGCGCCGTCGACACGACCGTCAGGTCGGCGACGAACGCCTCCTTCGCGTGCTGACGGCTGACGTCGTCGGGTGCGCGCAGGATCGACGACGGGTGGACGGTGGCGAGGATCATCGGGTCGCGGTCCCAGTCGACGAACTGGCCGCGGGACTCGGTCACCTTGAACTTCGGGCCGAGCAGCGACTTCGCCGCCGTGCCGCCCAACGCCACGACGATGCGCGGCTGCACGACCGCGAGCTCGCGGTCGAACCAGTAGGCGCACGCCAGGACCTCGGAGCGGTTGGGCGTCTTGTGGATCCGGCGCTTGCCGCGCGGCTCCCACTTGAAGTGCTTGACCGCGTTCGTCACGTACACCCGCGAACGGTCGATGCCGGCGGCGGCGAGCGCCTCGTCGAGCAGCCGCCCGGCGGGGCCGACGAAGGGCTCGCCCGCCAGGTCCTCCTTGTCGCCCGGTTGCTCGCCCACGAGCATCACCTCCGCCGCGGCCGGGCCCTCGCCGAACACGGTCTGCGTGGCGTTGGCGTAGAGATCGCACCGGGTGCACGTGGCCGCCTCTTCGCGCAGCGCGTCGAGCTCGAGATCCGCCTTGCCGGGCATCGACCACGACACCTACCCGGTACCGTGCGCCGCCATGGCCGACGCCGTGCTGCGCTTCGACGACGTCGTCCTGCGGTACCCGGGCGAGCCGCCGAGGACGGCGCTCGACCACGTCACGTGGACGGTGCGGCCCGGCGACCGGTGGGTCGTGCTGGGCGCCAACGGCAGCGGGAAGACGTCGACCGTCCGCCTCGCCGCCGGGTACGCCCACCCGACCGACGGCCGCGTCGACATCCTCGGCCACCGGCTCGGGCACGTCGACGTGCGCGAGCTGCGCACACACATCGGCGTCGCCAGCGGCGCGCTCGCCCAGAAGCTGCGTCCGACGATCAGCGCGCTCGATGCCGTCATGGCCGCCCGCGACGCCGCGCTCGAGACGTGGTGGTCCACGTACGGCGACGCCGACCGCGCCAAGGCACGCGAGCTGCTCGACCGGCTGGGCGTCGGGCACGTCGCCGACCAGCCGCTCGGCACCGCGTCGGACGGCGAGCGCCAGCGGGTGCAGCTCGCCCGCACGCTGATGATCGACCCGGAGCTGCTGCTCCTGGACGAGCCGACCGCGGGCCTCGACCTCGGCGGCCGCGAGCAGCTCGTCGAGCGCCTCGCCGAGCTCGCTCGCGACCCCGCGTCACCGCCCATCGTGCAGGTGACCCACCACGTCGAGGAGATCCCGCCGGGCTTCACGCACGTCCTGTTGCTGCGCGCCGGCCGCGTCCTCGCCGCCGGTCCGCTCGCGACGACGCTCACCGCCGACGCGCTCGAGGCGACGTTCGGTGTCGCGGTCACGCTCGAGCAGCGTGGCGGGCGCTGGTTCTGCTTCGCCCGGTAGACGTCAGCCCTGGCGGCGATGGACCCAGAGCAGCGTGTCGTGGGCGGCCGCCGCCTCGGCGGTCAGCTCGTCACCGCACGCGCCGCACAGCCGCGCCGCCGGCATGTCCTCCCGGTCGACCCGCCGCGTCGCCTTCCCGCACCGCTCGCACGTGAACGTCTCGAGGAAGAACGCCATCGAGGTCACTGTACGGAACCGCCCCCCGCCCGACCTCGCCCGAACGGCCCATTCTGGGTGGGCCACCGGGCTAGTTCGGGTCGGCGGCGAGCCCGAGGTCGTCGAACGTCGCCATCTCCGAGAGCACGCGCGCCGCGGCCTGCACGATCGGCACGGCGAGCACTGCCCCGGTGCCCTCGCCCAACCGGAGGTCGAGGTCGAGCACCGGCCGCAGCCCGAGGCGGTCGAGGACGACCGACGCGCCCGGCTCGACCGAGCGGTGCCCGGCGACGACGTACCCGAGCGCGTCCGGCACGAGGGTGACGCAGGCGAGCAGGCCGGCGCACGCGATCACACCGTCGACGATCACCGGGACGCGCGCCGCGGCGCCGCCGACGACGAACCCGGCGAGGGCGGCGATCTCCAGACCGCCGACCTCGGCGAGCACGCCGACGGCGTCCGACGCCGTCCCGACGCGCGCCACGCCCGCCCGCACGGCGCCGACCTTGACCCGCCAGGTGGCGTCGTCGATGCCGGTCCCGCGACCGGTCACGTCGGCGGCGTCGCGGCCGGTGAGCGCGGCGATGACCGCGGACGACGGTGTCGTGTTGGCGATGCCCATGTCGCCGGTCACGAGGCACGCCGCCCCGCCGGCGACGCACTCGGCGGCGACGGCGGCGCCGGTGTCGAGCGCGGCGCGCACGTCGTCGACGGCCATCGCCGGCCCGGCCGAGAGGTCGGCGGTGCCGTCACGGACGCGACGATGCAGCACGCGCTCGGGTCCGAGGTCCGACGGCAACGGCGTCGCCACGCCGACGTCCACGACGATCACCTCGGCGCCCATCGCGCGCGCCAGCACGTTCACCGCGGCGCCGCCGGCGGCGAAGTTGGCGACCATCGCCGCGGTCACCTCTTGGGGCCACGGCGACACGCCCTGTGCCCACACGCCGTGATCGCCGGCGAACACCGCCACCACCGCGGGCTCCGGTACGGGCGGTGGGGAGATGCCGGCGATGGCGGCG
>DASSOZ010000215.1:0-3889 GCA_035700105.1 Acidimicrobiales bacterium
GAGATCGAGTCGGTGCTGGTGTCGCACCCGGCGGTCGCGTCGGCGGCCGTTGTCGGCGTCCCCGACACCGAGTGGGGCGAGAAGGTCGTCGCCGCGGTGACGCTGTCGCCCGAGGCGGATGCCGGTTCGGTGACCGAGGACGACCTGCGGTCGTTCGTGCGGGAGCGGCTGCGGTCGACCAAGACCCCCGAGCACATCGACGTACGCCCGGAGCTCCCCTTCAACGAGACGGGCAAGCTCCTGCGCCGGGTGCTGCGCGAGGAGCTCACCGCCCGGTACGCCTCGTGACAGCGCTCGTCCGCTGCGACGTCTCCGACCTCGTCGCCGTCGTCACGCTCGACGATCCCGATCGCCGCAACGCCATCAACGCGGCGATGAACGACGAGCTGCTCGCGCTGTTCGACTCGTTGGAGTCGCGCGAGGACGTGCGCGCTGTCGTCGTGACGGGCGCGCCGCCGGCGTTCTGTGCGGGCGCCGACCTGTCCGTGTTGCGGTCGGCCGGCGACGCCGACGGTCTGCGGTCGATCTACTCCGGCTTCCTGCGGGTGGCGTCGACGTCGCTGCCGACGGTCGCTGCCGTGAACGGGGCCGCCGTCGGCGCCGGGGTGAACATGGCGCTCGCCTGCGACGTGATCGTCGCCGGGGAGTCCGCCCGCTTCGACAGCCGGTTCCTGCGCATCGGCATCCATCCCGGTGGCGGCCACCTGTGGCGGCTTGCTCGCAAGACGTCCGACCAGACCGCTCGGGCGATGGTGCTGTTCGGCGAGGTGCTCGACGGCCGGCGTGCGGCCGAGGTCGGGTTGGCGTGGCGCTGCGTCCCGGACGCCGCGCTGCTCGACGACGCGGTGGCGCTGGCCCGCGGCGCGTGCGACGCACCCCCTGCGCTCGCCGGTCGCACGAAGCAGACGCTCGATTCCCTCGCCGCGGTCACATCTCCCGACGCTGCGGTGGACGCCGAGCTCGAGCCACAGGCGTGGTCGACGACGACCCCCGAGTTCGCCGACATGCTGGCGAAGCTCAAGGCGCGCATCTCGTCCCGCTGACGCCCGTCGTTGACAGGCAAGTAGATGCTTGCCTATCGTCGGCGGCGACGTGGTCGACGTGTTCAGGGCGATCGCCGATCCGACCCGCCGTGCGCTCCTCGACGAGCTCACCGAGCGGGACGGGCAGACGCTGTTCGAGCTGTGCTCCCGCCTCGCCATGAAGCACGGCCTGGCGCCGTCCCGGCAGGCGATCTCGCAGCATCTCGACGTCCTGGAAGGCGCCGGCCTCGTCACGACCCGAAGAGAGGGCCGCTACAAGTTCCACCACCTCGACACCTCGCCGTTGCGCGAGATCGTCGAGCGGTGGCCCGTGCCCGACCCGCCACGGAGGAACCGCCGATGAGGATCAACCTGACGAGCGTGCTGGTCGACGACCAGGCGAAGGCGCTGCGCTTCTACACCGACGTGCTCGGCTTCGAGAAGAAGACCGAGGTCCCGCTCGGCGAGCACGCGTGGCTCACCGTCGTATCGCCGGACGATCCCGACGGGACGGAGCTCGTCCTCGAACCCGACGCGCACCCGGCCGCCGGACCGTTCAAGCGGGCGCTCGTCGAGGACGGCATCCCGTTCACGTCGTTCGCCGTCGACGACGTCGACGCCGAGTACAACCGGCTCGTCGCGCTCGGCGTGACGTTCACGCAGCCGCCGACCGAGATGGGCGACGTCGTCACCGCCGTGCTCGACGACACGTGCGGCAACCTCATCCAGCTGGCGGCGATGCGGCGTCCAGGGTCGTAGGCGCCGGGCGTTCCGCCCACGCCGTGCTGCCGCACCTCTGGCACGTGCGAAGGCTGTCGCGTAGCGCCATGTCCCGGTGCGCCGCCTCGGCGCGGAGCTTGGCGTTCTCGAGGTTGTAGTAGGCGGCGACACCCTCGCCCGCGGCCGGACCGCCGAGGTGGTCGGCCGCCGACACACCGACCGCCCACTTGCTCGGCCGCCGCCGCCGTGCGAGCGCGTACGGCACCCGCCACTCCTCGCCACAGCGGATGCACGTGCGCACCCGGTCGCGCCGCCACCATCGCAATCGCATCCGTGGTCGAGCGTACGCCGAGGGGGTCGCCGAGGGTTCTTGCGCCGCTCGCACGTGCCGACCAGCCTGACGTCCATCGCGCGCGCCGACGGAGGAGCCAACAGCGGACACGACGAGGCGGTCGCTCCGTTCGGGTCGCGGCTTCTCGGGCCACGGCATCAGGACCCGCGCGCGCTACGTCAGCGCATCCAGGTGTTGGCGACGATGGGCATCGTGGGTGCGAACCTCGTCGGCGTCGCCGTCGTGACCGCGCTCGCGGGCTGGGTCCTTCCCCGTCCCGAGCCCGTGCGTCGGTCGATGTTCGTCGCCAACGCCGTCGCCATCCCGCTGTACGTCGCGGTCGCGGTCGGCGTCGGCGTGGTGTGGGGAACCCGTGTCGCGCTCTCACGGTTCGCGTGGGCGCTGGACGGCACGTCGCCTGGCCCCGGCCAGCAGCGCACGGCGCTGCGGACGCCATTGACCCTTGCAGCCATGCAACTCCTCCTCTGGGCGCTCGCGGTGGTGGTCTTCACCGGCCTGGCACTGACCGTGCAGCCGGGGCTCGCGCTCAACGGTGCGCTGACGGTCGCGTTCGGCGGCGTCGTCACCTGTACGTCGACCTACCTCCTGGCCGAGTTCGCGTTTCGGCCCTTGTCGGCGCGCACCCTCGCGGCCGAGACACCACCCGACCTCCTCGTACCCGGGGTCGAGGCCCGTTGGCTGCTCGTGTGGAGCCTCGGCTCCGGGCTGCCCGTGGCCGGACTCATGACCGTGGCGGCCTTCTCGCTCGCACGTCACGACGTCTCCGCTTCTCAGCTCGCTGTCACGATCCTCGCGTTGGGAGCCACGACGCTGGTCGTCGGCCTGTTGCTCGCGTGGCTGGCCGTGCGGGCCACCGTCGACCCGATCCGCGCCCTGCGCGCCAGCGTCGTGGAGGTCGAACACGGTGACCTCGACACGGAAGTCGTCGTGTACGACGGCAGCGAGGTCGGCTTGCTGCAAGCCGCGTTCAATCGCATGGTGGCCGGCCTCCGGGAGCGAGAACGCATCCGCGATCTCTTCGGTCGCCACGTCGGCGAGGACGTTGCACGCGAGGCGCTCGCCCGCGAGGTCGAGCTCGGCGGCGAGGTCCTCGACGTGGCGGTGTTGTTCGTCGACATCGTCGGCTCGACGGCGCTCGCTGCCAACCGGCCGGCGACGGAGGTCGTCGGGTTGCTCAACCGCTTCTTCGCCGTGGTCGTCACCGCGGTCACGGAATGTGGCGGTTCGATCAACAAGTTCGAGGGGGACGGCGCGCTGGCGTTGTTCGGGGCTCCCGTGCCGATCGATGGTCACGCCGGTGCGGCGTTGCGGGCGGCGAGGCTCATCGACCAGCGCCTGCGAGACAGCCTTCCCGACGTCGTCGCCGGGATCGGCGTCAGCGCCGGGGCGGCCGTCGCCGGCAACGTCGGTCAGGAGCAACGGTTCGAGTACACCGTCATCGGCGATCCGGTCAACGAAGCCGCGAGGCTCTGCGATCTGGCCAAGGACACGGCGAGGCGAGTTGTCGCGTCGCGTGCCGCCGTGGAGGTGGCCGACCCGGGCGAGCGGAGTCGGTGGACGACTGGAGACGACGTCGTGCTCCGGGGCCGCGCTCGGCCGACCACCCTTGCCGTCCCGCGCTGACGTGCCCTATGGCCCGGGCCCGGGTGCTGGTCCGTTGCGGGCGCGGTTGTGGTGGCCGCAGGCGAGGCGGCCGTTGGATTGGATGGTGGGCCCGGCGGCGCCCCAGGGTTGGATGTGGTCGACCTGGAGGTCGTGGGTGTCGTCGCAGTCGGGGTGGTAGCAGCGGCCCCGG
>DASSOZ010000216.1:0-3867 GCA_035700105.1 Acidimicrobiales bacterium
GTGCCCCATCGGGTCGCGAGGCACCGCCGGCAAGACGATCAACTACTGCCTGGCGAACGACCTCGCGACGCTCGTGTGGGTGGCGAACCTCGCGTCGATCGAGCTGCACCCGCTGCTGGCGTGCGGCGAGCGCGTGAACGAGCCGACGATGATCGCGTTCGACCTCGACCCCGGCGCCCCGGCCGACCTCATCGACTGCTGCCAGGTCGGGTTGTGGGTGCGCGACGTGCTCGACGGGTTGGGCCTGCAGTCGTTCCCGAAGACATCCGGGTCGAAGGGGCTCCAGCTGTACGTGCCGCTCAACCGCGCGGGCGTGACGTACGACGACACGAAGCCGTTCGCCCACGCCATCGCCCGGCTGCTGGAGAAGCAGCACCCCGACCGCGTCGTCGAGCGGATGGACAAGGAGCTCCGGGGCGGCAAGGTCCTCATCGACTGGTCGCAGAACCACATCACGAAGACGACGGTGTGCGTGTACTCGATGCGGGCCCGCACGCGCCCGACCGTCTCGACGCCCGTCACGTGGGACGAGGTGCAAGCCGCGCTCGACGCCCGCGACCCGTCGATGCTCACGTTCGAGGCGCCCCAGGTGCTCGACCGCGTCGAGCGACACGGCGACCTGTTCCGCCCGGTCGTCGAGCTCGAGCAAGGTCTCCCCGAGTTTGGGTGATTGGCCGCCCATGGCCCGGCCAATCACCCAATCTCGGATGAGGGTGGGCCTGCTCGTGTGCCTCGCCGGCGGCGTGGTCACCGCGCTGTCGGTGCCGCCGTTCGGGTGGTGGCCGCTCGGACCGGTCGGGCTCGCCGTGCTGGCGTGGCAGCTCGGCGAGCGGTCGTGGCGCCAGCGGATCGCGCTCGCGGCGGCGTACGGGCTCGGGCTGTACGGCGTCGGGCTGGCGTGGGCGTTCGAGTTCACCGGCGGCGCGGTCGTGTTCATCGCGCTCGTCGCCGTGCAGACCGCCGTCGTCTACGCGCTCGTGCCGCCGGGCCGCGACGGTGCCGGGCGGTGGCTCGGATTCGTCGGCGCGACGGTCGCGGCCGAGCTGTTCCGCAGCGTGTGGCCGTTCGGCGGACTCCCGCTCAGCGGCATGGACCTCGGCCAGGCCGGCGGACCGCTCGCGCCGGTCGTCGCCGTCGGCGGCCGGCTCCTCCTCGTCGGCACCGTCGCCGCGCTCGCCGCCGCGATCGCCGCCCTCGCGACCCGGCGGCGCGCCGCCGTCGTCACCGGCACGGTGCTCGTCGTCGCCGCGATCGCGACGACTGCCGCGGGATGGCTCGTCCCCCGCGGCCACGACACCGGCGCGACGATCCGCGTCGCGGTCGTCCAGGGCGGCGGGCCACGCGGCGTGCGCGCCGAGGCGGCGGACGAGGCCGCCGTCTTCCGCCGCCACGTCGAGACGACCAGGCAGGTCGACGGCCACGTCGACCTCGTGCTGTGGCCCGAGGACGTGGTCGACGTCCCGACGCTCGCCGGCTCCGCCGAGGAGCGCACGCTGCAGCAGCTGGCGGACGACCTCGACACGACGCTCGTCGCCGGCGTCGTCGAGGACGCGCCGAACGGCCGGTTCCACAACGCCGCCGTCGCCTACGGGCCCGACGGCACCGTCGTCGACCGGTACGAGAAGGTCCACCGTGTCCCGTTCGGCGAGTACTTCCCGTTCCGCTCGTTCCTCGAGAACTTCGCGTCGATCCCCGACCGCGACGCGCTCCCCGGTCCGCACCGCCCCGGGGTGCTGACCACCCCGGCGGCCACCGCCGGCGTCGTCATCTCCTACGAGGTGTTCTTCCAGGGCCGGGCCCGCTCGGCGATCGCCGGCGGCGGTGGCGAGGTGCTCCTCGTCCCGACCAACGCGTCGTCGTACACGACGACCCAGATGCCGGCCCAGGAGATCGCCGCCGCCCGGCTGCGGGCGTGGCAGACCGGCCGCGACACCGTGCAAGCGGCGCCGACGGGGTTCAGCGCGTTCGTCGACCACCGGGGCGGGGTCACGCAGCAGACCGACCTGGGCGCCCGGCAGTGGCGGGCCGCCACGGTGCACCTGCGAACTGGCTCGACGCCGTTCGACCGGACCGGCGACGGGCCGACGGTCGTCGTCACCGTGGCCCTGGTGGCCGGCGCCTGGCTACTTGAGCGTCAACGACTCAGGTTTTCTTCTTGATCACGGGAACGTTTTCCTCTACACTCAGCGTTGCACTCGGTGTCCGAACCTTGTAGCAGGAGGTCTCCCAACGATGCTGATGCGCTTCGATCCGTTCCGTGAGCTGGACCGGCTGACCGACGAGCTGTGGAACGCCCCGAGGTCGGCGACCCGGTCGTTCCCGATGGACGCGTACCGCCGGGGCGACCACTTCTACGTCCACTTCGACCTGCCCGGCGTCGACGCGTCGACGATCGACGTCACCGTCGAGAAGAACGTGCTCACGGTCACCGGCGAGCGGGGCTGGACGCCGCGTGAGGGCGACGAGATCCTCGTCAACGAGCGGCCCCGCGGCACGTTCCGCCGCCAGCTGTTCCTGGGCGACACGCTCGACCCGTCCGGCCTCCAGGCGAACTACGACGCCGGCGTCCTGACGCTGACGATCCCGGTCGCCGAGGTGGCCAAGCCCCGCAAGGTCGAGATCAACGTCGGCGACAAGCCGACCGCGATCGAGGCCTCCAGCGAAGCGGCGTAGCTCCGCACAACCCACCGTCCCGTACGCTCGACCCCGGTCCCCCCGCCGGGGTCGAGCCGCGCCCGCCCGCTCGGCGGGCAACTTGACCGACCGGTCAACGAAGAAGAAGGGTTTCCGCCCGTGCCCCAGTCCGACGAAGCCCTCCGAATCGCCTTCCTGATCTACCGGGGCAACCGGCACTGCGGGGGCCAGGGCATCTACACCCGCCACCTCACCCGCGAGCTCGCCAACCTCGGCCACCACGTCGAGGTGTTCTCGGGACCGCCGTACCCGGAGATCGACGACCCGGTCGTCCTGCACGAGCTCGGCGGCATCGACTTCTACGGCGGGCGCAAGCCGATGCGCAAGACCGCGTTCCTCGACATCCGCAGCGACATCGACCTGCTCGAGTACCTGATGGTGTGCACGGCGGCGTTCCCCGAGCCGTTCACGTTCTCGCTGCGGGCGTGGCGCCGGCTGGCGAAGCGCACGGGCGACTTCGACATCGTCCACGACAACCAGTCGCTGGCGTGGGGCCTGCTCGGCATCGAGCGCGCCGGCCTGCCCGTCATCGCCACGCTGCACCACCCGGTCACCGTCGACCGTGAGCTCGACCTCGCCCACGCCGAGACGCTGCGGCGCAAGGTGAGCCTGCGGCGCTTCTACAGCTTCCTCAAGATGCAGAAGAAGGTGGCGCCGCGGCTCGACCGCATCATCACGGTGTCGGAGTCGTCGAAGCGCGACATCACCGACCAGATGGGTGTGCCGAACGACCGGATGGCGGTCGTCCCGGTGGGCGTCGACCACGAGGTGTTCCGGCCGATGCCCGAGGTGGCCAAGGTGCCGGGCCGGCTCATGACCACGGCAAGCGCCGACGTCCCGATGAAGGGCCTGCGCTACCTCCTCGAGGCCGTCGCCAAGCTGCGGACCGAGCGCGACGTCGAGCTGACGGTCATCGGCAAGCCGCGCGACGAGAGCGGTGCGCCGCGGCTCATCAAGGAGCTCGGCATCGAGGACGCCGTGACGTTCGTCAGCGGCGTCGAGCAGGAGCGCATCGTCGAGCTGTACGCCGAGGCCGAGGTCGCCGTCGTCCCGTCGCTGTACGAGGGGTTCTCGCTGCCGGCCATCGAAGCGATGGCGTGCGGCGTGCCGCTGGTGACCACCACGGGGGGCGCGCTGCCCGTGGTGGTGGGGCGCGACGGGGAGACCGCGTTG
>DASSOZ010000217.1:0-7340 GCA_035700105.1 Acidimicrobiales bacterium
GATGGCTCGTTACACCGGTCCCGTCTGCCGCCTGTGCCGGCGGGAGAAGATGAAGCTCTTCCTCAAGGGCCCCAAGTGCGACTCGATGAAGTGCCCGATCGAGCGCCGGCCCTACCCCCCGGGTGAGCACGGCCGCGGCCGCGTCCGGGAGTCCGAGTACCTGTTCCAGCTGCGGGAGAAGCAGAAGGCCCGCCGCATCTACGGCGTGCTCGAGAAGCAGTTCCACAACCTCTACGTCGAGGCCAACCGCCAGCAGGGCATCACCGGCGAGAACCTCCTACGCATGCTCGAGATGCGCCTCGACAACGTGGCGTACCGCGCCGGCTGGGGCTCGTCGCGTGCCCAGGCGCGCCAGTTCGTCCGCCACGGCCACGTCGCCGTGAACGGCCGGCGCGTCACGATCCCGAGCTACCAGGTGCGCAAGGGCGACGTGATCTCGCTGCGCGACAAGGCCCGCAACATGATCGTCGTCCGCCACAACCTCGACACCATCGACCGCCAGGTGCCCGCGTGGCTCGAGCGCGGTGCGGAGGGCTTCGAGGTCACCGTCCTGAACCCGCCGCTGCGCGAGCACATCGACGTGCCCGTGCGCGAATCGCTCATCGTCGAGCTGTACTCGAAGTAAGGGGCCGCCGCATGCTCATCATCCAGCGACCCACGGTCGAGGCCCTCGACGAGGAGGAGAACAACCGCCAGCGGTTCGTCGTCAAGCCGCTCGAGCCCGGGTTCGGCCACACACTCGGCAACTCGCTCCGGCGCACGCTCCTCTCGTCGATCCCCGGCGCCGGCGTCACGCAGGTCCGTTTCGACGACGCCCTCCACGAGTTCACGACCCTTCCGGGCGTGAAGGAGGACGTCACCGATCTCATCCTCAACCTCAAGGACCTCGTCCTGCGGGTCGAGTCCGACGAGTCGGTGATGCTGCGTCTCGACGCCCGCGGTCCCGGTGACATCACGGCCAAGGACATCCAGACGTCGGCCGACGTCGAGATCCTCAACCCGGACCTCCACATCGCGTCGCTCTCCGACAAGGGCCGCCTGGCGATCGACATCACCGTCGAGCGCGGCCGCGGCTACGTGTCGGCCGACCGCAACAAGAAGTCGTCGACGATCGGTGTCATCCCGGTCGACTCGATCTTCTCGCCGGTGCGGCGGGTGGCGTTCACCGTCGAGCCGACGCGGGTCGAGCAGTCGACGAACTTCGACGCGCTCACGCTCGACATCGAGACCGACGGTTCGATCTCGCCGCGCGAGGCGCTCGCGTCGGCGGGCGACACGCTGCGCTCGCTCGTCGGCCTGGTGGCCGACATGAGCGAGGCGCCGCAGGGCCTCGAGCTCGGCGAGGTGGGGGCCACGACGAGCGGCTCGCCCGACCTCGACCTGCCGATCGAGGAGCTCGACCTGTCCGAGCGGCCGCGCAACTGCCTCAAGCGGGCGCAGGTCAACACCATCGGCGAGCTCATCGAGAAGTCCGAGGACGACCTGCTGTCGATCACCAACTTCGGCCAGATGTCGCTCGACGAGGTCATCCTCAAGCTGGACGAGCGCGGCCTGTCGCTGCGCACGAAGGAGTAGACCGGTCGTGCCCGCGACTCCGAAGAAGGGACGCCGCTTCGGCGGTGACGCCGCGCACCAGAAGGCGATGATGGGCAACCTCGTCGCGTCGCTGATCGCCACCGAGGGCCTCGTGACCACCGAGGCCAAGGCGAAGGCGCTCCGTCCGATCGCCGAGAAGATGATCACGAAGGCGAAGAAGGGCGGCGTGCACCAGCAGCGCCAGGTCGTCGCGTTCATCCGCGACAAGGACATGGCGCACAAGCTCTTCGCCGAGATCGCGCCTCGGTACACCGAGCGTCCGGGTGGCTACCTGCGCATCCTCAAGCTCGGCCCGCGCCACGGGGACAACGCCCCCATGGCGCGCATCGAATTCGTGTGACGCTGTTCCCGCTCGACGACAGCGACGACTTCCGACCGACGGCCCCCGAGGGGCCGTCGGTTCGCGTCCGGCTCACGGTCGCGTACGACGGCTCGGGCTTCCACGGCTTCGCCGCGACCCCGGGCGTGCGCACCGTCGCCGGCGTGCTCGGCGACGCGTTGACGCGCGTCGTCGGCGCGGCTGTGACGTTGTCGTGTGCGGGGCGGACGGACAAGGGCGTGCACGGTCGCGGGCAGGTCGTGTCGTTCGACGTGCCCGCGTCGTTCGACGACCTGGCCCGCCTGCAGCGGTCGGTCAACTCGATGTGCGCGCCGGCCGTCGTCGTCCGCGACGCGGCGTTCGTCGGCGACGACTTCGACGCCCGGCACTCGGCGGTGTCGCGGTCGTACCGCTACACGGTCGTCAACACGCCGGTGCCCGACCCGCTCCTGGCGGGGCGGGTGTGGTGGGTGGACGACGACCTCGACCTCGCAGCGATGCGGTTGGGCTGTGACCCGCTCATCGGCGAGCACGACTTCACCTCGTTGTGCCGCGTCCCGCGCGGCGTTGCGTCGTTCACGATGGTTCGCCGGGTCCTCGACGCCCGGTGGGTCGACCTCGGTGACGGGTTGCTGCGCTTCGACATCACGTCGACGTCGTTCTGCCAGCAGATGGTGCGCTCGATCGTCGGCCTGCTCGTCGACGTCGGACGCGGGCGCGCCCGCGCCGGCGACGTGGCCGCCATCCTCCGTGCACGGGACCGCTCGCTCGTCCGCACCGTCGCCCCGCCCGACGGCCTGGTGCTGTGGGAGGTCGGGTACCCGGGGTAGAGCGGAGGCGTGCGGCGGATCATCTCCACGTTCGTGGTCGCCGCGGCGGGCGCGCTCCTCGTCGCCGCGGCACCGGCCGGCGCGGCCGCGACCGCGGACCGGCTCGCGGGGCCGACGCGGTACGAGACGGCGGTCGTCGCCGGGACCGCGGCGTTCACGTCGGCCACGGATGCCGTCGTCGCACGCGGTGACACGTTCCCCGATGCGCTCGCTGCATCTGCGCTCGCCGGTTCGGTCGATGGACCGATCCTGCTGACCGAGCCGCACGCGGTGCCCGCCGCGACGCGCGGCGCGCTCGCCCGCCTCGGGGTTCGGCGGGTCCACGTCGTCGGCGACGAGACCGCGGTCGGCGCCGACGTCGAAGCGGCGCTGCGCACGGACGGCTACGAGGTCCGGCGCTACGGCGGCGCGACGCGCTACGACACCGCGGCGCGGGTGGCGGACGCCGTCGGCGCCGCACCCGCCCTCGACGGGAAGCGGACGGTGTTCGTGGCGAGCGGTGAGTCGTTCGCCGACGCGCTCGCTGCCGGTCCGGTCGCGTTCTCCGGCCCGTACCCGCTGCTGCTGACGGCGCGGGCGGCGCTCTCACCCGCGGCCGCGGACTCGATTCGGCGACTCACGCCGGAGCGCGTCGTCCTGCTCGGTGGACTCGCTGCCGTGAGCGGTGATGTGGAGCGCGCGCTGCACGACCTCGCCCCCGAGGTCCACCGCTACGGCGGGCGCGACCGGAGCGAGACGGCCGCGCTCGTCGCCTGGCTCGCCCACGACCAGCTCGGGTGGCCGAACACCGAGATCGATCTGGCGCGCGGCGACCTCTTCCCCGACGCGCTCGCCGCCGCGCCCCACGCCGCTCGTCACCGGGCACCGGTGCTGCTCACCTCGGGGCCGACGGACCTCGGGGTGAGGACACGACTGTTCCTCGAGGCCGAGCTCGACCGCGTCGCCGCGTTCCACGTGCTCGGCGACCAGAGCGCCATCAGCGACACCGTCGTCGACGCCGCCCGGACCGCGGCCACCAAGGGAGCGGTGTGCCCGCCGCCGTCGCAGATCCACACCGGCCAGCAGGACAACGACCCGCGCATCTGCGTGACGATGCACCTCGAGAACCACACCGCTGTGACGTACTCCGGATCGTTTCGCGGGACCGTGCGCATCGAGAACCGCAGCGGTGACACGATCCCGCTCGACCCGAAGCCGTACCAGTGCGCGATCTCGGGCGCGCTGTTCACCAACGGCGAGTCGACCGGCGGCAACCCCGACACGTGCCCGCCGCCGATCACGGCGCTGGCGCCGCACGAGGTCCGTACATACGACTTCGTGCTCGACACGTGCAACGGCGGGACGGTGAACAGCTGCTTCGAGGGCTACAGCGTCGTCGGCCTGTTCGACGCCGCCGTCGGCCTCGTCGCCGGGGGACCGGACGTCTACCGCCAGGTCCAGTACCCGGTGCAGCAACCTGTCCTCGTCTTCGAGTGACGGAGACCGCGCCGCCGGCGCTGTGACCGACGTCATCTGGACGAACCGGCACGATCCGTAAGAGGGTGGACCCCGTAACTGAACGGCGCTAACTCAGCGCAGGCAACGTCAGGGGTTTCCGATGTTCGGCCGTCTCGCCGCCTTCCTCGTCCGCCGCCGCCGTCGGGTGCTCCTCGGCGCCGTCGTCGCCTTCCTCGTCGCCGGTGCGCTCGGCGGCAACGTCGCCTCCCGGCTCAGCCAGGGCGGGTTCGACGACCCCGGCAGCGAGTCGTGGAAGGCCGACCACGTCCTCGAGAAGACGTTCGACCAGGGCGACCCCCAGGTCGTGCTCCTCGTCGAGACGACGAAGAAGGGCACCACCGTCGACGACCCGGCGATCGCCGACTACGGCCGGCAGCTCACGGAGCGGCTCGGCGCCGAGCGCGGCGTCGTGCAGAGCCAGTCGTACTGGACGCTCGGGGCGCCCCCGCTGAAGAGCGCGGACGGCACGAAGGCGCTCGTGCTCGCCCGCCTGAGCGGCAGCCAGGACGATGTCGCCGAGCGCATCAAGACGCTGGCGCCGGCGTTCGACCTCGCACCCGCCGAGACCGGCGCCGCCGCCGTCAGCGTGCGCGTGAGCGGCTTCGCCGAGATCTTCCACGAGGTCGGCCACCAGATCGAGAAGGACCTCGCCCGGGCGGAGATGATCGCCTTCCCGATCACGCTCGTGCTGCTCGTCCTCGTGTTCGGCAGCGTCGTCGCCGCCAGCCTGCCGCTCGTCATCGGCCTGCTGGCGATCGTCGCCGCCTTCCTCAGCCTGAGCGTGATCGCCGGGCTCACCGAGGTGTCGATCTTCGCCCTGAACCTCGTCACCGCGATGGGCCTCGGGTTGGCGATCGACTACAGCCTCTTCATCGTGTCGCGCTTCCGTGAGGAGCTGCGCCACGGGCACGCGGTCGACGACGCGGTGATCCGCACCGTGCAGACCGCCGGGCGCACGGTCGCGTTCAGCGCGCTCACCGTCGCCGTGTCGCTCGCCGCGCTGCTCATCTTCCCGCTCGCGTTCCTGCGCTCGTTCGCGTACGCGGGCATCAGCGTCGTCGTGATGGCGGCCGCCGGCGCGGTGATCGTCCTGCCCGCGCTGCTCGCCGCCCTCGGCACGCGAGTCGACAAGTGGGTCGTGTTCCGCCGCCACCCGAAGGAGGTCGGCGAGGGGTTCTGGCACCGCGTCGCCATGGTCGTGATGCGCCGCCCGATCCCCGTCGCCACCGCGGCGATCCTCCTGCTCGCCGTGCTCGGCGGGCCGTTCCTGCACATCCGCTTCACGCTCCCCGACGACCGCGTCATGCCGGCGAGCGCCCCCGCCCGCCAGGTGATGGACGAGATCCGGGCGTCGTTCCCCAGCCAGGAGGCGTACCCCAACACCGTCGTGGCGACGGGCGTCGACCCGACGGCTCGCGCCGGCGACGTCGCCGGTTACGCGACGCGCCTGTCGCAACTGCCGAACGCGGCCCGGGTCGACTCGGCGGCAGGGTCGTTCATCGACGGGAAGCTCGTGCTCCCGCCGGGGTCCCTGCACGAGCGGTTCGTCAGCCGCGACGCGACGTGGCTGTCGGTCGTCCCCGCGGTCGAGCCGATGTCGAAGGACGGTGAGGCGCTCGTCAAGGCGATCCGGGCCACGCCCGCGCCGTTCGCGGTGAAGGTCGGCGGCTCGGCGGCGATGCTCGTCGACGAGAAGGCGTCGCTGTTCGGCATGATCCCGTGGGCGATGCTCATCATCGCCCTGTCGACGTTCGTGCTGCTGTTCCTGATGTTCGGCAGCGTCCTGGTCCCCGTGAAGGCGCTCGTGCTGAACGTGCTCAGCCTGTCGGCGACGTTCGGCGCGATGGTCTGGATCTTCCAGGAAGGCCACCTGTCGCGGGCGCTGGACTTCACCGCCATCGGCGCGCTGGACACGACGACACCGATCCTCATGTTCTGCATCGCGTTCGGCCTCTCTATGGACTACGAGGTCTTCCTCCTGTCGCGCATCAAGGAGGAGTGGGACGCGAGCGGCGACAACGTCCGCTCGGTCGCCGTCGGCCTCGAGCACACGGGCCGCATCGTCACGGCCGCGGCCGCGCTGCTCGCCGTCGTGTTCCTGGCGTTCGCGACGTCGCGCATCACCTTCATCAAGCTGTTCGGTATCGGCCTGACGATGGCGGTCGTGATGGACGCGACCGTGATCCGGGCGACGCTCGTCCCCGCGTTCATGCGCCTCGCCGGCCGGGCGAACTGGTGGGCGCCGGGACCGCTGCGCCGCGTGTACGAGCGGTGGGGCATCCACGAGCACGTCGACCTCGAAACGTCGGCCGCGGTCGCGGGCGAGGGCACGACCGAGGGGCTGCACGAACCCGTTTCCGTGTAGAACGAGGAATGCGCCAGCGGGCCCGCAAGGGCGAGGGCGACCGCCTGCGGATCGAGATCATCGAGGCGGCCGACCGCCTGCTCGTGGAGACCGGTGACGAGGACGCCGTCACCGTGCGGGCGGTCGCACGCGAGGTCGGCTGCACGGCACCCGCGATCTACCTGCACTTCGAGGACCGCCAGGAGCTGCTGCTCGCCGTCGCCGAGCGCTACTTCGCCGACCTCGACCGCCACGTCGATGCCGCCGTCGACCGCGACGGCGACCCCGTCGAGTGCCTGCGCCGCGGCGCCGCCGCCTATGTGCAGTGGGGCGTCGACAACCCCGAGCCCTACCGCATGATCTTCATGACGCGGCGCGACGACGTGGTGTCGTCGATCGGGGCGACCGCGTTCGGACACCTGGTCGAGGCCGCGCAGCGTGCCATCGACGCCGGTCGCATCGTCGAGCGCGACGCGCTCGTCGTGGCGACCGGGCTGTGGTCGGTGATGCACGGCGTGGCGTCGCTCGCGGTGGCGACGCCCGGCGCGCTGCCGTCGCCGCTCGACACGCTGACGACGCACGTCCTCGAGAAATACCTGGCGGGTCTCACGGTCGACGCGGCCACGATGGAGGCGTGACCGAGCCGACCGACCGGACCCGTGTGCGTCGCAAGGCCGAGCGCGGTCGCTACGACGACGCGACGATCCGCTCGATCCTGGCCGAGGCGATCGTGTGTCACGTCGGTTTCGTCGCC
>DASSOZ010000218.1:0-4829 GCA_035700105.1 Acidimicrobiales bacterium
CGAGCGCACGCGTGCCGCCTCGGCGGCGATGTTCGAGTACGCGACGTCCCTCATCGCCGAGAAGCAGCGCTGCCCGGCGCACGACATGCTGTCGACGGTCGCCACGTCCACCGACCCGGCGCTGACCGACGCCGAGCTCCACATGTTCTTCAGCCTGCTCGTCGCTCCCGGCAGCGAGACGACGCGCAACTCGATCACGCTCGGTGTGCTCGCGCTCGCCGAGCGGCCCGACCAGTGGCGTGGGTTGCAGGCCGACCGGTCCCTGATGCCGACGGCGGTGGACGAGGTCCTCCGGTGGGCGAGCTCGACGCCGTACAACCGCCGCACGGCGACGCGCGATGTCGACGTCGGTGGCGTCGGGATCCCGGCCGGCGACAAGGTCACGCTGTGGTGGGCGTCGGCCAACTTCGACGAGAGCGTGTTCGACGACCCGTTCACCTTCGACATCGGGCGCACACCCAACCCGCACGTCGCCTTCGGGCACGGGACGCACTTCTGCCTCGGGGCCAACCTCGCCCGCATGGAGATCCGCCTCGTGCTCGACGCGATGCTCGACCGCTTCGACGGTGTCGTGCCGACCGGACCCGTCGAGCGCACGCGCAGCAACAAGCACACGGGGGTGCGCCACGCCCCGGTGGAGCTCGTGCCGCGCGCTACCTGATCAGCGCGAACCGGTGCAGCTCGAACAGCCACATTCCGCCGAGCGCCGGCCACGTCCACCGGCGCACGCCCCACCTCGCCGCGGTTTCGGTGAGTACGGCCCGCCATGCGCGCCCCAACTCACCGAAACGGGTCACGATGAGGACGGCGACGTGGGCGGGGGCGGCGGCGGGAACGCGTCCGTCATGCAGGCAACGGTACGACCGTCAGCGCGGCGCCCGGGGCATCCCCAGGCCGACCATCGCAACGATGTCGCGCTGCACCTCGTTGGCGCCGCCGCCGAACGTGAAGATGATCGTGCTGCGGTACGCGCGCTCGATGCGGGCGCCGAGGATCGCCCCCGGTGATCCGTCGCGGACGTAGCCGCGCGCGCCGAGCACCTCGTGGAGCAGGCGGTACGCCTCGAGGTACAGCTCGGTGCCGTACACCTTCGTCGCCGACGCGTCCGCCGGACCGACGGCGCCACCGACGTCCGAGGCCGCCCGCCAGTTCAACAGCCGCAGCACTTCGATCTTGGCGGCGACGCGCGCGAGGTTCACGCGCACCCACTCGTGCGCCAGCAGCCCCTCCGAGCGCGCCCACCCCGTCACGTCGTCGAGCAGGCGCAGCACCCCGGACGCCGGTGTGATCGCCAGCCGCTCGTGGTTGAGCTGGTTGGTGATCAGGCGCCACCCGTTGTTCTCGCCGCCGACGAGGTTCGTCACCGGGACGCGGACGTCGTCGTAGAACGTCGCACTCGTCGGCTCGCCGCCGACCGTGTCGATGGGTGTCCACGAGAACCCGGGTGACGACGTCGGCACGATGAGCACCGAGAGGCCCTTGTGCTTCGCGACCGTCGGATCGGTCCGCACCGCGAGCCACACGTAGTCCGCGTACTGGATGGCCGACGTGAACAGCTTCTGGCCGTTGACGACGTACTCGTCGCCGTCGCGCACCGCCGTCGTCTTCAGGGACGCGAGGTCGGTCCCGGCGGTCGGCTCGGTGTAGCCGATGGCGAAGTGGACCCGGCCCTTCAGGATGCCGGGCA
Source organism: Acidimicrobiales bacterium (assembly GCA_035700105.1). Classification (GTDB taxonomy): domain Bacteria; phylum Actinomycetota; class Acidimicrobiia; order Acidimicrobiales; family DASSOZ01; genus DASSOZ01. The sequence goes on from DASSOZ010000218.1 coordinate 1,688, forward strand.
GGAACCGTTCCTTCTGCTCGTCGGTGCCGAGCGCCATGATCGTCGGGCCGACGCTGTTGAGCGTGAGCAGCGGGAGCGGCACACCCGCCCAGTGCGACTCCTCGACGAAGATCAACTGGTCGGCGAGCGGGCGCGCCTGGCCGCCGTACTCCGTCGGCCACCCGATGCCGAGCCACCCGTCGTCGCCCATGCGGGCGATGTACTCCTTGTAGTGCGACCCGCCGTCGGCGTCACCGCCACCGATCTCCTCGACGAGTGATGCGAAGTAGCCGCGCAGCTCTCGCTGCAACGCTTCCTGTTCGGGCGTGAAGGCGAGGCGCATCGGCCCGGCAGTCTGTCAGCCGCTCACCGGGCCCACTCGGTGACGAGGTCGAGCAGCTCCTGCGCCACCCACCACCGGCGCGGCCGCCCGCGCGCCCGCCGCGCCGGTTCGTACCCGTCCACGATGCCGGCGTCGGCAAGTGTCGTCAGCGCCGACCGCGCCGCGCGTTCGCTGATGGCGAGCGCCCCGGCGACCGTCGACGCCGCGATCACCGGATGCGCGGGAAGCAGCCGCACCACCCGGCGCGCGGTTGCGTCGACCCGCACCCGGCCCAACCGCTCGTCCCAGCGTGCCTGGAGCTCGGCGACGTCCCGGACGAGCACGATCGACGCCTCGGCGGCACCCGCCACGACGTCGGCGAACCAGCGCACCCACGGGTCGACGTCGCCGAGGCGGAAGAGCGTCAGGCCCGACAGGTAGCCGCCGCGGTCGCGCGCGATGCCGGTGCTGATCGGCGGGGGGTTGACGACGTGCAGCCGCCGCGTCAGCACCCAACCGGCGAGGACGCGCCCGACGCGTCCGTTGCCGTCGGCGTACGGGTGGATCACCTCGAACTGCGCGTGCGCGACGGCGGCCTGCGTGACCGCGTCGACGTCGGTGCGGTTGGCGAACGCCACGAGGTCATCGAGCAGCGCGCCCACTCGAGCGGGCGGAGGCGTCACGAGGGCGGCGTCGAGGGGGCTCGTCCCGCCGATCCACCCCTGCGTGTCGCGCGGCCGTCCGATCAGCCGGCGGGGGAGGCGCGTCGTGTTGGACATCAACGCCCGGTGCCACCGGTTCAGCGCCGCGACGTCCAGCGGTCGCCGGTGGGCGTCGGCGATCGAGCGCCGCACCGCGGCGAGGTTGTCGGCGATCCAGGCGGCGTCGTCGTCACCGGCCGGCTCGAGCTCGGCGGCGGCGATCGCGGCGACGGGCGCCCGCACGCCCTCGATCGCCGACGACGCGACGCCCTCCGAGCGCAGCAGCAGGCGGGCGAGCGGCTCCCATTCCGGCGGGAGCGCGTCGCTCGCCCGGCCCGTCAGCGCCGCGGCCCGTTCCGTCGCCCGGACGGCGCGCTCGTTCAGCGAGAGGTCGCGCTTGCTGAGGCGCTCGGGGACCCACGCCCGGGTGGGGCGGCCGTTCCAGGCGATCGCCACCTCGCGGCCGGGAGCCATTTACGGAACGATACTACCCGAGAGTGCCGAAACACGCCGAGTTGCGGAACGTTGTACAACTGACGCCGCCATGAAGGTCCACCTCGTCGACGGCACCTACGAGCTCTTCCGGCACCACTTCGCCCGGCCGTCGCACGTCACCGCCGCGGGACAGGAGATCGCTGCCACCCGGGGCGTCCTCGACAGCGTCCTCTACCTGCTGGCCGGCGGCGCGACCCACGTCGGCGTCGCGACCGATCACGTCATCGAGTCGTTCCGCAACGACCTGTGGCCGACGTACAAGTCGAGCGCGGGCATGCCGCCGGAGCTGCTGAGCCAGTTCGGCCTGCTCGAGGACGGACTGGCGGCGATGGGGGTCACCGTCTGGCCGATGGTCGAGCTCGAGGCCGACGACGGGCTGGCGAGCGCGGCGAAGGTCGCCGCCGCCGACGCCGCCGTCGAGCAGGTCGTGATCTGCACGCCCGACAAGGACCTCGGCCAGTGCGTCAGCGGCGCCCGCGTCGTGCAGCTCGACCGCCGCAAGGACGTCGTCACCGACGAGGCCGGCATCCGCGCCAAGTACGGCATCGGGCCCGAGTCGATCCCCGACTGGCTCGCGCTCACCGGCGACAGCGCCGACGGCTTCCCCGGCGTCCCCGGCTTCGGCGCCAAGACCGCCAGTGCCGTCCTGGCCCGCTACACGCACCTCGAGGACATCCCAGAACTCGGGCTGAAGTGGGACGTGCCCGGCATCCGCAACGCGACCCGCGTCGCCGCCAACCTCGCCGACCACCGCGAGCACGCATTCCTCTTCCGCGACCTCGCCACGCTCCGCACCGAGCCGCCGGTCGTCGACGACGTCGAGACGCTCCGGTGGCGGGGTCCGACCGACACGTTCGACGACTTCTGCGCGTCGATCGACGGCGAGCGCACCGCCGAGCGGGCGAAGGAGTTGGCCACGGCGCGAGCATGAGCGCCGTGGCAGGCAGCGAGCTGTTCCTCCCGGACCCGGTCCCGCGCGAGGTCAAGTACACCGTCATCAGCGTCGACGACCACCTCGTCGAGCCGCCGGACATGTTCGAGGGCCGCCTGCCGAAGAAGCTCCAGGCACGTGCGCCACGCATCGTCGAGGACGAGCACGGTCACCAGGTGTGGGAGTTCGACGGGCAGCGTCACTTCCAGGTCGGCATGAACGCCGTCGCCGGACGCCGACCCGAGACCGTGAAGGTCGAGCCGTTCAACTTCGACCAGATGCGGCGCGGCTGCTGGGACATCCACGCGCGCGTCAACGACATGGACATCAACGGCGTGTGGGCGTCGGTCAACTTCCCGTCGATGGTCACCGGCTTCTGCGGGCGCGTGTTCAGCCAGTGCTCCGATCCCGAGCTCGGCCTGGCGACGACGAAGGCATGGAACAACTGGTTCCTCGACGAGTGGCACGGCCCGTACCCCGAGCGCATCGTCCCGATGGGCATCACGTGGCTCGCCGACCCCGAGAAGGGCGCCGAGGAGATCCGTCGCAACGCCGAGCGGGGCTTCACAGGCGTCACGCTTCCCGAGCGTCCGCACAGGATCGGCTTCCCGTCGATCTTCGAGGACTACTGGGACCCGATCATCAAGGCGTGCGCCGAGACGCAGACGGTCATCAGCCTCCACGTCGGGTCGTCGGGCATGGCCGAGTTCCCGC
>DASSOZ010000219.1:0-4871 GCA_035700105.1 Acidimicrobiales bacterium
GTGTCGTTCGGGCCGGGCGCGATCGTGACGACGCGGATGCCGTGGCGGGCGACGTCGCGCGCGACCGGCAGCGTCATCCCGACGACGCCGCCCTTCGACGCCGAGTAGGCGAGCTGGCCGATCTGACCGTCGAACGCGGCCGCCGACGCGGTGTTCACGACGACGCCACGCGCGCCGTCGGCGTTGTAGGGCTCGGTCTTCGCCATCGCCGAGGCCCCGTAGCGGAGGACGTTGAACGTGCCGATCAGGTTCACGTTGATGACGAACATGAACGGGTCGAAGTCGTGCGGGCTGTTGTCGCGGTTGATCGTGCGCTGCGCCCACCCGAGGCCGGCGGCGTGGGAGACGATCCGCAGCGCGGTGCCGTCGGCGGCGTGGGCGATCGCGGCCTCGACCGACGCCGAGTCCGTGACGTCCATCTCCGCGAACCGGCAGTTGGCACCGAGCTCGTCGGCGAGCGCCTTGCCCCTGTCGGCGTTCTTGTCGGCGATGGTGACGGTGGCGCCGTGGGCGATGAGCTCACGGACGGTCGCCTCGCCGAGTCCGGATGCGCCGCCGGTGACGAGCGCGCCAGCTCCCTCGATCTGCATGAGGGCGGAACCTAGTGGGGGTCAGGCGGCGCGGCCGAATGCGACCGGGAGGTGCTTGATGCCGTTGATGAAGTTCGACCGCAGGCGGTCGGGCTCTGACGTGGCGTGGATGTCGGGCACCCGCTGCAGCAGCTCGCGGAACATGACCGTGATCTCGCGGCGGGCGAGGTGGGCGCCGAGGCAGAAGTGCGGGCCCGGGCCGCCGAAGCCGACGTGCGGGTTGGGATTGCGGCGCACGTCGAACGTGAACGGGTCGTCGAACACGTCGGCGTCGCGGTTCGCCGAGTTGTAGAAGAGGATGAGCTTGTCGCCCTCGGTGAACTCCTGGTCGCCGATGCGCGCCCCGTCGGTGGTGACCGTGCGCCGCATCCAGATGACCGGTGACGCGACGCGCACGATCTCCTCGACCGCGGTCGGGGCGACCGCCTCGAAGTCGTCGATCCACGCCTTGCGCTGGTCGGGATGGTCGGTGAGCAGCTTCATCCCGTGGCTGATGGCGTTGCGCGTCGTCTCGTTGCCGGCGACGACGAGGAGTATGAAGAACGAGCCGAGCTCCTGGTCGTCGAGCTTCTCGCCGTCGAGCTCGGCGTTGACGAGCGCGCTCGTGAGGTCGTCGATCGGGTTGTCGCGCCGGTACTTGCCGAGCTCCTGCACGAGGTTCGACAGCTCCGACCCGGCGGTGAGGAACGCGGTGAGGATGTCGGAACCCTCGGGGATGTACTCGGGGTCGCCGTTGCTGAGGATGACGTTCGAGCGCTCGAAGATGAAGTCGTAGTCGCGTTCGGGGATTCCCATCATGTCGCAGATGATCTTGAGCGGCAGCCGTGACGCGACCTCGGTGACGAAGTCGCACTCGCCCTTCTCGATCACGCGATCGACGCACTCGGCGGCGGCCCGCTGCACGTCCTGCTCGACCTTGGCGAGCATCCGCGGGGTGAACCCGCGGGCGACGATGCGGCGCATGCGGGCGTGGCGCGGATCGTCCATGTTGATCATCGACCCGAAGAAGTCGAGCATCACCTCGGGCATGTCGATGATGCTGGTGGCGCCCTTCCCGGAGCAGAACAGCTCCGGCTGGCGGCTGGCCTCGAGGATGTGGGCGTGCTTGGTGAGCGCGTAGTAGCCGCGACCCTTCGGGATCAGGTCGGTCTCGAGGTCGGGCTCCTCGAAGAACGCGATCGGCCGCTGCTCCCGCAGGGTCTTGAACGCGCCGTCGCGCTCCGCCAGCGGGCGGGTCCAGAAGCCCTCGATGTCGGACAGGTCGATCTCGTCGACGGACAGCGCCTCTCTCACTTCCACGGACGGTGACCGTAGCGGCCATGCTGTCGAACCGTGAGAGCGGTGCTCTACGACTTCGGTGGTGTCTTCACCGTGTCGCCCTTCACGTTCGTGCGCGAGGGTGGGGCGCAACTCGGCCTCGACCGCGAGGTCGTGATGGAGCTGTGCTTCGGCCCGTACCACGAGGACACCGACCACCCGTGGCACCGGCTGGAGCGGGGCGAGGCGACGTTCGCCGACACGCGAGCGGCGCTGGTGTCGCTGGCGCGTGAGGCGGGCCACGAGGTCGACCCGCTCGCGGTGCTGATGGAGACCGCCGCCCGCAGCGAGGATCCCCAGCGCGAGGCGGTGATCGAGCGGGCGCTCGCGATCCGGCGTCGTCGCCCGGACGTGCGCACCGGCCTCGTCACGAACAACATCGCCGAGTTCGGGTCGACGTGGCGCACGATGGCGCCCGTCGACGAGCTGTTCGAGGTGATCGTCGACTCGTGCGTCGCCGGCGTCCGCAAGCCGAACCCGGCGATCTTCGAGCTGGCGCTCGACGCCCTCGAGGTGACCGCCGAGTCGACGGTGTTCCTCGACGACCACCCCGCCAACGTCGCCGCCGCAGAACGCCTCGGGATGCGGGGCATCGTCGTCGGCGCCGACCGGCTCGCCGCCTTCGACGAGCTCGACGCGCTGCGGTCTTCGTCGTCGCCTGATATGCCTTGACAGGCATATAACTGACCCGGCATGCTGGGTCGCCGTGTGGGACGTCCTCGCCGAGCCGGCGCGGCGGCGCATCCTCGACCTCCTGCTCGACGGTGAGCGGACGGTCGGCGAGCTCGTCGGCGCCGTCGGCCTGAGCCAGCCGGCGGTGTCGAAGCACCTGCGCGTGCTGCGCGAGGCGGGCGCCGTGGAGGCACGGGTCGACGGGCCCCGCCGCGTCTACCGGCTGCGCGCCGACGCGCTGCGCGACGTCGACGACTGGCTCACGCCGTACCGCACCGCGTGGGCCGGTCGCCTCGACGCCCTCGCCCACCACCTCGACGACATGGAGGCACGCGATGACACGGACCGGCAACGACGACCTCGGCGTCCTCGAGCAGCGCGGTGACGAATGGACGTTGACGTTCACCCGCCGACTCCCCCACCCGCCGGAGCGGGTCTGGCGGGCCGTCACCGAGGGCGAGCACCTGGCCGCCTGGTTCCCCGACCGCATCGAGGGCGAGTTCCGCGCCGGCGCACCGCTGCGGTTCGTCACACAGACCGGCGACGCGTTCGAGGGCGAGACGCTCGTCCTCGAGCCGGGGTCCGTCCTCGAGCTGCGGTGGGGCACCGACCGGATACGGATCGAGGTCGCACCCGACGACGACGGCACCGTCCTGACGCTGCGGGACACCTTCACCGACCTCGGCAAGGCGGCACGCGACGGCGCCGGCTGGCACGAGTGCCTCGCCCGCCTCGACGCCCACCTCGCCGGCGCGTCCGAACCCGCGTCCGCCGACACGTGGCCCGCCGTCCACCCCCGCTACGTCGACGCCCTCGGCCCCGCGGCGTCGACCATCGGCCCGCCCGGCTGAACATCCCGCTTCTGACAGCAGCAGCGCACCGGAAACGGGTGCGCTGCTGCTGGCAAAACGGCGGGGCGACCCCGGACGTCGGCGCTACCCGGCGATGGGGGCGTCGAGCTGCATGCGCTCGTACTCGGCGCCGGTGTCCTCCCAGTCCTCGTACTCGAGGACGCCGAGCTCGCCGAACCTCTGGCGCAGCCAGCCGTCGCCGGCGTCGAGCAGACCGAGCTTCTTCAGGTTCGGGACGATCTTCGAGAACAGCACCTTGCGGAACTCGATCTGGATCCCGTTGTTGCGCTGGATCTCGGTGCACTCCTTGACCGGCATGTCGAGCGCCTCCCACACCTCCTGGGCGAGGAAGCGGTCGCGCATCCGGACGGCGGCGTCGTAGCAGAACTCCTGGCGCTCGCGGATCTCCGACGCGGTGAGCTCGGCGTAGTACTCCTTGAGCGACAGCACGCCGAACGCGACGTGGCGCGCCTCGTCGGACATCACGTAGCGCGTGATCTGCTTGAGCAGCGGGTCGGGCGACATCTGGTACTGGAACCCGAACGCCGCCAGGGCGAGACCCTCGATCATGATCTGCATGCCGAGGTAGGTGAAGTCCCAGCGCGGGTCCTGGACCACCGCGTCGAGCAGGTCGCGCAGGTGCAGGTTGATCGGGAAGACCCACTCGAGCTTGTCGTGCAGGTACTTCGCGTAGACCTCGACGTGGCGGGCCTCGTCGTACACCTGGGTGGACGCGTAGTACTTGGCGTCGATCCACGGCACCGACTCGACGATCTTGGCGGTGCACACGAGCGCGCCCTGCTCGCCGTGCATGAACTGCGACAACGTCCAGGCGATCGACGCGTGGCCGAGCGTCGCCCGCTGCTCGTCGTTCAGCTTCGCGAACGGGCCCTCGGTGGTCGCCCCGAGGGTGTTGAGCGGGTTGTTCGGGTCACGGGCGGCGTCGATCTGGCCCGTGATCGACCAGTCGATGTCGGTCTCGGCGTTCCACTGCGAGACCTTCGCCTTCTCGTACAGCTTGTTGAGCTGCGGGCGGGCGCCCTTCTCGTAGTCCCACGTGAACAGCGTGTCGAAGTCGGACCGGACAGCCCGGATGACCTCGTTCTTCTCCTCGTCGCTGACGGTCGCCGCCAGCTCCTCGATCGACCCCGAGCGGATGTCGGTCATCGCGCAATGCCCCCCGTCTCGCTGACTGAAGTGTCAGCGTACGACGGGGGGCGTGCGGGGGGAAGTGGACGCGGCGAGGAGCTACGACGCGGCGGCGCGGTCCTTTGCCACTTCGTCGAGCGACTCGTACTCGGCGCCGGTGTCGACCCAGTCCTCGAACTGGATGACGCCCAGCTCGGTGAACCGCTGCCGCAGCCAGCCGTCGGCGGCGTCGAGCAGGCCGAGCTTCTTGCAGTTCGGGACGATCTTCGAGAACAGCATCGACTGGAACATG
>DASSOZ010000220.1:0-5052 GCA_035700105.1 Acidimicrobiales bacterium
GGCCGCGGTCTAGGACGTCCAACCGGGCATGCGTGAACGTCGCGTGCTCTGGGTGGTGCTGGCGGCCTTCGTCGTCGGCATGATCGCCGTCGCCGGGCTGGCGGCCGTCGACGACGACTCCTCGGGGCCCCCGCGCCTGCCGGCGCTCGCGCTCGGGGCGGCCGGGCGAGAGGCCGCCGCCGGGGCCGCCGCCGCACCCGCCGACTCGATGCTGGCGCTGGGACCTGTGGAGTACCGCGTCGGCGACGGCGTGCTCGACGCGGCGCTGCCAGACCACGCCTCGGCGTGGGCGGTCGACGATCGCGTCGACGTCGACGACGTGCGGCGACTGGCCTCGGCGCTCGGTGTGGACGGCACGCCGCAGCAGGACGATGTCGCGTGGACGGTGCGCGACGGCGCGCACCAGGTGCGCGTCGAGAAGCAGGCCGGCGCGCCATGGTCGTTCTCGCCGTGGTCACCGGGCTGCGGCGACGACATGGCCGTGTCCTCCGACGGGACCGTCTCGTGCGGCGGTGCCGGGTTCGCGGGCTCGGGGACGGGCTCGGCCGAGTCAGGCGCGGCGACGGCGACCGTCGTCGCACCGCCGCCGACACCGGCGACGAGCGTCGAGCCCTGCGCGATGCCCGACTGCCCGCCCGACGCCGCGTGCGCGCAGGTGTGCCCGACGCCGTCGCCGGAACCGTTGCCCGAACCCCCTCCGCCGCCCGAGCGCCCGGCCGACCTCCCCTCGAAGGCGGACGCGGAGCGCATCGCCCGCGACGTCCTGACGAAGGCGGGTCTCGACCTCGACGGCGCCGATGTGCGCGTCGACGACGGCTTCAGCCAGTGGATGGTCGCCGTCGATCCCGTCGTCGGTGGCCTGCCCACCCAGGGCATGGCGTCGACGGTCGCCGTCGGCCCGAAGGGCGCGATCCAGTTCGCCGGCGGCTGGCTCGGCGTCCCGACGGAGGGCGACGACTACCCCCTGGCCGGCGTGAACGCCGGCGTCGAGCGGCTGAAGTCCGGCTACCCGGGCGGCGGCTGGTCCGCGTACCCCGGTGGGCCCGAACCGGCGATCGCCCGGGACATGCCGGCGTGCGTCGACTGCCCGCCGCAGGTCCGGACGATCACCGGCGTCCGCCTCGGACTGCAGTTCTCACCGGTGTACACGAGCGAGGGAGTGCCCGCCGACGCCCTCCTCGTCCCCGCGTACTTCTTCCGCTTCGACGACACCGAGTTCGAGCAGGCGGTGATCGCCGTCGCCGACGAGTTCCTCCCGACGCCGCCCGAGGTGAAGCCGATGCCCGGCGAACCGGCGCCGATGCCGGTCGAGCCCGACGGTGGCACCGGGAGTGGATCGACCGGGACTGCGCCCCCGAAACCCGCAGGCTGATGCCGTCAACCCACCTCAGCGGTGGCTGACGGCATCACCCTGCGACGTGCCCTCGATCGGCCGGCGGCCCGTCCGGTAGCCTGGCCAGCCGCATGTTCGACGCCCTGTCCGACCGTTTCGACGGGATCTTCACGCGCCTGCGGGGCCGCGGGAAGCTCAACGAGAAGGACGTCGACGAGGTCCTGCGCGAGATCCGCCTCGCCCTGCTCGAGGCGGACGTCAACTTCAAGGTCGTCAAGGGCTTCGTCACCCGGGTCAAGGAAGAGCTCGCCGGCATCGAGCTGAGCAGGTCGCTGAGCCCGGCGCAGCAGGTCATCAAGGCCGTCCACCAGGAGCTCATCAACACCCTGGGCGGCGAGACGTTCAAGATCACCTACGCGCCGAAGCCGCCGACGGTGATCCTCATGGCCGGCCTGCAGGGCTCGGGCAAGACGACGACCACCGGCAAGCTCGCCCGCTGGTTCAAGCAGCAGGGCCGCAACCCGCTGCTCGTCGGCGCCGACCTCCAGCGCCCGGCCGCGGTCGAGCAGCTGCGGGTGCTCGGCGACCGGGCCGGCGTCCCGGTCTACAGCGAGCCGAGCGACCCGGTCACCGTGGCGCGCAAGGGCAAGGAAGAAGCCGAGCGCCTCGGCCGCGACGTGCTCATCGTCGACACCGCCGGCCGCCTCAGCATCGACGAGGAGCTGATGGACGAGGTCCGTCGCATCAGCGCCGCGACCGAGCCCGACTACACGTTCCTCGTCATCGACGCCATGACCGGCCAGGACGCGGTCACGACCGCAGAGGCGTTCCACGAGACGCTCGAGCTCGACGGCGTCATCCTCACGAAGCTCGACGGTGACGCCAGAGGCGGCGCCGCGCTCAGCGTGAAGGACGTCGTCGGCAAGCCGATCGCCTTCGCCAGCGTCGGCGAGAAGCTCGAGGACCTCGACTCGTTCCACCCGGACCGCATGGCGAGCCGGATCCTCGGGATGGGCGACGTCCTGACCCTGATCGAGAAGGCCGAGCAGACCTACGACGCCGACGTCGCCGCCAAGGCCGCCGAGAAGCTCCAGGAGGGCCGGCTCACCCTCGAGGACTTCCTCGAGCAGATGCAGCAGCTGAAGAAGATGGGGCCCCTCCAGAACATCATCGGTATGCTGCCCGGGGTCCCGAAGGAGCTGAAGAACCAGGAGATCGACGACCGGGAGCTCGCTCGGGTCGAGGCGATCATCCGCTCGATGACTCCCGAGGAGCGGCGGAACCCGCAGATCATCAACGGCTCACGCCGCCTGCGCATCGCCAACGGCAGCGGGCTGACGACCACCGACGTCAACCAGCTGCTGAAGCAGTTCAAGGAAGTCCAGAAGATGATGAAGTCGCTCGGCAGGATCCCCGGCATGGGGAAGAAGGGCCGCAAGGTCCCGATGCTGCCCGGGCTCAACTGAGAGGCACTGACGAATGGCCGTGAAGCTCCGCCTGATGCGGATGGGCAAGAAGAAGCAGCCGACCTACCGCGTCGTCGCCGCTGACAGCCGCTCGCCGCGAGACGGCCGGTTCATCGAGATCATCGGCATCTACGACCCCCGCCAGGAGCCGTCGCTCGTCCGCATCGACATGGACAAGGCCCGCAAGTGGGTGTCCAACGGTGCCCAGCCGACCGACACCGTCGCCAAGCTGTTGAAGATCGCCGAGGCGCAACCGGCGCCGGAGCCCGCGGCCGCCGAATGAGCGACGCCGACGTCGACCCCGAGGACGAGGGTCCCGACGAGTTCAACCGCGTCAAGGCGGCGAACGCCCGCGCCGTCCTCGAGTACGTCGCCAGGGAGCTCGTCGACGACCCGGCGTCGGTGTCCGTCGAGGTCGAAGAGGGCCGGGTCACCGTGCTCCGTCTCCACGCCGCGTCCGACGACCTCGGCCGGCTGATCGGACGTCGCGGCCGCGTCGCCCAGTCGATCCGCACGGTGGTGCGGGCCGCGGGCCACCGCGAGGGCGACGACGTCACCGTCGACATCGTCGACTGACGCACACGTCGGAGTGACCGACCTCCTCGAGGTCGCCCGCATCGTCAAGCCGCACGGCATCCGCGGCGAGGTCATCGTCGACCTGCTCACCGACCGCACCGAGCGGGTCGACGCCGGCGTCGTGCTCGTCGGAGGCGCCGACCACCGGCAGTTCGAGATCCTCGCGTCGCGCCCGCACCAGGGGCGGTTCATCGTGACGTTCGCGGGCGTGCCCGACCGGTCCGCCGCCGAGGCGCTCCGTGGCACGGTGCTGCTCGCCGAGCCCCTCGACGATCCCGACGCGCTGTGGGTCCACGACCTGGTCGGCGCCGAGCTCGTCGACGTCGACGGCGTGTCGCACGGCACCGTCGAGTCGGTGCAGGAGAACCCCGCCGCCGACCTTCTCGTGTTGAGCGACGGACGCCTCGTCCCGGTGAACTTCGTCGTCTCGCACGAGCCGGGCCGCGTCGTCGTCGACGTCCCGAAAGGGTTGCTGGACGAGTAGTTCAGCGCACGCCGTGGCGGACCCACTCCTGGATGCCCTCGGCGACGAGCTGCACCGCGATCGCCGCGAGCAACAGACCGACGATGCGGCTGAGCACGTGCACCCCGTTCTCGCGAAGCGCGCGCGTGAGCACACCTGCGAACCGCAGCGCCGCGTACACGACCACGAGCGCACCCAAGAGGCCGAGCACGACCGTCACGCCGTCCCACGCGCCGTCGGCCTGGCGCATGTACACCATCGTCGTGGCGATCGCGCCCGGTCCCGCCAGCAGCGGCGTGCCGAGCGGCACGAGGGCGACGTTGCGCCGGTCGGTCGCGTCGAGCAGCCCGGCGTCGGCCCGCGGGTTCAACAGCTCGAGGGCGACGAGGACGAGCAGCAGCCCGCCGGCGACCTGCAACGACGGCAGCGAGATGCCGAGCACGCGCAGGAGACCCTCGCCGAACAGCGCGAACGCCAGGATCACCGCGGCCGCGAGCCCGACCGCCTGGAGCGCGGCGGCGCGCCGCTCGCGCGCCGTGTAGCCCGCGGTCAACGACAGGAACACCGGTGTCGACCCGAGCGGGTCCATGATCACGATGATCGTGACGAACACCTGGAGGAACAGGTCGCCGTCGATGGAGGGGTGCACCGACCCGCCATGCGAGCATGACGGGCGAGTCCGATGCACATCGCCGTCTTCACGATCTTCCCCGACATGGTCCTCGACTTCGTCGGCCGCTCGCTGCTCGGCAAGGCACGCGAGCGCGACCTCGTCCGCGTCGACGTCCACGACATCCGCCGGTGGGCGGACGACCCGCACCGCAGCGTCGACGACTCACCGTTCGGCGGTGGCGCCGGGATGGTGCTCGCGCCCGAGCCGCTGTTCGCCGCCGTGGAGCACGCGGAGCCCCCCGCGCCTCGCCCGCTGTACCTCCTCGGACCGGGCGGGCGGCGCTTCGACCAGTCCGTCGCCCACGAGCTGGCGGAGTCGGGCGCGACCGGGACCGGCGGGTTCTCGCTGCTGTGCGGGCGGTACGAGGGTGTCGACGCCCGCGTCGCCGACCACCTCGTCGACGGCGAGCTCTCGATCGGCGACTACGTACTGGCCGGCGGCGAGGTCGCGGCGATGGTCGTCATCGAAGCGGTCACGCGCCTGCTCCCGGGCGTGATGGGCAACGACGAGTCCGCCGGCGAGGAGTCGTTCTCACCGGCGA
>DASSOZ010000221.1:0-11074 GCA_035700105.1 Acidimicrobiales bacterium
TGGCCCTGCTGCGGCGGCGTGCTGCTGAGCGGCCCGAGTGACTTGCCGCGAGCGTCGACCTGCAGGCGCTCGACGCCGGGCGTGCCCCGCAGGTCGTCCTCGTAGATCTTCTCGATGCCGGTCTTGCCGATCGCGTCGCCGAGTCGGTAGCCCTCGTTCTTGCGGGCGGCCAGCTCGGTGTCGTTGATCTCACCGACGTAGCCGAGGATGTTGGCGCCGATCGTGCCGTTGGGATACGTGCGGATCGCCTGGCGCGTCGCCTCGACACCGGGGAACAGGTCCTGGTGCTCGCTGATGTAGACGAGCGACTCCTTGGTCACGTCCTCCGCGACCGGCACGGGCTTGTAGGGGCTGTAGCGCGGGTCGGTCATGCGCTTCTCGAGATCGGCGACCGGCGTGCCGAGGAGCGCACTGAGGCGGGAAAGCACCTGGCTCTTGTTCTTCACCTCGTCGCGCGTGACGGTGACGACGTTGGCGTAGCGGTTGTCGACGAGCACACGGTGGTGCCGGTCCAGGATGCGGCCGCGCGGCGCCGGCGTCGTCACGACCCGCACCTGGTTCTGGCTCGCCTGCACCTCGAACTCGGGCGCGGCGAGCACCTGCAGGTACCAGAGCCGGGCGAACATCACCGCGAACAACGAGACGACGACGATGCCGAGCACGCTGAGTCGCAACCGCGACGACATCCCGGTCACGTGATCGACCTCACGGTGCCAGCGCCGTCTTGCGCTCGCTGCCGATCGTCCATGCCACGAGCCGGAGCGCGAGCGGGGCGAGGATCGCGTTCGTGACGCCGACGACGGGGACGACGACCGCGAGCCGCGGTCCGACGAAGTCGGCGCCGGCGATGACGTTCGCGCTCACCGCGAACGCGACGCTCCCGGCCGCGCTCGCCGCGCCGGCGGTCAACACCGGGATCCACCACGCGCTGCGCACGGTGCCCTCGGCGACGAGCCCCACGCCGTAGCCGATGAGCGCGTACACGAGCGCGCTCAGTCCGACGGGTGTCGTGACGAGGAACAGGTCGAACGCGATGCCGCTCACGAAGCCGGTGACGGCGCCGCGCTCGGGTCCGCCGACGATGCCCGCGCACACGGCGATCAGCAGCATGGCGTCCGGCGCGACCCCGGCGATGCGAAGCCGCGCCAGCACCGCCGTCTGCACGACGAGGACGAGCACGACGACGGCGAGCAACCGCAGCCGGCTCATGCCGCCCGCCCGCCCGCCGCCACGGTTGCTTTCGGTGACTTCGGCCTGCTCTGACGCACCAAAGTCACCGAAAGCCGCGGGAACCGTCGGACCCCTACGGGTTCCACTGGAGCACCCGCACGAACGTGAGACGGCGGAGGTCGACGACGGGCGTGATGCGCACCGTCGCCTGGAGCGCGCCCGGCGTCGTGCGCGCGAGCTCGACCTTGCCGACCGGCACGCCGGGCGGGAACACGCTGCCCTGCAGGCCCGACGTCACCGCGATCTCGCCCTTGGCCGCCTTCGTCCCGGGGTCGACGAGGTCGACGGCGAGCGGCTGGCGGCTCCCCCGCCCTCGCGCCACACCGACGTCGCCGCTCGCCGACAGCTTCACACCCACCCGCGAGTCGGTGTCGGTCAGCAGCAGGATCGTGGCCCGCTCGCGCGACACCTCCGACACCCGCCCGACGAGGCCCTCGCCGGCGACCACCGGCATGCCCTTGGCGACGCCGTCCGACGTGCCCTTGTCGATCACGACGCTGAACTCGAAGTTCGACGGCGACGTCGACACGACGCGGGCCGTCACCGACGGGATGTCGCCGACGAACGTGAGCCCGTCGAGGTCGAGCAGCTCCTTGTGCTCGCGCTCGAGGTCGGCGGCCCGGTCGACGAGCCCCTTCTGCTCCTCGAGCTGGCGGCGCAGCCGGGCGTTCTCGGCCTTGACGTCGTCGTAGCGGGCGATGCCGCCGAAGAAGTCGCCGACGGGCGACAGCACGCTGCTGACCGCGGACTGCACCGGCGCCAGCACGTCCGACGCGCCGTCCCGGATGCGGTCCACGACGCCCGACGCCTGTCCCCGCTGGTCGAGGGTGACGACGGTGACCGCCAGCAACGTGACGATCAGCAGGACGAACCGCTGGCGCGCGGGACGGCGGTAGACAGCCACGAGAGCGAAGTGTCGATCTCCGATTGAGGGTCGAGACTTGAGGGTTGAGAGCTAGTGGTGCGTCGAGGAGATGAGGACCTGCTTCAGCGCGTCGAACTCCTCGAGGCACTGGCCCGAGCCGATCGCCACCGAGTGCAGCGGGTTCTTGGCGATCACGATCGGCATGCCGGTCTCGGCCTGCAGGCGGGCGTCGAGCCCGTGCAGGAGCGCACCGCCGCCGGTGAGCACGATCCCCTGCTCCATGATGTCGGCGGCCAGCTCGGGTGGGGTCTTGTCGAGCGTGACCTTCACGGCGTCGACGATCGCCGACACCGGCTCCTCGATCGCCTCGCGGATCTCCGCCGTCGAGCACACGATCGTCTTGGGCAGGCCGGTGATCAGGTCCCGACCGCGGATCTCGGCGTGCAGCTCCTCCTCGAGCTCCCACGCCGACCCGAGCGCGATCTTGATCTCCTCCGCCGTGCGCTCGCCGAGGGCGAGGCTGTACTCCTTCTTGATGTACTGGATGATCGAGTCGTCCAGTTCGTCGCCGCCGATGCGGATCGACTGGCTCGTGACGATGCCGCCGAGCGAGATGACGGCCACCTCGGTCGTGCCGCCGCCGATGTCGACGACCATGTTGCCGGTCGGCTCGTGGACGGGGAGCCCGGCGCCGATGGCGGCGGCCATGGGCTCCTCGATGATGTAGGCCGGCTTGCGGGCGCCGGCGTACTCGGCGGCCTCCTGCACGGCGCGCTGCTCGACACCGGTGATGCCGCTCGGGACGCAGATGACCATGCGCGGCTTCGCCCAGCGGCGCTGGTGCACCTTCTGGATGAAGTAACGCAGCATCTTCTCGCAGATCTCGAAGTCGGCGATGACGCCGTCCTTGAGCGGCCGGATGGCGTGGATGTGCGCGGGTGTCCGACCGATCATCCGCTTCGCCTCGACGCCGACGGCGAGCGGGCGCCCGTCCTTGGCGTTCACGGCGACGACCGACGGTTCGTTGAGGACGATGCCGCGCCCGCGCACGTAGACGAGCGTGTTGGCGGTGCCGAGGTCGACAGCCATGTCGCGTCCCAGGAAGGACGAGAAGATGCCTTCGGACATGCGAGGAGGGCCTCCGGGGGAGGTGACCGGTCAAGGGTAGGGGGGATCCGCCCCCGACGCCACCCGCCGTGCTAAGGACCCGGCGCTACAGGTCCGGGAAGAAGATCTTGATCTCGCGCTCGGCGGACTCGGCCGAGTCCGACCCGTGCACGAGGTTCTCCTGCACCTCGGTGCCGAAGTCGCCGCGGATGGTGCCGGGCGGCGCGGCCGCCGGGTTCGTCGGGCCCATCATCGTGCGGACGATCTGCCACGTGTCGTCGGGGCCCTCGACGACCATGACCATCGCCGGCGAGCGACCGATGAACGACACGAGGTCCTCGTAGAACCCCTTGCCCTCGTGCTCGGCGTAGTGCTGCGCGGCGGTGTCGCGGTCGATCGTGCGCAGCTCCGCAGCGACGAGCTTCAGGCCCTTGCGCTCGAGGCGGGCGATGATCTCGCCGGTGAGCCCGCGCTCGACGGCATCGGGCTTGGCGATCACGAGCGTGCGGTGCATAGGGGTCGTCAGCGTACGGGTCGGCGTGTCACGTGACCAACGCCGTGCGCGCCGCGCCGACGACGTACAGCGACCCGGTGATCACGACCTGCTCGTCCTCGTCGGCGAGCGCGAGCGCGCGGTTCACCGTCGACGGCACGGAGCCGCCCGCTTCGGCCTCGACGCCGAGCGACGCTGCGGCGCGGGCGATCTCGTCCGCCGGGAGCGCGCGCGGTGACGGCGGCACGCACGCGAGGACGAGGCGCGCCTCGCGTGCGTCGAGCGCTTCGAGCATCTCGATCGGGTCGCGGCCGGCGAGCATGCCGACGACGAGGATGCGACCGCGTTCGACGGGGAACTCCTCGGCGAGGGCGTCGGCGAGGACGGCCGCGCCCGCGGGGTTGTGGGCACCGTCGAGCAGCGTGAGCGGGCGTCGCCCGACGACCTCGAGCCGGCCCGGCACGGTCACCGCCGCGAACGCCTCGTTCACGACGTCCTCACCGAGCGGACCGTCGAAGAACGCCTCGGCGGCGGCGAGCGCGAGCGCGGCGTTGTCGCCCTGGTGCGCGCCGTGGAGCGGGAGGTACACGTCCCGGTACGCGAAGTGCGGCGTGCGCAGGTCGAGCATCCGGCCGCCGACCGCCGGACGGTTCTCCTCGCACCCGAAGTCCTCGTAGCGCTCGATCACGCGGGCGGCACCGGCACTGCGGAAGATGGCCGCCAGACCGGGATCCGTTTCACCGAGCACGAGCGTGCTGTTCGGCTTCACGATCCCTGCCTTCTCGGTCGCGATGTCGTGCCGCGTCGGGCCCAGGTACTCGGCGTGGTCGACGGCGACGTTGGTGACGACGGCGACGTCACCGTCGACGACGTTCGTCGCATCCCAGGTCCCGCCGAGACCGACCTCGACGACCGCGGCATCCACGGCGACGTCGGCGAACCAGCGGAACGCACCGGCGGTGAGCAGTTCGAAGTGGCTGAACGCCGAGTGTTCCGCTCCCCGCCGCTCGGGCGCCCCGACCAGCGGCTCGATGTCGGCGAGCGCGCTGATCGTCTCCGCGAACGCGGCATCGCTGACGGCCTCGAGGTTCCACGCCCACCGCTCGTTGATGCGCTCGAGGTGCGGGCTCGTGTAGGTGGCGACGCTGAGCCCCTGCGCGGCGAGCAGCGCGCTGAGGATTCGCGCCGTCGAGCCCTTTCCGTTCGTGCCGGTGAGGTGCAGCGACGGGTAGGCGCGGTGCGGGTCGCCGAGCGCGTCCATCAACGCCCGCATGCGGTCGAGCGAACGGGCGACGCCCGGTGAGCGGGGCGGCAGCACCTCGAGGTTGATGTGCGCCTCGAGGTACGCGAGCGCCTCGTCGTACGTGAGCACGTTCGTCCCTCAGCCGCCCAGGAGCGGCGCGGCGAGTGCTCGGACGCGGTCGGCGCTGTGCACGCCGTCACGCGCGAGCTGCGCGAGCGGGGCGACGGTGACGCCGGGCGTGCCCGCGCCGAACGCGGGCTCGTACGTCGTGGCGACGAAGTCGTCGACGTCGTTGTCACCCTCGACGGGCTCGCGCAGCGAGTCGGCATCGCGCGCCGCCTCGTCGGGGTCACCGTCGCCACGAAGGATCTCGACGCGAACGACGGCCGCGTCGCGATCGGTGACGTCGTCGACCGGTGCGACGAGCTGGCGGCCGCCGACGGCATCGGCGATGGCGACGACGGCGAACGGCACCGCCCCGGTGAGTCGCAGGCCGAGCGCGGCGATCGGCAGCGCCCATCGCACGATGCCTCGCCGCGACACCAGCAGTGTCGTGCCGGCGGCCGCATCCGCGGTCGCGTCGTCGTCACCCGGCCAGCCCGCCTCCGCGAGCGGCCACAGCGCGGCGACGAAGCGAGCGTCGAGCACCTCGTCGCTGGCGACGAGCGTGCCCATGCACTTGCCGCACGAGGTCGGGATGTCGACCGCGACCGACACCGCGCCACAGTCGACACAGCGGGCGACGGGCGCCGCCTGGCCGGCGCGTCCGTGGTGCGTGACCGCCCACCAGCCCGACGTGCCGGCGGCGTCGAGGAACGTGTCGCGCGCCGTCGACGGCGAGAACACGATGTCGCCGCGTACGGCGTCGGCGGCGGCGTTCTCGAGGTCGGCGGCATCGACGAACCAGTGGCGGCCGAGGCGGGCGAGCACGACGGTGCCGCACCGCCGACACCGCGACACGTGCTCCGTCGCGTCGCGCCGGTCGACGACCGCGCCCTCGGCGATAAGCAGCTCGGTCATCGCGCTGCGGGCGGCGTAGCGGGCGAGGCCCTCGACCGGCGCGATCACCGCAACGGCGTCCTCGTCGAGTACGTCGATCGGCGTGAGCCCGAGGCGGCGGGCGGCCTCGAAGGCGTCGGGATCGTGCGCGGGCACGAGCGGCCGTGGTGGTCCGTCGCCGTCGGCCACGACGGGAACGGTGCGCCCGACGACGGGCAGCTCGACGTCGGCGCCCGCCGCCTCGTGGTCGTCGGCGACGGCGATGGCGACGACGCCGGCGAACAGCTCGGCGTCGACGAGCTCGACGTCGAGCGAACCGGGCGTGTCGCCGGCGAACGGCACGCGCACGGTGAGCGCCACGGCGTCGACGTCGGTGCGCTCCATATCGGTCTCGGCCACCACCGTCGCGCAGCGGCTGCACACGTCGACGACCCGCTCCACCTGCTGCAGGACGCCGGCGTCGAAGAGCCGCACGAACGCGGTGCGGGCCGCGACCTGCGCGGTGTCGTTGTCGGTCGCGCCGGCGTCGAGGTCGACGTCGACGCGGAGCTCGGCGAGTCGCTGCCGCAGGTCGGCGCGCGTCGCCACCTCGTGCGCGTGGACGCGCTCGGCGTACTCGTCGGCGGACATCGACGCGCGCGCCTCACCGGCGCGCGCCAGATCGCGGTCGACCGCGACCTGCGCGGTGAGGTCGCCGGCGAGCGACGGCGCCGTCCACGTCGCCTTCCGCCCCTCCGCGGTCGCCCGGCGCACGAGCGCGTCGGCGGCGACGCACATGGCCAGCTGCGAACGGGTCAGTCCGCCGGCGAGCTCGAGGGGAGCGGTGACGATGCGGGTCAAAGCGCGACGACGCGACCCCCCGGCGCGCTCCGCCGTTTCGGTACCGGGAGCGGGGCCGTTCCGGCCCCGCTCCGGGTACCGAAAGCGGGTTCAGACGACGACGGTGACCTTGCGGTGGCCGTTCGTCGACGCCGTCTCGAGGTGCGGGCGGGTGGCGTCGGCGAAGTCGCCGGCCTTCGCGCGGGCCGCCTTCGTGAGGTCGATGGTGCGCTCCATCGTCACCTCGGCGGCACGCTCGATCTTCGGCTTCGCCGCGTCCGCGGCCTTCGACGCCGCCTCGCGCGTCCGCTCGGCGGCCGACTCGACGACCGGGCGCGACACCTCGACGGCGTGCTCGACCTTCGGGCGGGCCACCTCGACGGCGTACTCGAGTGCCGGCTTCACGGCCTTCGCCGCTTCGAGCAGCGACCCCCCGGCGAGCGCCTTCGACACCGTCATCCGCTGGCGGGCGAGGCGCTTCTTGTCCCGGCGTGCCATGACGAGACCGACCACGACGCCGAACGCCGCACCCTCCGCCGCTGCCTTCCCGGCGTGCGATCCGACGGCATCGACCGGCTCGTCACGGCGATACGCCCGAGCCGCGCCGATCACGCCACCTGCTGCCGCGCCCCAGAACGCGTACTTGACGAGCTTTCCCATGCCGGCCTCCTTACCCCGGAACCCCGGAATGAGAAGCTACGCCGCGTCAGGAGGCGGCGCGCCTCGGCCGCTCGACCTTGTCGGGCAGGTCGGCGCGGGGCACGAGCGTGGGATTGACCTTCTCCAGCACGGTCTCGCGGTTGATGACGCACTTGCCGATGTCGTTGCGGCTCGGCAGGTCGTACATCACGTTCAGCAGCACCTCTTCGAGGATCGCCCGCAGGCCTCGGGCGCCGGTGCCGCGCAACAGCGCCTGCTCGGCGACCGCCTCGAGCGCGTCGTCGGAGAACTCCAACTCGACGCCGTCGAACTCGAAGAACTTGCAGTACTGCTTGATGAGCGCGTTCTTCGGCTTCACGAGGATCTCGACGAGGGCGTCCTGGTCGAGGTTCGAGACCGCGCCGATCACCGGTAGGCGGCCGACGAACTCGGGGATGAGGCCGAACTTGAGCAGGTCCTCGGGGAGGACGTGCGCGAGCAGCCGGCCGAGGTCCTTCTCGTCGGCGCGGCGGATGTCGGCGCCGAAGCCGATGCCCTTGTGACCGGTACGCGACTCGATGATCTTCTCCAGGCCGGCGAAGGCGCCGCCGCAGATGAAGAGGATGTTCGTCGTGTCGATCTGGATGAACTCCTGGTGCGGGTGCTTGCGGCCACCCTGCGGCGGGACCGACGCCGTCGTCCCCTCGAGGATCTTCAGCAGCGCCTGCTGCACGCCCTCGCCCGACACGTCACGCGTGATCGACGGGTTCTCGGACTTGCGGGCGATCTTGTCGATCTCGTCGATGTAGATGATGCCGGTCTCGGCCTTCTTGACGTCGTAGTCGGCGGCCTGGATGAGCTTCAGGAGGATGTTCTCGACGTCTTCACCGACGTAGCCCGCTTCGGTGAGCGCCGTCGCGTCGGCGATGGCGAACGGGACGTTGAGCATGCGCGCCAGCGTCTGTGCCAGCAGCGTCTTGCCGCACCCCGTCGGGCCGAGCAGGAGGATGTTCGACTTCGCCAGCTCGACGTCGTTGTCGTGGTAGGCGCCGACCTGCACCCGCTTGTAGTGGTTGTAGACGGCGACCGACAGGACCTTCTTGGCGTAGTCCTGCCCGATGACGTAGTCGTTGAGGAACTCGTAGATCTCGCGCGGCTTCGGCAGCTCGTCGAAGCGCATCTCGGAGGTCTCGGCGAGCTCCTCCTCGATGATCTCGTTGCAGAGATCGATGCACTCGTCACAGATGTAGACCCCGGGACCCGCGATCAGCTTCTTGACCTGCTTCTGCGACTTCCCGCAGAAGCTGCACTTCAGCAGGTCGCCGCCGTCTCCGAACTTCGCCACGAGTGCGTTCTCCCCCCGACTCGGTTAGCTGACGCCTGCTGCTTGCGGCACCGCCGCGAGCTCTCGGGACACGATCACCTCATCAAGGATGCCGTATTCCTTGGCCTCATCGGCGCTCATGATGAAGTCGCGGTCGGTGTCGCGCCGCACCTTCTCGACGTCCTGGCCGGTGTGGTGGGCGATGATCGTGTTCAGGAGATCGCGCATCTTGAGGATCTCCTTGGCCTGGATCTCGATGTCGGCGGCCTGACCCGCGGCCCCGCCGTAGGGCTGGTGCAGCAGCACCCGGCTGTGCGGGAGGGCGAAGCGCTTGCCCGCGGTACCGGCCGCGAGAAGGACGGCGGCGGCCGACGCCGCCTGGCCCATGCAGAACGTCGCCACGTCGGGCTTGATGAACTGCATCGTGTCGTAGATCGCGAACAGCGCGGTGATCTCGCCGCCGGGCGAGTTGATGTAGAGGTTGATGTCCTTGTCCGGGTCCTCGGACTCGAGGTGGAGCAGCTGCGCCATGATCAGGTTGGCGATGCCGTCGTCGATCGGCGTCCCGAGGAACACGATGCGCTCGCGGAGCAGCCGCGAGTAGATGTCCGAGTGACGCTCACCCCGGTTCGTCTGCTCGATGACGCTCGGGATGATGTAGTCGTAGATCGGCTGGATCGTCACTCGCTTCCCTCCGGTGCGTTCTCCTCCGCACCCTCGTCCTGCGATTGCTGCTCTGGCGAAACCAGTTCAAGAGCCGAGCGCTCGATCGGGTTGCCGTCCTCGTCGACCAGCTCCACGTGCTCGACGAGCCATTCGAGCGCCTTGCCCTTGCCGATGTCCGAGCGTACCGCGGGCAGTTGCTCTCCACGTTCGAGCTGCTGGCGCACCTTCTGCGGCTTCTGCTGCGTGCGCTCGGCGAGGCGCTCGATCTCGCGCTCGACGTCCTCGTCGGTCACCTCGATCGACTCGGCCTCGGCGACCGATCGGAGGGCGAGGTCGGCCTTCACCGCGCTGATCGCCGTCTCGCGCAGCTGGCCGATGAGATCCTCCTGGCTGGTGCCCGTCGCCTCCATGTACTGCGCCAGGTCGACACCCTGGTGCTCGAGGCGGTGGCCGAAGTCGTGGATGCGACGCTCGAGCTCCGCGCCGACGAGTGCCTCGGGCGGGTCCTCGTCGACGAGCTTGACGAGCTCCTCGACGACGGCGTCGCGCAGCGCCATCTGCGCCTGCAGCTTCTTCACCGCACCGAGGCGGGTGCGGATGTCGCCCTTGAGCTCGTCGACGGTCTCGAACTCGCTCGCCTCCGACGCCCACTCGTCGGTGACGTCGGGGAGGAGCTTCTCCTTGACCTCCTTGACGAGGACTCGGAAGTGCACCGGTTCGGGCTCGGCGTCCGGGCCGCCGACGGGGACCGTCGCGGTGAAGTCGACGATGTCGCCCGGCTTCGTGGCCCGGATCTGGTCGTCGAGCTCGGGGAGGACCGTGCCGCTGCCGATCTCGTAGAGGAAGTCGGTCGCGGTGAGGCCCTCGAGGGGGTCGCCGCCCTTCTCCTTGGACCCGGTGAGGTCGATCGTGACGTGGTCGCCGTCCTGCGCGGGACGGTCGACGACGTCGAGCTCGGCGAAGTTGTTCCGCAGGCGGTCGATCTGGCGGTCGATCTCCTCGTCGGTCACCTCGGGGCTCGGGATCGTCACCTGCAGCCCGGCGTAGCCCGGGACGCTGACGCGGGGCCGGACCTCGACGACGGCGTCGAACGCGACGGGGCCGCTCTCCTCACCGGACCTGATGTCGATCTCCGGCGGGGCGATGACGTCGACGTCGTTCTCGTGAACCGCCTTGGCGTAGTACTCGGGGAGCGAGTCGCGCAGCGCCTCCTGCCGCGCGTACTCGCCGCCGAGCCGCTGCTCGAGCAGCCGCCGGGGCGCCTTGCCGGGCCGGAACCCGGGGATCCGGACCTCGCGGGCGATCTTCTTGAACGCCGCGTCGATCGCCCTGTCGAACTCCTGCTCGTCGACCTCGACCGAGAGCTTCACCTTGTTGCCCTCGAGGGGCTCGACGCTGCTTCGCATAGAAGGGAGGGAGTCTACCGGCGGGCCGGGTCAACCCTCGGGGAGCAGCACGCCCGGGTTGAGGATGCCGCCGGGGTCGAGCGCGCCCTTGATCGCCCGCATGGCGTCGATGTCGGCGGCATCACGCACGGACGTCAGCCACCGACGCTTGGCGCGCCCGATGCCGTGCTCGGCGCTGATGCTCCCGTCGTGGTCCACGACGAGTTGCAGGACGGCGTCGTCGAGCGTGTCGTCGTCGGGCGCCGGGCCGACGAGGTTCACGTGGACGTTGCCGTCGCCGAGG
>DASSOZ010000222.1:0-26427 GCA_035700105.1 Acidimicrobiales bacterium
CGCGTCCAACACGTGCGCGTCGACGACGCCGACCGTCCCATCGGCATCGGCTACGTCTCCCAGATCGTCCCGCCGTGGCTGCGCCGCCTCGTACGCCGCCGCGACCGCGGCTGTCGCTTCCCCGGCTGCGGCCGCACCCGCTTCACCCAACCCCATCACATGTGGTGGTGGTCCGACGGCGGGCCGACCAACATCGACAACCTCGTCAGCCTCTGCAACGCCCACCACCGCCTGCTGCACGAAGGCCGCTGGCGGGTCCGTGGCAACCCCGACACCGACGACGGCCTCGAATGGATCCGCCCCGACGGCAGCATCCTGCGAACCGGGCCACCACCCCTACACGACGAGATCCTCACCCGACTCCAACAACTCAAACGCGCTGGATGAACGGCGCCTACCCGCGGACAAAGGACTCGTGTGCCGCGCTCGTCCGTCGCCACAGGGCGTCGAGCGCGTCGCCAGGGAAGTCGGGGACGTCGAAGCCGAAGATGTCGCCCAGCGCGTCGGCGAGCTCGCGCTTCGACTCGAGTACGCGCTGCTCGGAGTCGTCGCCGACGCGGAGGAGGAACAGGCCGCGCAGGATGTCGGCGTGCGCGGGACCGCGCCGCTGCACGGAGAGGATCTTCACGAAACCGGACTCGGGCGATGTCGACAGGTCGTGGTTGCGCGCCTCGAACGCGGCCATGGCAGTCGGCGCGGCGAGCCACGCCATGCCGGAGAACGAGCCGCGGGCGTCGTGGGTGAGGTGCCAGTCGCCGATGCCGCCCGGCGTGTGCGCGAGCTCGATGTCGAACGGTGGCTGGCGATACGAGCCGGCGGCGAGCGGGAGCGGATCGTGAAGCGCGTCGCCGAGGCCGACGTCGACGTACCAGTCGCCGGACACGTTGTCGTCCGATAGCAGCCCGTGCACGGTGAGCACGAGGTGGTTCGTCATCGCCTGCTCGGCCGGTCCGTCCGGGCCGTGCACGCCGCCGACGTGACGCGCGACGTCGTAGCCGAGCGCGTCGAGTAGCTCGCTGAACGCGCCGTTCAGGTGGAAGCAGTAGCCGCCTCGTGTCGACGTGGCGATCCGGGCGAGCGCCCGGTGCGGCGACACGTCGTGGCGTTCACCGATGTGGATCCACACGGTTTCGTAC
Organism: Acidimicrobiales bacterium; assembly: GCA_035700105.1. Classification (GTDB taxonomy): domain Bacteria; phylum Actinomycetota; class Acidimicrobiia; order Acidimicrobiales; family DASSOZ01; genus DASSOZ01. The sequence goes on from DASSOZ010000222.1 coordinate 1,137, forward strand.
GGCACGCGCTCGACGTGGGCGCGATGGAGGCGGCGGAGCGCATCGGCGGAAGGCGGCTCGCGTTCGAGACCGAGCCGCGCCAGGTACGCATCGATCACGTCCGCGATGTTGCCTCGTCGCGCCGTTGCGAGGCGGTTTGCGTCGATTCGACTCGGGGGCGCAGTGCGGCGCGCTCGCCGTGTTCTCGCCCAAACGGCCGATGCGCCCCGGGTCGATCGCCCGTCACACTCCGACCACGACGCAACGACACGGGGGGAATGCAATGGATCTTCGGCGGATCGGCCGGATCTTCGGCTGGTTGTTCATCGGCACGTTCGTCACGAGCATCCCGGCCCGGCTCCTCTTCATCCACGGAGTCGGCGCGAGCTGGTCGGACATGCACTTCGTCGCAGGCGACACGTCGACCGCGAGCCTCAAACTGGGCGCCGTCCTCGAGTTCGGGCTCATCGTCACGCAGATCGGAACGGCGGTGTCCATCTATCCGCTCGTCAGGCGACAGAGCGGCACCGTCTCACTCGGCTATGTCACCGCACGCATCATGGAGTCGGTCTTCGCCGCGATCGGCCTCATCAGCATCGTCACGGTCGTGTCCGTCGCCGATGCCTTGCGGGGCGGCGGCCCGGCGTCCGCGCTCGTCGCGCAGGGCGACGCACTGGTGCACACGTACGAGTGGGCGTTCCTGTGGGGGCCGGGACTCGTCGCCGGGGTCGGCAACGGCATCATGCTCGGGTACCTGATGTACCGGTCGGAGCTCGTGCCGCGGCGCATGGCGATGATCGGGCTGATCGGCGGCCCGCTACTCATCTTTTCGTTCGTCATGCAGCTCATCGGCGTGTACAAGAACGGCGAGGGGCCATCCGGCCTGCTGACGTTGCCCGAGGCGGCATGGGAGCTGTCACTCGGCATCTACTGCGCGTGGAAGGGCTTCCGCTCATCGAGCCCGCTCGCCGCACCGGAGCACCCGATACCCGCACCGGAGATGGCGACGATCGGCGGCTGAGCGACGACGACCGTCAGCGGGCGCGCACGGCGACGAGCGCCAGCGCGGCCGAGTCGCAGACGGGGGCGAGCCGCTCGACGCCGACGAAGCGCAGGCGACGGGCGAGGTTGCCCCGCGCCGCGATCGCGACACGCCCCCCGGCGCGCCGGACCGCGGCGATCAGCTCGAGCAGCGCGGCGAGGCCGTCACCATCCACGGTGTCCGCGGCCCGCACGAGGTCGACGACGGCGGTCTGGCCCGGCGCGATCTCGGCGACGAGCCCGCGCACGACCTCGGCGTTGCCGGCGACGAGCCCGGCGGGCGGCACGGTGCAGATGACCGCGTTCGCGGTCCGCTCGACCACGCGACCCGCGACCCTGTGCACGCCCACGTACGCATGCTCGCGGCGGCGAGCGACGACGAGTGTGCGTTCGCCTCGCGATCGGGTCACGATTCGCCGGTGTCGGCGACGGCGTCCTCGGCGGCGTCCTCGGCGGCGTCGCCGTCGCCGTCGCCGGTACGACCGAGGAGCCGTTCGAGGCGCTGGAGCAGCTGCCGCGACTCCTCGACGAGCGCGCGCGTGCGCGCCGCGACCGCGTCGGAATCGGTCGCCTCGCCGGCGCGCGCTTCTTCCCGCTCCTCCACGACGCTCGCCCATGCCCGGCCCGGCGACGCCGCAATCACGCGTGACCGGATCGCGACCGATCCGCGAGGAACACACCGGACAAGCGGCGAATACGCGCCCGTGTCGCGCGGCGATCTCGGTGTGCTCGTCCCGCTGGCGGTGTGGACGGCGATCAAGGTCGTCGTCCTGCCGCTGCTCACCATTGGGAGCGAACGGATCCAGTTCACACCGTCGCTCGCGGGTTACGTCGTGTTCGTCGTGCTCGCCGTCGGGATGCGGCGGGGCTCGACGCTGGCGTGGTTGCTCGCCGTCGTCTACGACGCGTTGTTCGTGATCTTCATGCTCGTCGCGCCGCTGCCCGGTGACGGTCCTCGCGTGTTCGCGGTCGCCGTCGCGGGCGCGGTCAGCCTGGCGACGCTGGGCTGGCCGTCGCTGCGAGCGTCGATCCGGACGTGAAGCGCGCCCACTCCTCGTCGTCGAACGCGAACATCGCCGCGGGGAAGAGCTCGAGCTCCTCTTCCTCGATGTGGGCGGCGAGCGCGTAGAAGTCGCGACGGTCGAACGACCCCGACAGCACCGTCGAGCGGAGCGAACGGTGCTCCTCCTCCAGCGCCGACGACGCCAGCGGCGACAGGTCACCGGTCGCCACGAGCTCGGGGTACAGCCACGTCTCCTCCTTCTCGACGTGGACATCGAGCAATGCCACGAGCTCGTCACGCGCCGCGTCGCTCACCACCGGCGACCCGCCCGACTCGGCCAGCGCCCAGGCGAGCGCCAGGATCGACTCGTGTTCGCCGGTCAGGTCGGCGATCGGCTCGTACTCGCGGCATCCACAGTGGTCACACACCGGCGCCCGCCCCCGCGGCGACGTCGTCGTCGACGGTTCGCAGGTGCAGGCGGCACTGCGCGCGGCGGGGGTGGTTGGCAATCAGGTCGTCGACCACGACCCGGCCGCCGGTGAGATCGGCGACGCCTTCGGCGATGCCGAGGTGCAGGGCGCACACCGTCGCCGGATCGGTCTCCGCGGCGGCTGCGAACGGACACGACTGCAGCACGATCTCCGACTCGCCACCCGCGCGACGGAACACGACAGGCTCGAACCCATCGCGCGCCATGACGTCGACGACCGCCTGCACGGGGTCCGACTGCGCGCTCTCCAGCGCGCCCGCGACCGACTCCGACACCGCCACCGAGCGGCGGCCGACGTCGACCGGCGCCTCACCCGAGCGCAGTACCTCGGCCAGCATGACGCTGAGCCGCTCGTACGGGCCGACGACGCCCCACCGGCTGTCCGCCGTCGGCTCGACGCGGTACACCAACCGGGGACGCCCGCGCCCCGACGGCTGCGCCTTGCCCTCGACGACCAGCCCCGCGTCGCACAGCTTCGCCAGGTGCTGGCGGATGGCGTTGTGGTTCAGCCCGAGGTGCGCTGTCAGCTCGGCGATTCCGACCGGCGACTCGGCGGGCGCGTCCGCCACGTAGCGGAAGATCGCGTAGCGCGTCGGGTCACCGAGCGCCCGCGCCTGTTCCTGCAGTCGAGTCACTCCCTGGGGCGTCATCGTCGTGTGAAGGTGACGCGCCAATCGCCGCCGTCCAGCTGATCGGCGACGAACGCGAACCCCTGACCGCCGAGGACGCCCTCGAGCGGCACCGGCTCGAAGGGCGCGTACACCACGAGCACCTCGCCGTCGCCGACCTGCTCGGCCGCCTCCATGATCGTGGCGAACGGCTCGTCGCCGGCGGCGATGATCGGCCGCGCGTCGACGACGCGGGCGACGCTCGTGATGTCGACCGCCCACTCCTCCGGCCCCTGCTCGACGTACGTCCACGTGAACTGCGCGGGGCGGGTGGCGTCGAGCTGGTACCGCAGCGGCAGCGGGTCGTGGTCGTTCACCAGGCGCAGCGTCGCGCCGGTCGCCAGCTCGTCGAGGCGGGCGAAGATCGTCTCGTGGCGCACGCGGGGCGGCATCGGGCGGACATCGAGAGTGGTGGCGGTGGGCACGGGACGATCTCCTCGTCGAAGCTTGCGTCGGACTTTCTTCTACGTCAGACTAGAAGAAATGCAGACGCTCGTCCAGCACCCGGGCCCGCGGCCGCCGGGTGCGCCGTTCGCCCCGGCGGCGGTGACCCCGCCGGCGTCGGTCCCACTGTCGTTCCTGGGTGCCGCCGGCGTCGGACTCTGCGCGCTCGGCCTCGCGATCTGGTTCGCCGCCGACAACGCCGTCGCCGCGCCCACCGCAACCGGCGTCGTCTCCGCCGCCCACGTGGCGATGCTCGCCTTCCTCACCACTGCAGTGCTCGGCGCCCTCCACCAGTTCGCCCCGGTCGTGTGCCGACGACCGCTGCGCTCGGTCGCTGCCGCCCGCGTCACGTTCGCCGGCATGGTCGCGACCGCGTGGATCCTCCCGACCGGCTTCGCCCACGGGCCCGAGTGGCTCGTCGCCACCGGCGGCGCCGTCGGGGCGTGCACGGTCGGCCTTGCGGCGTGGAACCTGTCCGGCCCGCTCGCCACGCCCGACAACAGCGCCATCGTCAACGGCCTCCGCCTCTCGGTCACGTACCTCGTGCTCACCGTCAGCTTCGGCGTCGTGTACGCGTTCGACCGCCAGGCCGGCTGGTTCCCGCTCCTGCCCCACCGCGTGCTCGCGCACGCCCACATCGGCCTGCTCGGCTGGCTCGGCCTCACCTACGTCGCCGTCGCCGAGAAGCTGTGGCCGATGTTCCTCCTCGCCCACCGGCCGCGCGCCCGCGCCGGTGCGTGGGCGGTCGGCCTGCTTGCGACCGCGGTTCCGTTCCTCGCCGTCGGTCTCCTGTTCGGCGTGCCGTGGCTGGCGTGGCCGGCGGCCGTCGTCGCGACCACGGGCCTCGGCGCGCACGTCGTGTCGCTGGCGACGGCGGTGAAGCATCGACGCCGCCCGCTGGAGCTGCTGCACGCGTACCTGTTCGTCTCGGCCGCGTTCCTCGCGGCCGGCGTCACGTTGGCTGCCGTGGCGGCGGCAGCCGACGTCGACGTCCTCTTGCGCGGACGCCTCGTCGCCGCCGAGGTCGCCGCGCTCGTCGGGTGGCTCGGCCTCGCCATCGTCGGCCACGCCCACAAGATCGTCCCGTTCATCGGCTACACCGCGCTGCGTGCCCGCGGCATCGTCCACGCCCCCGGTGGTGACGGGCGGCCGCTGCTGTTCGCCGACCTGTTCGACGCCCGCGTCGCCCGGGCGACGCTCGTCACCGGCGGGAGCGGCTTCGCCCTCGTCGTCTCCGGGCTCGTCGCCGGCAACGCCGCGGTCGTCGCCGCCGGCGGTGGACTCGTCGCCGTCACGGGCGCGCTCGCCACCACCAACCTCAGCGTGCGGCCCCGCCGCGTCATCAGGGAGGCACGGGCATGACGACCGACATCGACGAAGGCCGCGTCTACACCGCGCTCGGCACCGTGTGGGATCCCGAGCTCGGGCTCGACATCGTGTCGCTCGGGCTCGTCTACGACGTCCGCATCGACAACGCCGCGCACGTCGTCGAGATCGACATGACGCTCACGACGCCGGGCTGCCCGGTGTCGTCGTCGATGCCCGCCGAGGCCGAGTACGCCGTGCGGACCGCGCTCGGCAACGACGGCGACGTCGTGATGAACGTGGTGTGGGACCCGCCGTGGACACCCGAGCGCCTCACGCCGATGGCGATGGAGCGTCTGGGCTTCGCGCCTCGCTAGCGCGGAGCCGGACGAGGTACGTCGCCCGGCTCAGCATGTTCGACGCCGGCGGCGAGGTCAGCACCTGACAGAGCGCGGCGAGCGCGACCGACGTCACGTCGTTGGCGTCGTGCAGCGCCACGATCGCCCCCGCGAGAAGCAGCAGCACGCCGAAGGTCGACGCCTTGGCGAGCGCGTGCATGCGGGCGAGCACGTCGTCGAAGCGGACGACGCCGACCGCGGCGAGCAGCACGAACACCGAGCCGGCGAGCGCGAGCAGCTCACCCATCGCTGCCCCGCCCCTCGATGAAGCGGGCGACCATGCCCGTGCCGATCGACCCGACGAGGCCGAGCACCACGAGCGTCGGGAGAAAGGCGCCCGTGCGGTAGCGGATGGCGTGCGTGGCGATCGCGCCCATCCCGACGACGAGTAGCCCGTTGAGCGCGACGGCGCGATCGGCGAGCGACGGGCCGACGCAGAGCCGGTACGTGTACAGCACAGCGGCGGCGAGGAGCACGACGAACGTGGCAAGTGTCATCGGACGGACGCTCCCGACGGGCGGACCGCGCCCGCGACCAGTCGCTCGAGGTGGGCGAGCGACCGTTCCGCGGCCGACACGTCCTCGAGCAGCAGGAAGTGGACGGAGATCGTCCGGGGATCACGCGTGGCGTCGACGGTCATCGTCCCCGGCGACAGGGCGATGATGTTGGCGACCAGGGTGAGCACGAGGTCCGACGGCGACTCGAGCGCGTAGTGGATCACGCCCGTGTGGATGCGCGACCGCCGACTCACGATCTCGCGCGTCATCAGGAGGTTCGAGCGCACGAGCTGCACGACGACATGCCACAGCAGGCGGGCGACGCCGACCGGCCGCAGTGACAGCGCGATCCGTCGCCGCCCCGACGGCACCATCGGGAACGCGACGAACAGCACGACCGCGAGCACCAGGCCGACGAGCACGTGTACGACGTCGAACCGTCCCCACGCCAGCAGCCACACGGCGACGAGCAGGACCAGGCGGGCGACCACGCTCACGGGGCAGTCCCTCCTCGTCCTCCTCCTCCCCCGCCGGGCGTGACCAGCTCGACGTAGCGCGCCGGGTGGAGCAGGTCGGCGGCCGTCCGCTCGCTGAACGACCACACCGGCCCGGCGAACGCGGCGATCGCCAGGCCCCCGGCGACGAGCACCGCCGTCGGGACGACCATCCACGTCGGCCCGCCGAGGCGGCCGACCGGACCTGCGGAAGCGACCGCGGAAGTTCCGGCGTCGCTTCCGGCGGGGCTCCAGAACACGCCGGACCAGATGCGCACCATGAGGAACAGGGTGAGCAGACTCACCGCGAGCGACACCCCGACCGCGGCCCACTCCCGCGACGAGAAGCCGGCGTCGATCACCGCGAGCTTCGCCACGAACCCGGACAGCGGCGGCACCCCGGCAAGGCTCAGCGCGGGCAGCAGGAACAGCACGCCGAGGAACGGCGCGGAGCGCAGCAGCCCGCCGACGTCGGTCATGCGGCCCGACCCGCCGGTGTGCTCGATGAGCCCGGCGACGAGGAAGAGCGTCGTCTTGATGACGATGTGCTGCACGATGAAGAACACCGCAGCGGCGACGCCGCCAACGCTGAACAGCGCGACGCCGAGCACGATGTAGCCGATCTGGCTGACGATGTCGAAGGACAGGATCCGCTTGACGTCGTCCTGCGCAATCGCGCCGAGCACGCCGACGACCATCGTCGCCGCGGCGAGGACGACGAGCAGCGTCCCGGGCCGCGAGTCCGCCGGGAACAGCAGCGTCTCGGTGCGCAGGATGGCGTAGACGCCGACCTTCGTCAGCAGGCCGGCGAACACCGCGGTGATCGGTGCCGGCGCCGTCGGATAGGCATCGGGCAGCCAGAAGAACAGCGGGAAGAGCGCGGCCTTGATGCCGAACACGACGACGAGCAGCACCGCGAACGCGCTCCGCAACCCGGGTGAGAGCGTGTGGATCCTGGTCGCGAGGTCCGCCATGTTGACCGTGCCCGTCGCCGCGTACAGCAGCGCGAGCGCGGTGACGAACAGCGTCGACGCGAGGAGGCTGATGACGACGTACGTCATGCCCGAACGCACCTGCTCCCGCCGGCCGCCGAGCGTCAGGAGCACGTAGCTCGCGGTGAGCATCATCTCGAAGGCGACGAACAGGTTGAAGAGGTCACCGGTGAGCAGTGCGAGCGACACACCGGCGGCGAGCACGAGGTACACCGACTGGAACCCGACGTGGTTGCGCTCGGCGCCCGGCTCGCCGATGGCGTAGACGAGGACGGCGAGCAGCATCGCCGACGCCACCACGAGCATCACCGTCGACAGCCGGTCGGCGACGAGCACGATGCCCATCGGCGCGGGCCAGCCGCCGGCGTGGGCCACGAGCGCGCCGTTGCGGTCGACGTCGACGAGCAAGACGACCGCGATGACGGTGAGCGCCACGAGCACGCCGATGCCGATGGCGCGCTGCAGGAGGCGCGAGCGACCGAACAGGATCGACAGCGCGGCCCCGACAAGCGGCAGCAGCACAGGGAGGGCGACCGCCCGCGTCACGGCCGGTCCTCCACGCGCGGACCCTCCTGGCCGCGCGCCACGGCGCGGTCACCGACATCGTCCTCGACCTCGTCGTCGTTCGTGAGCTGCCAGCTGCGGTACGCGAGCGCGAGCAAGAGCGCGGTCACGGCGAAGGTGATGACGATCGACGTGAGCGCGAGGGCCTGTGGCAGCGGGTCGCTGAAGCCGCCCGCCGGCGTACTTCCGACGATCGGCGGCGAGCCACGGTTGCCCGCGGTGATCAGCAGGACGTTCGACCCGTGGGTCAGCAGCCCGAGACCGATGATGATGCGGCTCAGCTTCCGCTGGAGCACGAGGTAGGTCCCGACGGCAAACAGCACCGCGGCCGCGAAGGCGAGCACGACGCTCATCGCGGCGTCACCGCGGCAGCCGGTCGCGGTTCGTCGCCGAACGCCTCGAACACCATGAGGACCATGCCGACGACGGTGAGGTAGACGCCGATGTCGAAGACGAGCGCCGAGCTCACCTTGACCGCGCCGGCGAGCGGCAGCGTCCACGTCGTCGACGCCACGCTCAGCACCGGGTCGCCGGACAGCAACGGCAACGTCGCCGTCGCCGCGGCGACGAGCAGCCCCGCCCCGAGGACGGTCCAGGGGCGGAAGCGCGACATCGTCCGCACCTCGCGCATGCCGCCGGCGATGTAGCGAAGCGCGATGGCCGCGCCGGCGAGCAGCCCGCCGACGAACCCACCGCCGGGCTGGTTGTGGCCGGCGAACAGCAGCCACAGCGACCCCATCAGCACGGCGTAGAAGACGACCTGCGCCGAGACGTCGACGAACACGATGCGCGTCACCGAGTCGTCGACGCCGTCGACGGGCAGCGGCGCGCCGGGCCGGCGTCCGGCGCGCGCCAGCGCGACCGCGCCGATCGACGCCGCCGCCAGCACGGTGATCTCGCCCATCGTGTCGAGGCCTCGGAAGTCGACGAGGATCACGTTCACGACGTTCCGGCCGCCGCCGTCGGGCACCGAGCGGGCGACCATCTCGCCTGACACGGGCGGTGCCGTCCGGCTCCCCGCGGCCACGAGCGCGAACACGAACACCATCGACCCGACGAGCGCGGCGATCCCGACGCGCAGCGCGCGCCGGCGGGGCGACGACTGCCGCTCGAAACCCTCCGGCAACCGCCGCAGCACGAGGACGAACAGCACCGTCGACAGCGTCTCGATCGCCGCCTGCGTGAGCGCGAGGTCGGGGGCGCCGTGGACGACGAACAGCGCGGCCATGGCGTAGCCGGCGGCACCGAGGATGACGGCGGCGGAGAAGCGGCGGCGAACGATCGCCGCGCCGAACGCGGCGACGATCAGCAGCCCGGCAATGGGGACGTTCGCAGCGGTGTCGAAGACGGCGCCCCACCCCGGCCAGTCGGCGCGGGTGGCGAGCACGAACCCGGGCAGGACAGCAGCCGTCGTGAGGACGACGCCGGCGTAGACCGGGAGCGATCCGCTCTGCACGACACCCGTGACGCGGCGGGACACAGCGGCGAGCCGCTCGAGAAGTGCGACGTACGCGTCCTCGCCGGTCGGGAGGGTGCGCCCGGCCGCGAGGACGCGCTGGACGCGGTGGTCGAAGGCGACGACGAGCGCGCCGCCGGCGAGCGTCACCGCCGACAGCAGCAGCGGCGTGTTCCAGCCGTGCCAGACGGCGAGGTGGATGTGGGTGCTCGAACTCGCCGACGCCACCCGGTCGAGCACGCCGGGAACCAGGCCGAACACGACGGTGGCGAGGGCGAGCACCGCCGCGGGGGCGACGAACGGTGCCGCGGGCACGCCGGCGCCGGCGATCTCGTCGCCGGTTCGGCGATGCCACACGAACGCACCGAGGTGGAACCGGGCGCTGTACGCCACCGTCAGCATCGATCCGGCGACGGCAACCGCGAGGACGAGCGACGCGGCGGTGAACGACGCGTCGTGCAGCGCGGCGTACGCGCCCTCCTTGGCGACGAAGCCGATCAGCAGCGGGATGCCGGCCATCGACGCCGCGCTCACGAACGACACCGCCCGCACCGCGTCCCACGCGCCGCCCCGCATCACGGGCAGGCGGCCGAGCGACCGCGTCCCGGTCTCGTGGTCCACGACGCCGACGACCATGAACAGCGCCGCCTTGAACAGCGCGTGTGCAACGAGCAGCGTCCACCCCGCGGCGGTCGTCGCCGGCGTCCCGGCGCCGAACAGCACGATCATCAACCCGAGCTGGCTGACGGTGCCGAATGCGAGCAGCAGCTTCAGGTCGCGCTGACGCAGTGCACGCAGCCCGCCGAGCACGAGCGTGGTCAGCCCGACGGTGAGCACCGCCGGTCGCCACACCCAGTTGCCGGCAGCGAACAGTGGCGCAAGCCGGGCGACGAGGTAGACGCCGGCCTTCACCATCGTCGCCGAGTGCAGGTACGCGCTGACGGGCGTCGGCGCCGCCATGGCGCCCGGCAGCCACGCGTGGAACGGGTACTGCGCCGACTTCGTGAACGCGCCGACGAGGATCAGGACGACGGCGACGGTGACCGTCGTGCCGACCGGCGGGGGCGACGACACCAGCGCGCTCAGGCGGTACGTGCCGGCGGCGTGCCCGAGCAGGACGAACCCGCCGAGCATCGCCAGCCCGCCGGCGCCCGTCACGACGAGGGCGTGGAGCGCGGCGGCACGGGCGCGCCCGTCGGTGAACTCGTGCCCGATGAGCAGGTACGACGTGACCGTCGTGACCTCCCAGAAGCCGTAGAGCGCGAGGAGGTGGTCGGCCTGGACGACACCGACCATGCCACCGGCGAACAGCACCAGGAGCCCGGCGAGCCGGCCGACGTCGACGTCGGTGGCCGGGAAGTACCACGCCGAGTACGCCATGACGAGCACGCCGATCACGGCGACGACCAGCGTCATCGTCGCCGCCAGCGCGTCGAAACGCAGGTCGATGGCGAGGTCGAGCCCGCCCACCCACGTCAGGTGCTCCGTGACGGCGCGCCCGTCGACGACGCCGCCCAACCGTGCGAGCGCCCACGCCGTGCTCACAGCCGGCGGTAGCGCACCGATCGCGAACGCCCGCCGGCCGAGGCGCGCCCCGAACGCGACCAGCGCGGCGCCGACGGCGGCGTAGAGCGCGAGCGCCGCAATCACGCCGCAAGCTTGCCCGGCGGAGGCCGCTCCCCGTGCAACAGCACCGCGAGCGGCGTCGCGGTGAACACCGACGACCACGTGCCGACGAGGATGCCGACGAGCAACGCCAGGGCGAAGTCGGTCAGCGTGTCCCCGCCGAAGACGTACAGCGCAGCGAGGATGAACAGCGCTCCCAACCCGGTGTTGATGGTCCGCGGCACCGTCTGGATGCACGCGTCGTTGGCCACGTCGGCGAACGGCTCTCGCGACCGCGACCGTCGCAGCTCGCGGATGCGGTCGAAGACGACGACGGAGTCGTTGATCGAGTACCCGATCACCGTCAGCAGCGCGGCGAGGAACACACCGTCGAGCGTCTTGCCGAGCCACGCGAACACACCGAGCAGGATCACCACGTCGTGGAACATCGCCGCGACGGCGGCCGCACCGAACGTCCACCGGAAGCGCACGGCGAGATACACGAGTTGCGCGGTGAGCGCGAGACCCAGAGCCACGATCGCCTTTCGTCGCAGTTCGTCACCGATGGTCGGCCCGACGAACTCGTCGCGCAGGACCTCGGTGTCGCCGGCCACGTCACGGACCGCGGCGTCGACGCGGTCGACTTCGGCGGCGCTGAGCTGCTCGGTGCGGATGGTCACGTTGTCGTCGCCCGACGCCTGCACGACCGCGCGCGGGAAGCCCGCGTCCGCGAGCCCGGACCGGATGCGGGTGAGGTCAGGTGCGCGAGCCGTCTCGTACTCGAGCAGCCGGCCGCCGGAGAACTCGAGCCCGTAGTCGAGCCCTCGCGTGGCGATACCGGCGCCGGCGACCACGAGCGCAACGAGCGACATCGTGAGCCACCGGCGCGAGTGGCGCACGACGTTCGGCTTGTGCTCGTCGACCCACGCCCGGAAACCGCCGCCGACCTCGAGGCCGAGGCGACGCTGGTTGCGGGCGATCCGGTCCGACCGCAGCGCCACGTCGATGAGCAGACGAGTGACGACGAGCGCGGTGAACATCGACACGGCCACGCCGATCGTCAACGTGATGCCAAAGCCGCGGACCGCACCCGACGCGTAGAAGAACAGAAGAACGGCCGCCAGCGCTGTTGTCGCGTTCGAGTCGACGATCGCGGTCCACGCCCGCCTGAAACCGTTGCGCACCGCGGTGCGGACGCGCGTGCCGCCGGCGTGCTCGTCCTTGATGCGCTCGAAGACGAGGACGTTGGCGTCGACGGCCATGCCGACGGCGAGCACGAACCCCGCGATGCCCGGGAGCGTGAGCGTGGCGTCGAGCAAGAGCAGGACGGCGAAGGACACGAGGCCGTACACGGCGAGCGCCACGGCGGCGAGGACACCGAGGAGCCGGTAGTACAGGATCATGTAGAGGACGGTCAGCGCGGCGCCGGCGATCGCGGCGATGACGCTCGCGCGGATCGCGGCGTCACCGAGCGTCGGGCCGATCGTGCGTTGCTCGACGACGTGTACGGGCACCGGCAGCGCGCCGGCTCGGACGAGCAGCGCCAGGTCCTTCGCCTCGCGCTGGGTGAAGTCGCCGGTGATGACGGTCGTGCCGCCGGGGATGCCCTCGTCGCACTCGACCGTCGCGCCGACCTGCGGACTCGAGATGACGTCTCGGTCCAGGACAATGGCGACGCGGCGCTGCGGGTCGCCGGGCGCCTTGCACGCGGCTTTGGCCGTGAGCTGCTGCCACTGGCGCCCGCCGGCGCCGCGGAAGTCGATCTCGACCTGCCACGCGGGGCCGGTGCCGTTGTAGAGCGATGCTCGCGCCGTGCCGACGGCATCGCCGGTGACGGCGGGTGGGGCGAGCTGCAGCGGTTCGCCGTCCTCGCTGTCGAGGACGAGCGCGCCGTCGTCGCCGACCGTTTCGGTTGTCGTCGTTGCCGCCCCAGGTGCCAGGGCGGCCTCGACGGGGTGGAAGGCGAGTTGCGCGGTGCGGCCGATCACGTTGAGCGCCTCGTCGGGATCGGCGACCCCGGGCAGCTCGACGATGATGCGCCGGTCACCGGAGCGCTGCAGCGTCGGCTCCGTGACGCCGATCGCGTCGATGCGCCGGCGGAGGACCTCGACCGTGCGCGAGGCGACGTCGCCGTCGACCTTCACGCGATCGGTGTCCTCGGCTTCGAGGACGATCTGGGTGCCGCCCTCGAGGTCGAGACCGAGCTTGGCGGGTCGGGTGCCGACGAGCACCGCCGACGCGGCGATGACACCGACGACGAGCAGCGCGCGCCAGCGGAGCGCGTTGGACATGTGGTTCCTCTCTCACGTGCAGCCCGCGGCGCGGGCGGCATCCGGTAGTGGGCTACGCGGGGGTCGAGAGGAGGGACGGGGGCGCGCGCGTCGGCCCGTCGACGCGTCGCAGCGAGGCGGCGTGCGGTACGCGCTTCGGGAGCGCAGTGCGGCAGCGACGGCCACCGCCGACGCCGGCGAGCAAGGCGAGGACAGCGGCGAGCGGAACTGCACGCAGCAACAGTCGTCGTGAGGAGTCGGCCGCGTGGTCGACGGACGACTCGATCTTCACCCGCACGACGGCGGGGACGACCTTGCCGGCGCGCAGCTCGACCGCCGAGGTCGACGCGTCAGGTGCCGGCGACGGCGGGCCGGGAGCCTCGATGGTGATTGCGGCGACGCCGAAACCGGCGGCCGCGACGAGGACGGCGAGGACCGACACGAGGCGCCGGACCGGCGCGGCGGATCGCATGATCGTCGGTCAGCGTACCGGCCGGGCCGTCGGTAGCGTCGGCGGACATGAGCGGTCCGGTCACGCCCGCGGACGCGCCGCCGGTACCCGAGCACGGCGAGTGCGAGCGCCGGGTCGTCGAAGTGCTCGAGAGCCGGACGAGCGAGGTCGGCCAGCTGTCGGTCCGGCGGGCGCTCCCCCGCCGCGCCCGTCGCACCGTCGGCGCGTGGTGCTTCGCCGACCACATGGGCCCGGCCGACGTGACCGCCGATCGCGGCGTCGACATCGGCCCGCACCCGCACATCGGTCTGCAGACGGTGACGTGGCTCGCCGCCGGCGAGATCCTCCACCGTGACAGCCTCGGGTCCGAGCAGGTGATCCGCGCCGGGCAGCTCAACCTGATGACGGCCGGCATCGGCGTCGCCCACTCCGAGGAGGCGACCGGCCGCTACGCCGGCGAGCTGCACGGCATCCAGCTGTGGGTCGCGCAGCCCGACGCGACGCGCAACGGCCGCCCGGCGTTCGAGCACCACGCCGAGCTACCCCGCGTTGAGCTCGGGCGTCACGGCGACGCGACGGTGTTCGTGGGCGACTTCGCCGGCGCGGAGTCGCCGGCACGGCGCGACAGCGAGCACACCGGCGTCGACGTCGCCCTCCGCGGGCCGTGCGCGCTTCCGCTGCGTGCCGACTACGAGTACGCCGTCGTCGTGCTCGACGGTGCCGTCGACGTCGAGGGCACCACGGTGACGCCCGGGCACCTCGCATATCTGGGCTCCGGACGCGAAGAGGTCGACGTCCGCACCGCCGACGGGGCCGCGGCCCGCCTCGTCCTCCTCGGTGGCGTGCCGTTCGACGACGAGATCCTGATGTGGTGGAACTTCGTCGCCCGCACGCGAGCAGAGATCGACGAGGCGCGCGCCGCGTGGCAGGCGTTCGATCACCGCTTCGGCGTCGTCGCCTCCGCGCTCGCCCGCATCGGCGCGCCCGAACCGATGTGGCGAGCGGCGAAGTAGCACGCCCGGCGACCGGGTACGAGGGCGACCATGGCGATCGTCTCCCGCGTCCTCCCCGCCGATCCCGTCGACTCACTCGACGCGTACAAGGCCGCCGGCGGCTGCCGCGGCCTGGAGGCGGCCCGGCGGCTGGGCCCGGCCGCGATCATCGAGGACGTCGAGGCGTCCGGCCTGCGCGGGCGCGGCGGCGCCGGCTTTCCCACGGGGACGAAGTGGCGCACCGTCGCCGGTTACTCGAGCGCGGCGCTGCCGGCGACGGTCGTGGTCAACGGCGCCGAGGGCGAGCCCGGCTCCTTCAAGGACCGGACGCTGCTTCGTCGCAACCCGTACGCGGTGATCGAGGGTGCGCTGATCGCGGCGATGGCGGTCGGCGCCGATCGCGTCGTCGTCGCGGTGAAGTCGTCGTTCACGGCCGAGCGGGCACGGCTGGCGCAGGCGATCTCCGAGATCGAGGCCGCGGGGTGGGCCGAAGGTGTCGCGCTCGGTGTCGCCACCGGCCCGAGCGAGTACCTCTTCGGCGAGGAGACCGCGCTGCTCGAGGTGCTCGACGGGCGGCCTCCGTTCCCCCGTGTCGCGCCCCCGTTCCGACGTGGCGTCGACGAGATCGGCGTCGAACCGGACGAGGCGGCGGGCTCGCAGATGGCGCAGCGCGATCATCGCGGTGCGCCGCCGACGCTGGCGAACAACGTCGAGACGATGGCGAACATCCCGCTCGTCCTCGCCGACGGACCCGCCGCGTTCCGTTCGGTCGGCACCGACGAATCGCCGGGCACGATCGTCTGCACCGTGAGCGGTGCGACGGTGCGCGGTGGCGTGGCCGAGTTCGCGATGGGCACGCCGCTCGCCGAGATCATCGACACCGTCGGCGGCGGTCGCCGCCGCGAGCGCCACTACGCGTTCGCCCTCTCGGGGGTTGCGAGCGCGCTCATCCCGGCGGCGGCGTTCGACACGCCCGCCACGTACGAGGACATGGCGGCCATCGGTAGCGGCCTCGGCGCCGCGGGGTTCATGGTGTTCGACGACGCCACCGACCCGGCTGCGGTCGCCGCCGGGGTGTCGCGCTTCCTCGGCGTCGAGTCGTGCGGCCAGTGCACGCCGTGCAAGGACGACGGCGTCACGATCTCGCTCGGACTCGCCAAGCTGTGCGCCGGCACCGCCGACGAGCACGACCTCGACGAGATCGTCAGTCGCACGGCGACCGTCGCCGACGAGGCCCGGTGCTCGTTGGCCCGCCAGCACCAGGCCGTGATGGACAGCGTGCTGCGCCTCTACCCCGACGTCCTGCGGCGGCGGCTCGACCCGGCGCTCGACCCGGTCACGCCGGTGCTCATCGCGCCCATCGTCGACATCACCGCCGACGGCGAGGTCGTCCTCGACGACGAGCACGCCCGCAAGCAGCCCGACTGGACGTTTGCCGACCACGACTCCGGCAAGGCCCCCGCCCAGCTCTACGCCGAGCAGTAGTCGCGACGAACGCGCATCCTCCAACAAACCCGCGTTCCGAGGGCCGATTCGGGCGCGAAAGCGCGAGTGTGTTGGAGGATGGCGAACACGGGGTCAGCCCGGATAGGGGCGGGGTGGCGCGCCGGCGAGTTGGCGGGCGGCCTCGGCCGGCACCCACTCGCGGAAGCGGACGACCTCGGCCGACGCCGGCGGAACGAGCAGGTCGCCGGCGCGGGCGAAGGCGTCGAGTGCCGCCAGCGCGGCGCCGAGCTGCTCGAGGCGGGTGAGCGCGCCGGGGTCGCCGGGCACGAACGTGGTGAACCGCGCCTCGCCCCGCGCCGCCGCGGCGCGAGCGGCGCGCCGGCCCCGCAAGCGCTCCGGCGCGGTGGCGCGGCTGGCGGTCGTGAACGCCACCGCGAGGTCGACGAGCGCTCGGGGCGCGCGCTCGCGGTCGAGGAGCGACAGCTCGCGAACGCGGTCGTCGAGGTTGGCGACGTTGGCGAGCACGACCTCGGTCGGGACGTCGATGAGCGTCAACCCGCTCGCGCCGGCGTCGCCCGTCCGGTCGGCGGACGGGCGGGCGCGGCGCACGTGTCCGTTCGGCGACGTGCGCATCGACGTCCACACGGTCTTGCCGGTCGCGTCGACGTCGATGCCCCAGCTGTCGACGCACGCAGCGACGAGCACCAGGCCGCGACCCGACATCGACACCCACGCCAGGTCGTCGTCGGTCGGCGGAGACGGTGCGGGGAGCCCAAAGTCCACGGGCAGCTCGTCACGCACCTCGACGACGAGCTCGCCGTCGTCATGGGCCATGAGTAGACCGAGTGGCGTCGCCGCGTGCAGGACGACGTTCGTCACGAGCTCGGTCGTCACGAGCTGCGCGTCGTCGACACAGTCGTCGAGGCCCCACTGGCGCAGCGCGCCGGCCACGACGTCGCGCGCGCGGCGAGCGGTCGTCGGTTCGCACGGAAACGCAGCCTCGACGTGGATCACAGCTGGAAGGGGCCCCTACCCATCTGTTCGCGCACGGTCACGACCGGCGGGTTCGTCAGCAGCCGCCGCTGCCAGTTGGCGCCGTCGACGACGAGCGTGTGCCCGGACACGAACCGGGCGTACGGGGAGGCGAGGAACGTCGCCGCCCACCCCAGCTCCTGGCGCTGACCGACGCGCAGCGCCGGCTGGCACACGTCCTTGTCCGACGTGCGGGCGAGGTTCCCCTGGATGTCGGCCGTCATGTCCTCGTGTGGGAAGAGGCCGGGCACGAGGCCGTTGACCTGGATCCCGTAGGGGCCCCATTCGACGGCAAGGGTCTCGGTGAGGTTCTTCACGCCGGCCTTCGCCGCCGCGCTGTGCGCGAACCCGGGTCCGCCCGTCCACGCGTACGACGCACCCACGTTCACGATCGACGCCGGCGTTCCGGCCGCGAGGTGACGGCGCGCGAACTCGCGGCTGACGAAGAACGTGCCGTTGAGCGTGATGTCCACGACGGTGCGCCACGCGTTGGGCGACATGTCCTCGGCCGGCACGGGGAAGTTGGCGGCGGCGTTGTTGACGAGCACGCCGGGCGTTCCGAAGCGCGACTCGGCGGCGTCGAACATCGACGCGATCGACTCTGGGTCGCGGATGTCGCAGGCGACGGTCAGCACGTCGGCGCCGAGCGCGGCCATCGCCTCGCGTCCCGCCTCGAGGTGTTCGTCCTTGCGGCTCGTGATGACGATCGACGCGCCGAGCCGGGCGAACTCGGAGGCGATGGCCTTGCCGAGGCCGGTGCCGCCGCCGGTGACGACGACGGTGACGTTGTCGAAGGTGCCCGGCTTCAGCGCGGTCTCGCCGGCGGGCGGCGGCGGTGGCAGCCCGGCCATCAGCTGCCCTTGTACACGGGCGCACGGTCCTCGGCCCGCGCCGCCCTGAACTCGGCGAAGTCGTCGCTCTTGTTGACGAACGTCTGGAAGACGAGCTCGTCCTCCATCGACGCACGGATCGCCGGGAGCGAGAGGTGGCGGATCACCGTGCGGGCCATCTTCACCGTGATCGCCGGCGCAGACGCGATCTGTTCAGCCATCACCCGGACGGTGTCGTCGAGCTCCTCCTCGGCGACGATGCGGCTGACGACACCGTGCGAGAGCGCCTCCTCGGCCGACATGACTCGCCCGGTGAGGACGAGGTCGCTCACGACCCCGGCGCCGCACATCGCGTGCAGCACGCTCACGCCGCCCGTGTCGGGGATCACGCCGTGCGTCACCTCCGGAAGCCGGAAGCGGGTTCCTTCCGCGGCCACGCGGATGTCGCACAGCAGCGCCCGCTGGAACGACCCGCCCATCACCCAACCCTTGCAGGCCACGAGGAACACGGCGTCGAGATCCCACAGCTTCTGGATGCCGCGGACGCCACGTGTCATCAGCTGGTGGTGTGTGAGGTCGGTCTTGTTCGTCCCGATCGCGCCGACGTCGCGCCCTGACGACCAGGACCTGCCCTCACCCCGCCAGATCACGGCCCGCACTTCCGGGCGGCGCTTGAGCTCGTCGAGGAACTCCCACAGCTGCGCGTCCATGTCGTCGTCGAACGCGTTGTGCTTGTCCGGGTTCCGGTTCGTGATCGTCGCGATCGCGCCCTCGACGTCCAGCGTGATGCGATCGGTGATCGGCATGCGGCGGATCGTAACGGTGCGTCAAAGCGCCACCGCGCCCCGCAGCGCGACGGCCAGGCCGCCCACGACGACGGCCGCCGCCGTGGTGAGCGGCACCGCGCCCGACGACCACCGCGCCAGGCGTGACCAGCGTTCGAGCCGCTCGCGGAGGCGGGCGAGGACGACGCCTGCGGCCGTGAGGACGAGCGCCATGCCGAGCCCGAACAGCGCGACGAGCACGAGCCCGAGCCACCACCGTCCCAGCGCGATGCCACCCAGGAGGACGACGAGCGCCGTGGGCGTGGGCACGATCCCACCGGCGAGGCCCAGCGCGACGAGACGGCGCACGCCGAGGGCGCCGTCGTCGGTCTCCCCATGGTCGTGGTGGTCGTGGTGGTGGTGATGCCCGTGCGCGTGCGCGTGCGTGTGGGCGCGCTCGCGCAGTGATCGCCGCAGGAGCCCGAGGCCCATGAGGGCGAACAGCGCGCCGCTCGCCAACGTGAGCCACGGATAGAGCCGTTCCGGCGCGAAGGCACGAGACGCGGTGAGCACGAGTCCCAGCGCGGCGACGCCCGCCGTGTGGGAGATCGCGACCGCGGCGCCGAGCACGACCGCGTGACGGACGCCGCCGCGTTCGCCGACGAGGTACGCCGCGATCACGGTCTTGCCGTGGCCCGGCGCGACCGCGTGGGCGCCGCCGAGCAGGATCGCGAGGAGCATCGCGACCGCGAGGAACGGCACCGTGAGGTGGTCCCGGCCGACCAGACCCGTCAGCCGGTCGGCGAGCCGGCCGGGCGCGAGCGGCAGCGCAGGGCGGCGTGGCGCCCCGGCCGGCGGCGACGCCGCGGATGTCGCGGCGCCGGCGGCGGCGATGCGTGACACGCGGATGCTGGCGGCGCGCACATCGAGAGGTGACGACAGGCGATCCGTCGGATACGACGTCAGCCGCTTGCTCACGCTGGCCGCAGGGACGTCCGAGCGGGCGAGCACGACGCCGCTGCCGACGGCAGTGACCTCGTGCCAGCCGACCCGCTCGGCGTCGTTGCGGTCGCGCCATCGGATCGACGCGCCCGGAGCAGGGACGGCGGCGTGCCACCGGCACTCCACGCGGATCGTCGGAAGATCGGCGGCGCCGGGCGCCGAGGTCGCCGAGCTCGACACGGCGCGCACGGCCACGTCGTGTCCGTCGACCGTCAATGCGACGGCACGTCGGTACCCGTCACACTGCGATGCGGCCCACGCGCGCCGCCCGCGCTCGAACGCGTCGTCCACCTGCACCGACGGGAGCTCGGCGCGGTCGACGACGTAGTCGATGTCGACGGCCTCGGCGCCGATGGTGAGCTCGGCGTAGTGGTTCACGGTGAAGTTGCCGAGCGGGTGAGCGGACGCCGGCGCGGCCGGCCACAGCGCGACGAGTCCCGCGACGGCCGACGCCGCGGCGAGGAGGAACGGGCGGTGCCGCATCACGCCTCGCCCTTCTCGAGCCGGCGGAGCTCGGCGCGCGCCCGGGGTGCCTGCACCGGATCGAAGTGGGGGCTGAGCGCGAGCGCCGACCGCAGCAGGCGGGTCGCGGCGCGGCGGTCACCGGCGGCGGCGAACACCATCCCCGCGTGGTACCGCAGCAGCGGGTCGGGCGTGTCGTAGCGAAGCGCGCGGCGCGCCTCGGCGACCGCGTCGTCCACCCGGCCGGCGGCGAGCAACGCCCAGGCGGCGGCGTCGTGTCCGAACACGTCGTGGCGACCGGCTCGAAGCTCGGCGAGCGCCCGGTCGACGGCGTCGCCGACGTGGCGGCGGTGGTCGGAGAGGTAGTTCGCGACCGCGCGGCCGTACGCCGGCTGCAACCGACCGACCGCCTCGACCGTGGCGAACGCCGCTCGCGCGTCGGCGTCGCGTCCGGCGATCCGGTACAGGTCGCCGAGCGCCGCCATCGTGGCCGGCTCCGGAACGAGCGCGGCCGCGCGCTCGTACAGCGAGATCGCGTCGTCCGTACGCCCCTGCGCGGCGCGCACCCGCGCCATCCCGGCGAGCGCGACGCGGTCGCCCGGCGCCAGCCGCAGCGCACGCTCGTAGCACGCCGACGCCTCGTCGTAGCGCCCGACGGCGAACGCGAACGAACCGCGCAACGCCGGATAGAACGAGAGGACCGAGCCCGTCGCCCCCGTCGATGCTGCCTCCGTCTCGGCGCGCGCGGCGAGGGCGGCGGCCTGCGCGGCGTCGCCGGTGACGTACGCGAGCCGCGCCAGCCGCGCCGTCACCGATGCTGCGCCGGGCGCGCGCGACGCGACCGCCTCGAGCGCGACCCGGGCGGCGTCGACGTCGCCGAGCTCGAGCGACGCGTCACCGCCGACGGCGACGAGGTCGAGGCGCGAGGGGTCGTCGCCGACGATCTCGCTGGCGAGCGTCCGTGCGCGGCTGAAGTCGTGCAGTGCGAGGCTCGTGCGAGCAAGGACGGCACGTGCGTCCTCGTGACGCGGCGCTATCGCGAGCGCCCGCTCGGCGGCGGCCGCCGCCTGCGTGTACGCGGTGAGGTCACCCGTGAGCCGGCCGCGCGTCAGGTACAGGTCGCCGAGGAAGTCGAAGGCGGCGACGTTCGGTGCGACGCGAACCTGCGCCTCGAACCCGCGGATGAGGCGGTCGACCTCCGCCCTGTCGGTCGGGAGCGCGGCGATGACGGCACCGTCGCCGGTCCGGTGGGCGCGCCCGCGAGGGGCGCGCCCGTCCGTCCATCCGAGGTAGCTCGCGGCGACGACACCAGCCGTCCCGACCGCCACGGCCACCGCCAGCCACCTCCTGCGCATCTCGGCCCGCTACCGGTGGTACGCGCCGAGGTACGGGAACGTCTGGGTGAGGTCGGCGTGCTGGCCCACGCAGTCGCCGCCGATGGCGCCGGTCCCGTCACGGCCAGGGAAGGCGAACCCGCCGGTCACGATGTTGAGCTCGGCGTCGATGACGTCATCGGCCAGCCAACGGCCGTTGAGCGGGCCGTTCGCCTGCGTGGCCGTGTCGTAGGTGATGACGTCGGGGAGCAGGACGCCGGCGAGCGTGTCGAGCTGGGCGCCGGTGTACGGACCTTCCTTGTCGAGCGCCGAGAACTTCGCCAGCACCGACTTGACGTTGGCGCCGAACCGTGCCCGGTCGTCGCGGGGTTGTCCGGCGTTGAACGCGTTCTTGTCCTCACCACTGTTGAAGACGGTGTTGATCGCCGGACGGCCCATGCGGTCGATCGTGTGGAAGTCCGACCGCCGGATCGTGGTGCCCCAGACGCCGATCTTCCCGCCGAGGGCGCCGTCGGGTACCTCGACGACGACGGCGTTCGTGTTCAGCAGCCCGAAGAAGTCGATCCCGGCCCCGCCCGCCTGGTCGCAGAAGCCCTTGCGACCGCGGTCCTGCCCCAGGACGGCCTGGCGGAACGCGTCGAGGTCGAAGAAGAACGGGTCGGACCGCAGGCCCGCGAACGTCCGCGTCGACCCGCTCGTCGCCGGTACGCCGGTGGTGCCGCGCGCCACCACGGTCCCCCCGCGGGGGTTCTGCGCGGCGAAGCCCGTGTAGCGCGTCACGGTGTAGGTCTGGGTGCCGTTGCTCCGCAGTGGCGCGAAGTCGAACACGTACGCCAGGTCCTCGATCGCGTCACCGGTGCGATCGACGTTGAGCTTGTAGCGGACGTCGGTGGCGTACACCGGTGTCGCAATCGCACCGACACCCGGGTGGGTGGTCATGGCGAGGACGGTCCGGCCGAAGTCCGTGCCGTTGAACACGAAGACGTCGTTGATGTCGGCGTCGGGCCGGTTCGCCGGCGACGACAGCCCCGGTGCGTCCAGGTGGTCGGCTCCCTGCGACAGCATCGGTGCCGCCGCCAGCGTGATCGCCAGCGCCGATGCTGCGAGGAGCCCGATGGTGGTTCGAGACGGACGTCGCACGCCCTCGTCCCCCTTCCGAGCGGTACTCCCGCTCTCCGGAGGCACGTTCGATGCTGGCGACCCGCGTGGATGACCTTGACCTGAGCCGCGAAATCAGCGCTTGTCTGACTCAGGTCACTGGATCGCGGCCGTCCTCATCGCGAGCGGCACGGCTCGGGGATCGCCGTCTGGCCCTGGGTGGCGACCTCGCAGTACGTCCGCCTCGTCACGAGCCACCGGGCGCCCGCGCGCACCGCGGCGCCGGGGAGGTGGTCGAGCACGGCGTTGCCGTCGAGGAGCAGCGTGTAGACGACGTCGGCGCGGTCGGCGCCGAGGAGCCGGACCTCGTCGAGCCGCACCCGTACCCGTGACGCGACCGCCCTCGTCTTCTCGTAGCTCTCGACGAAGGACGCGCGCAGCAGCTCGCCGTCCTCGAGCGACGCGAGCTTGCGGTCGACGTCGGTGACGTCACCGTCGAACACGGCGCGGAACGCATCCGTGATCGCGGCGACGTCGGCGTCGTTCGCGCCGCCGCCGGTCGGGGGGAGCGTCGTCGTGGTCGCCGGCAGGGTCTGCCTCGTGGCGGCGTCGCGTTGCGCCGCGGTCGTGGAGCACTGCAACGTTGCCTGCACGCCGGTGTGGTCGGCAGGGAACACGATGCCGTCGCGGCCGCGGCCGTCGGCACGAGCGTTGAACAGACCCGTCGGCGCGACGATGCGGCACTCCCGGCCGCCGCGGGCGCGGCTGAAGACGTAGTCGATGCGCTCCGTCTGGCGACTGCCCGCGTCGCGCAGGTCGGTGAGCGCGTCGTCGACACGGCCGCTCGTGCACTCCGCACCCGTCGAGCGGTCACACTCCTCGTTGCCGGCGGCGAGATGGGTGTCCGTGAAGCCGGCGGCCCGCACGGCCTCGATCGTCGTCTCTCGGGCCTCGGCGTTGAAGTCGCCGGCCACCAACGTGACGCCGTCGGGTGCGCCGACGCGGCGGGCGAACGCCGCGACCTCGCGCGCCTGGCACGTCTGCAGCGTGTCGTTGGCGTGGCACGGCGCCGGGCACGACGCGCCGTCGCACGGGCGGTCGTCGCTGCTGCTGGCGAGATGGGTCGTCACGACGTCGACCACGCCGACGGTCGCGGCGATGCGCAGGTGCAACGCGGTGCGCAGTGGGCCGGCGAGGCGCACGCGCTCGACCCCCAGCACGGGCCTGGTGGTCAGCACCAGCTCGCGGTCGAGTCCGGCGTCGTCGTCCCACACGACGCGGTAGCGCCCGTTGCAGACGCCGGCGATCGATGGCCGGAGAAGTTCCACCGTCCGGTCGTTGGCCTCCTGGACCGCCACGACGTCGGGGCAACCGGCGCGCCCGACCTGACCGGCGAACAGCTCGACGCGCGCCGGGAGGTCGCACCGGTCCGAGTCCGGCGCGCAGGCGATGCCGTGCAGCAGGTTCTGGCTCACGATCCGGACGGTCGCGCGCCGGGCGCTGGTGTCGTCGTCGCTCCCGGCGCCGCTCGAGCAGGCGCAGGTGAGGGCCACGAGCAGGGCGCACACGCCGCGGATGGCGGACGAATGGCCCGATCGAGCCATGGTTGTCGATGCGGTCGTGATGATTTGCTCCGCAAATGGTCGCGATGACCACCGACGTCGTCGTCGGCCGTGTGCGGATCGTGGCATGGATCCGCGCGCTCGCGGCGACCGGTGCGGCGATCGCCGCCTGCCTGCTGCCGCCGACGACGGCCCACCGCGTCGGCCTGCAGGTCCTCGCCGGGCTCCTGTGGGTGCCGTGGTCGGCGGGCGTGGCCCTCGCCGCGACGGGGCGGGCGCCCTCCTGGCTGCCGTCGGTCGCCGCGATCGGCGATCTCGGGATCGTGTTCGCCGGGACGCTGCTGCTGCCGACGAAGGGCGACGTCGCCGCGCTCGTGTACGCCCTCGAGGTCGTCGGTTCGGCGTGGGCCGGTGGACTCCGGCTGTCCCTGCCGGTCGCGCTCGCCGCGATCGCGCTGCCGGTCGTGGCCGGCACGGTGAACGGCGACGCGAGCGTCGACCCGCTGCTGCTCGGCGTGCTCGCCCTCGTCGTCGCCGCCATGGTCGCCGTCCTCGAGCGCGCCGCCGTCGTACAGCGACGCAGCGAGGTCGTGTCGTCCCGCCTCGCGGGCAAGTCCGCCGCGGTGCTCGACAAGGTCGCCGATGCGATCGTCTTCTGCGACGGCCGCGGCGTGATCGTCGAGGCGAACGCGGCCGCGGCGCGGCTCGTGCACGCACCACTCGAGACGGCGACGCATCCGGCGTGCCACGACGTCCTCGCGTTGCACGTCGGCGAGCGGCGACTCGACTGCTCACACGGTTGCCCGCTGGTGTCCGACGACGACGGCGGCGTTCGCGACGACGGCGTCGAGGCGTGGCGCCCCGCGCCCGACGGCGGACGCCAGCCTCTGCTCGTCAGCGTCGCACGCGTCGGGGACGGCAACGACGTCGAGGTCGTGCACTCGCTGCGCGACATCACCCGGCTGAAGGAGGCCGAGGAGGCGAAGACGCTGTTCCTCGCCACCGCCTCGCACGAGCTGAAGACGCCACTGACCGTCATCAATGGTTTCGCGGACACGCTGGTCCGCTACGACGACCTGGACGAGGGCATGCGCGGTGCCGCGCTGGACGCG
>DASSOZ010000223.1:0-14835 GCA_035700105.1 Acidimicrobiales bacterium
CGTCGGTGAGCGCCTCCACGTAGTAGCTGCCCGCCAGCGGGTCGGCCGTGTCGAGCGCGCCTGCCTCGGCGGCCAGGATCTGCTGGGTGCGAAGCGCGATCGTCGCGCTGTGCTCCGTCGGCAGCGCGAGCGCCTGCACCGCGACGCGCACGACGTTCACCTCGGGCTGCTGCGCCGTCAGCGTCGAGCCGCCGGTCTGGGCGTGGAAGCGCAGCATCTGCGAGCGCGGCTCCCGGGCGCCGAAGCGGTCGCGCATCCAGCGCGCCCAGATGCGGCGGGCGGCGCGGTACTTGGCGATCTCCTCGAAGACGTCGATGTGGGCGTTGAAGAAGAACGACAGCCGGGGCGCGAACTCGTCGACGCCCAACCCGGCGCGCACGGCCGCTTCGACGTAGGCGAACCCGTTGGCGAGCGTGAACGCCAGCTCCTGCACGGCCGTCGACCCCGCCTCGCGGATGTGGTAGCCGGACACCGACACCGGGTGCCATCGTGGCATCTCCGCCGCGCAGAACCGGATCAC
Organism: Acidimicrobiales bacterium; assembly: GCA_035700105.1. Lineage (GTDB taxonomy): Bacteria > Actinomycetota > Acidimicrobiia > Acidimicrobiales > DASSOZ01 > DASSOZ01. Next base: position 521 of record DASSOZ010000223.1, read on the forward strand.
GTCGGTCACCAGCCGCATCGACGGGCGCGGCGGGAAGACGAACTCCTTCTGCGCCTGGTACTCCTTCAGGATGTCGTTCTGCAGCGTCCCGCCGAGCTGCGAACGGGCGACGCCGTTCTTCTCCGCCGTCGCCACGTACATCGCCATCGCGATCGCGGCCGGCGAGTTGATCGTCATCGACGTCGTCACCTGAGCGAGGTCGATGTCGGCGAACAGGTCCTCGAAGTCGGCGAGCGTGTCGACCGCGACGCCCGCCTTCCCGACCTCACCGCGCGAGCGGGGATCGTCGGAGTCGCGGCCCATCAGCGTCGGAAGGTCGAACGCCGTCGACAGACCCGTCCCGCCCGAGCGCAGGATCTCCTTGAACCGCGTGTTGGTGTCCTCGGGTGTGCCGAAGCCGGCGAACATCCGCATCGTCCACGGCTTCGACCGGTACATCGACGCGTACGGGCCACGCGTGTACGGGAACTGCCCGGGGAACTCGCCGTCGTCGGGGCCGTAGACCGCGTCGAGCGGGATGCCCGACATCGTCTCGAAGTCGGCGTCGCGCAGCGGGGACGCTGCGTACTGGCGCTCCCACTCCTCCCGCGGCGAGGTCATCGCCTACGAACGTACCCGTTCGCTACGAGGCGACCTCGTCCAGCAGCGCGCCCCACCGCAGCAGATGGCGGTCGCCGGCGAACTCGGCGAGGACGTGCTCGCGCGCCCGGCGTCCCATCGCCGCCATTCCGTCCGGGTCGTGCAGCAGCTTGACCAGCGCCTCACCGAACACGTCGAGGTCACTCGGGTCGTCGAGCAGCACCCCGGTCCCGTCGACGACCTGGTCGACGATGCCGCCGACCGCCGACGCCACGACCGGGTTCCCCTTCCACATGCCCTCGGCCACCGTGAGCCCGAAGCCCTCGGCGAGCGACTTCTGGGCGACGATCGTCGCCCGCCGCTGCAGCGCGTTCACCATGCGGGCGTTCTCCTCGACGTCGTCCATCGGCAGAGTGACGAGGTGGACCCGCTGCCGGGCGTCCGGCGGGAGCGACTCCCACGCGGCGGTGCACTCGTGGAGGACCTCGGCGCCCTCGGGGTCGTCACCGACACCGTCGACCGCCGGGCCGACGAGCGCGAGGTGGGCCTCCGGCACCGCGTCGACGACCTGCGACGCGAAGCCGACCATCACGCCGCGCATGTCCTTCAAGCGGTCCCAGCGCGACACCTGTACGACGAGCGGCACGCCGTCGTCCTCGGGGAGATCGCACCGCGCGACGACCCGCCGGATCGCGTCGTCGTCGAGCGGCGCGTTCTTGGGTGAGAGCGGGTCGATCGACGGCGGGATGACGGTCACTCGACGGGCCGAGCGCTGTGCCCAGTCGGGCACGTGCGCGCGGCGCGAGAACACGAGCGCCGCCGCGGGCGACACGAACGGCTCGAGGAACCGCCACGCCTCTTGCGTCCACGAGTTCGGCGCGTCGGCACCGATGTGGCAGCGCCACACGACGTGCGCGTCGGCGGCCTCGAGCGGGGCGACGAGACCGGCGGTCTGCGGATCGTGGAGCAGGACGACGTCGCCGGCCCGCACCTGTTCGAGCAGCGGCGTGGCGTTGCGCGCCGCCACCGCGTCGTAGTGCGCGGCCTCGGCCTCGCCCAGCGCGCCGTCGTCACCGGCGCTGCCGTGGATGCGGTTGTGCAGACGCTTCGTGATCTCGAAGAACGGCGCGTCGCCGTCGATCACGAGCCAGCGGACGTCGATGCCGATCCCGGCGCCGTACCCGACGAGCACCCGCAGCATCTCGGCGACTCCGCCGCCGCTCGCCGTCGAGTTCACGTTCCAGACCGTGCGACCGGCGAGCCGGTCCCGCATCCCGTCGCCGGCGGCGACGAGCGCGTCGTAGCGGCCGTCTCCGATCACGTCCCGCAGCCGGTCGAGCGGCAGCCTCGGCACGTCGACCTCTCGCAGTCCCCCCATGGGTGGCCATACTTCCCCGATGCGCCGCGTCGTCTGCCATGACATCGGTCCGCTCGACCGTCTCGCCGTCGAGAAGAGCGACGACGAGCTGTCCCCCGGACCCGGTCAGGTCGTCGTCGAGGTGGCCGCCGCGGGCGTGAACTACGTCGACGCGCTGTTCGTGCAGGGGCGCTACCAGATCAAGCCGCCGACCCCGTTCACGCCCGGCAGCGAGGTCGCCGGCGTCGTCGTGGCGCTCGGCGACGGCGTGGACGGCTGGGCGCTCGGCGACCGCGTGCTGACGATGTGCGGGCTCGGCGGGTTCGCGTCGCACGTCGTGCTCAACGCGCTGTCGCTGTCACGCGTACCCGACGCGATGGAGCTCGACGCCGCCGCGGCGTTCATCCAGTCGTACTGCACCGCGTTCTTCGCGCTCACGCGGCGGACGACCGTCGGTGACGGCGACGTCGTGCTCGTGCTCGGCGCCGGTGGCGGTGTCGGCCTCGCCGCCATCGACGTCGCGACCGCCCTCGGTGCGCGCGTCATCGCGGCGGCGTCCTCGGCGGACAAGCGCGACGCGGCGATGCGGATGGGTGCCGAGGCCACGGTCGACTACACGACCGAGGACCTCAAGACACGCGCGCGCGAGCTCAGCGGCAAGGGCGGCGTCGACGTCGTGTTCGACCCGGTCGGCGGCGAGGCGGCCGAGGCCGCGCTGCGGGCGACCGGACCGTTCGGGCGTCACGTCGTCATCGGGTTCACCGCCGGCATCCCCGCGCTGCCGCTCAACCTCGTGCTCCTGCACAACCGCACGATCCTCGGCGTGGACTGGGGCGCGTGGACGGGGCGTGACCCGGCCGGTCAGCGCGCCCTGCTCGACGAGGCGCTGGCGATGGTCGCCGACGGGCGGTTGCATCCGCCGGCGCCACACCGTTACCCGCTCGAGGACGCGCCCGAGGTCCTCGCCGCGCTCCTCGACCGCGGGATCACGGGGAAGGCGGTACTGGTGCCATGAACTTCCGCATTCTCGTCACGCCTGCCCACAACAGTTGTGGCGGGGCGTGACAAGAAGCGGACGGTTCTGCGTTACAGCGGGAGCTTGATCAGGCCGAGCACCGATGTCCCGCCGGAGAAGGCGACGGTGCCGTTGGTGATCTGCAGCCCGCTGATGCCGTGGGCCGCGGCGTACGCGACCTCGCGGGAGACGTCGCCGACGCCGTTGCCGCCAGGCATCGGCGCGACCTGCAGCGTCGACAGGATGCCGAGTGCGCGGCCCTGCGCGTCGAGGAACGCGCTGCCCGAGTCACCGGGGATGCCGGGCGTCGCCGTGTAGACCGTGTGGTCCCACCCGTTGGCGTCGGTGCCGAGGCTCGTGCCCGACTTCGGCGACAGCTGCGTGACCCCGAACCGCAACGACGAGTTGCCGTACGAGTACACCTTGTCGCCGGCGACCGTCCCGGCGGTGTTGACCCCGTTGGGCCCACCCCAGAACGGGATCGACGGATTGGTGTTCGCGACGTCGGCGGGGTCGAGCCTCAACAGCGCGAGGTCGTTGTACTGACACACGTCCGGGTTCGTCTCACCGGCCGCCTTCATCGCGTTCCACGAGTTGTAGACCATGACGCCCGGATGGGCGGCGCCGTCGATCTCGACGAGCGTCCCGTTCGGCAGCGAGTCCGCCTCGCAGCCGTTCGTGTCGGTCTGCCCGCCGGTCGACGTGCAGTGCGCGGCCTGGCCGAGGTACGTGTTCCCGGCGCTGTCGGTGTACACGAAGTTCGCCGTGCACTGACCGCTCGGGCTGTTGGTCATGACACCCGGGTGGACCGACGCGGTGCCCGCCGGCGCCCACGTGTTCACCCGCGTCGGCGTCTTCGCCGAGGACGCGCCCGCGAGCGGGACGAGGAGCGCGACCGCTCCGGTCACCGCCACCAACAGGGGGAGCCAACGTCGGTTCCGGGATCGCATTGCCGGCCTGCCTCTCGCGCCTGAGGGATGTGCGTCGACCCGCCCCGGAACGAAAGTTCGACCCCGACCGGTTGCGCTCCTTCTCTACCCCTTCCGTCCGGGAAGGACCGTGTGCGTGTCGGTGCCGGACTTGAGCACTTTGCCCGGCACCGCGCCGGTCGCGGCGCCACCCGTCACGATCTCGACGCCGTTGACCAGGACGTGCTCGACACCGACGGCGTCGGCGTACAGGCGGGGCGCGCCGCCGGGCAGGTCGTGGCGCGTTCGCTCGGGCCCGTAGCCGACGGCGTCGGGGTCGAACACGACCACGTCGGCCCACGCGCCCGGCCGCACGACTCCCCGGTCGACGATGCCGTACAGCTCGGCGGGCACGGACGTGAGCTGGCGCACCGCCTCCTCGAGCGACAGGAGGTGGCGATCGCGCACGGCCGGACCGACGAGCGACGTCGAGTAGATCGCGCCGCACATCATGTCGAGGTGGGCGCCGGCGTCCGACGCGCCGACGATGGTGCGCGGGTCGAGCCAGGCCTGCGCCCGCTCCGTCCAGTTGGCGGGGTCGTCGCCGAACGACGGCGGCCGCAGTCCGGTCGCCAGCCCGTCGGCGCACACGATGTCGAGCAGCACGTCGAACGGCTCGCGGCCCTGCTCCTCGGCGACGTCGCCGACGCGCCGCCCCTCGTACTTCGCGTTCTCCGGCGCGAACGTCTCGGCCAGCTCGAGGTTCGCCCAGTTCGCCAGGCCGCGCAGGTTGCCGGCCTCCTCCGAGTGCGCCGACGCGTCCAGCCGTGCCCGCACGGCCGGGTCGCGCAGTGCGGCGATCCGCTCGTCGACGGGCAGCCCGAGCACCGAGGACCACCCGGGCAGCGCGTCGAGGACGAAGCCCGACAGGAACGACAGCCGGATGCGCATCGCGTGCGGCATCACCAGCGCGATCACCTCGCCGCCGCGCTCGGCCGCGTAGTCCGACGCAGTCAGCTGGTGGCGCCAGCCGTCGGGATCGAGCGCGCTGACGCCGAGGACGTTCCAGTTGAGCGGCCGCTGCGCGCCGGACGACATCGCCGCCATCAGCGCCATCTCGTCCTCCGAGAAGCGACCGAGGGCACCGGCGAGGATGAGCTCGAGCGTGGTGCCGGGACGGGTGCCGGTCGCGCGCGCCAGCGCGATCAGCTCGTCGTGCGACGCGCCGCGCGACGGCACGGGGTCGCCGTCGCCGTCGTTGTGCGTGTGCGCCTGGCTCGACGAGAAGCCGAGCGCGCCGGCGTCGAGCGCCTCGACGAGCAGCTGCGTCATCTGCGCGACCTCGTCGTCGGACGCCGCCTCGTGGGCGCGGTCGCCGAGGACGACGCGCCGCAGCGCGCTGTGGCCGACGAGGAAGCCGGCGTTCACCGCGGTGGCGCCCTCGAGCCGGCCGAGCCAGTCGGCGAACGACTTCCAGTCCCACGGCAGCCCGGCCTCGAGCGCGGGCAGCGGCATCCCCTCGACCCGGGCCATCATCCGCATGAGGTAGTCGGCGTGCTCGGGTCCGCACGGCGCCAGCGTGAATCCGCAGTTGCCGCCGACGACCGTCGTGACGCCGTGCAGGGTGGACGGGCTCGCGGTCGGGTCCCAGAAGAGCTGCGCGTCGTAGTGCGTGTGAAGGTCGACGAAGCCGGGGCTGACGACGAGATCGGTGGCGTCGATCGTCGTCGCCGCGGTCTCGTCGGTGGCCCCGACACTGACGACGCGGCCGTCGCGGATGCCGACGTCGGCCCGCACGCCGGGCGCCCCCGTCCCGTCGACGACCGTGCCTCCGGTGATGAGCGTGTCGAGCATCGGGCGTCCTCCTACGGAGACGGCGGCAGTGGGTGGCGAAAGAGCTCGGCGGCGTTGCCGTACGCGATCTTTGCGCGCGTCTCGCCGTCGAGGTGCCCGAACGACTTCTCGAACACCGCCGCGGTGTCGGGCCAGGTGGAGTCGGCGTGCGGGTAGTCGCTCTCGACCATGAGGTGCCCGGCGCCCACCCGGGCGATGACGGCGTCGACCGAGCCGGGGTCGTCGATCGAGCAGAACCAGAAGTTGCGGGCGAGGACCTCGCTCGGCTTCAGCTCGGCGCCGGCGGGCCAGTGGCCGCTCTCGGTGCCCGACGCCGAATGGTCGAGCACGTAGTCGACGCGGTCGGACAGCATGACGACCCACCCGATGCCGCCCTCGCTGAGCGCGATCTTCAGGTCGGGGAACCGCAGGCACGCGCCCGACCACAACCAGTCGGCGGCGGCGATGAGCGCGTTCGCCGGGAACAGCGTCGGGAACAGCTCGAACGGCGGATCGGGTGACGGGATCGGCGCCCACGCCGCGCTGCCGGTGTGGAGGCAGACGACGGTGTCCGTCTCGGCGCACGCCCGCAGGAACGGGTCCCAGTGGCCGGAGTGCAGCGACGGCAGGTCGAGCTTGGCGGGGAACTCGGCGAACGACACCGCCTTGAACCCCCGCTCGGCGTTCTTCCGTATCTCGTCGGCGGCGACGTCGACGTCGGCCAGCCACGGGATCTGCAGCGGGATGATGCGGTCGGGGTGGGTGCCGGCCCAGACGTCGAGGTGCCAGTCGTTCCATGCGCGCGTGCAGGCGAGGCCGAGGTCCTGGTCCTTGGAGCGGGAGAACACCGCGCCGCAGAAACCGGCGATGAGCGACGGGAAGCACAGGCTCGCCCACACGCCCCCGGTGTCCATGTCGGCGACGCGGGCGTCGATGTCCCAGCAGCCGCGGCGCATCTCGTCGAAGCGCGCCGGCTCCATCGACCACTCGTCCTTCGGGCGGCCGACGACGGCGTTCAGCCCGATGTTGGGATACAGCCCGTCCTCGTACACCCACGTCTGGCGGCCGTCGTCGAGCTCGACGACGTGGGGCGCGGCGTCGGCCAGCGCCGCGGGCATGCGCCCGTCGAACAGGTCGGGCGGCTCGATGAGGTGATCGTCGACGGAGATGATCACGACGTCACACGGCGGCTTTCGGTGAGTTGGGGTGCATATGGCAGGCCGAAGTCACCGAAAGCAGTCGGTTGCGTTGGGGGCTCACACGTCCCAGACGAGTGGCAGGTGGTCGGCCTGGCGGATGCCGGGCGAGAAGTGCAGCTCGACGCCGTCGGCGATGCGGTAGTCGGGGATGCGGCGGTGGAACTCCTCGAGGGCGACGCGCAGCTCGAGGCGGGCGAGGTGGGCGCCGAGGCACAGGTGGTTGCCGGCACCGAACGCGACGTGCTTGTTCGGATCGCGCGCGAGGTCGACGGAGGTCGCGTCGGCGAACTCGTCGCTGTCGGTGTTCGCGGCGCCGAGGACGACGGTGGCGAAGTCGCCGGCGCGCAGGTCCACGCCGGACACGGTCACGTCCTGCTTGAGGATGCGGGGCACGATCATCACCGGCGTCTGGTGGCGCAGCAGTTCCTCGACGGCCGTCGGCACGAGGCCGGGATCGTCGACGATCTTCTGCCGCTCGATCGGGTGCTCGGCGAGCCAGCTGATCATGCAGTCGAGTGTGGCGGTGACGGTGTCGAGGCCACCGAGCAGCAGCAGGTGGCAGATGCCGAGCAGCTCCTCGCGGTCGAGGTGGCGTCCGTCGATCGACGCGTTGATGATGCGCGTCATCAACCGGTCGTCGGGGTTCTGCCGCTTCTCGGCGATCAGCGCCTCGAAGTACTCCGTGATCTCGTGGCTCGTCCGGGCGCGAATGGCGGCGGCACCCTCGAAGTCGCCGGGCTCGACGTCCGGTCGGATCTGCTGGTCGCGCCAGCGCAGGAACGTCGGCAGGTCGTCCTGTGACATCCCCATCAACGCGAGGAAGACCGTCGATGGCAGCGGCGTCGCGAAGTCCTCGTGGAAGTCGCACTGGCCGTCGCCGGCGAACCCGTCGAGCAGGCCGTTGACGAGCGTGCGGACGTCGGGCTCGAGCTTGGCGATCTCGCGGGGCACGAACTCGGGGTTGAGCAGGCGGCGGTACTGCGTGTGCTCGGGCGGGTCGACCTGCAGCGGGATCAGCGGCTGGTCGGCACCCATGTCGAGCGCTTCGGCCGACGAGCTGAAGACCTCCGGGTGGCGCAGCGCCCACATGACGTCCTCGAAGCGGCTGACGTACACGCTCGGGCTGCCGGCGAAGTCGCTGCGGTGGACCGGGCACTGCGACCGCAACGTCTCGTACGCCTGGTGGGGACGGTCAGCGCCCTCGGGTGAGAACAGCAGGATCGCAGGGTCGAGCTCGGGTTGTCCCACGCCGCGAATCCTGACGTTCGTGTCAGGGTTCGCGCAACAATTCCGGGTGCCGGGTGGCGACGAGGCGGCGCATGCCGTCGCGCCAGTCGACTGTGGTCTTGCCGCCGAGCTGGTGGAAGCGGGTGACGTCGCACGCCACGCTCTCGAGCGCGTTCGGGTCGTCGACGAACGTGGCGTCGACACCGGTGAGGCGCGCCAGCTCGGTGCACCACTCCTCGATGCTGACCTGCTGGTCGCCCGCCCAGTTGACGATCGTCGCCGGGACGGACGCGGCGTCGAGCAGCACCGGCAGCGTGGCCACGAGGTCGTCCTCGTGGATCGGGTTGTAGACGTTCGGACGGTTGGGGTGCACCGCAACCGGGTTGCCGGCGAGCATCAGCTCGAGCTGGAACGACGGCCAGCCGCCGTTGTCGCCGTACGGGACGTTGAGGCGGGCGATCGTCGACGGCAGGTCGAGGTGGCGCGCCATCGTGCGCACGACCGCCTCGGTGGCGATCTTGGCGATCGAGTACGTCGGGAACAGCCGGCGGTGGTTGTCGCCGAGCGGGTCGCCCTCGGCGAAGCGGTGCTGCCCGTTCGGCTCGTACACCGCGGTCGACGAGCAGTAGAGGAACGACGTCGCGTCCTTGCAGTGCGCCATGAGCAGCCCGGTCGCCTCGGAGTTGGCGCGCAGGTGCTTGTCGAAGTCGGTGTCCCTGAAGCTCTTGATCACGGCGAAGTGCAGGACGTGGTCGACGTCCGCCGGCAGTCCCGTGAAGTCGCCGTCGGCCAGGTTGACCGGGACGCACGTCACGCCCGCGTGTTCGAGCCGCTCCTTGGCGGCGGCGTCCTTGAACCGGGCGACGCCGGTGACGTCGTGGCCCTGCTGCGCCAGCGCGATCGCGATCGGATGCGCGACCTGGCCGGTGACCCCCGTGACGACGTACGTGGACATGGTGACCGAGCGTAGAGTCCGCGGCTCGTGGGACTGCTCGAGGGGCGGCGGGCGATCGTGACCGGCGGCGCATCCGGGATCGGCCGGGCGACGTGCGAGCGGTTCGTGCGCGAGGGCGCGCGTGTCGCCGTCGTCGACGTCGATCCGAGTGCCGAGTTCCCGTGCGACGTGCGCGACGGTGAGCGCGTCCGCGACGTGTTCACTGCGGCCGCCGACGCCATGGGTGGGCTCGACGTCCTCGTGAACAATGCCGGCGCCGGGTCGCTGTCACCCCTGCACGGCTACTCCGACGCGGAGTGGGACCGCATCGTCGCCGTCAACCTGACCGGTGTCTTCAACGGGCTGCGCGCCGCCATCCCGCTGATGCGCGAGCGCGGAGGCGGCGGCGCGATCGTCAACGTCGCGTCCGTGGCCGGCTCGCGGCCGACGCCGGGCGAGGCGCCGTACGGCGCGGCCAAGGCCGCCGTCATCCAGCTCACGCGCACCGCCGCGCTCGAGAACGCGCCCCGCATCCGCGTCAACTCCGTGTCACCGGGGATGATCGACACGCCGCTCACGTCGATGCTCATGAACGACGAGCGGGCCACCGCGATGATCGCCGCCGGCACGCCGATGGGTCGCGCCGGGACCGCCGACGAGGTCGCCGGTGTCGTCGCGTTCCTGTGCAGCGACCTCGCGTCGTACGTGACGGGCATCGACGTCGCCGTCGACGGTGGCGCCCAGCTGCCCATCCCGCAGATCAACGACTACCTCGCCGGCTTCGTCCGCGCCCTCGACGGTTCCTGAGCCACGGCGGCACCGCCGCGCGCATCCTCCAACACACTCGCGTTTTTCCGGACAACTCGGACGCGAGAACGCGGTTTTGTTGGAGAATGGCGACGACGGGGGTTCCTGAGGGTTACGCGAGGTAACCCTGGCGGGGGGCCGGGGTACGACGCGAGCCCGTGTTGATCGCGCACGTGGACCCCGCAGGCGGAGCGCCGACCCAGGACCTGATCCCGGCCGCGTTCGTCGCCTTCGTCGCCCTGCTCGGGCTGCTGCTGCTCGCCCGGTCGCACCGCACCGGACGGTCCCACCTGCTCGAGCGGACGACCGGATGGACGACGACCTTGCCGGGGGTGGGAGGGATGCCGCCGTGGGCGTCGGCGCCCGTGGTCCTCACGTCCGTCTCCCTGATCACCGCGGTGTTCGGGTTCTACTGGGACGTCTCGACGCACATCGACAACGGCCGCGACCCCGGCCCGTTCGCCAACCCGGCGCACTACTTCATCCTCGCCGGGCTCGCCGGCATCGCCCTCGCCGGGTTCGTCGCCTGCGTCCTCGGTCTCGGTGAGCGCGATCCCGGCGGCGTCCGGTTCCGGCCGCACTGGCGGGTGCCGGTCGGCGGTCTGCTGCTGCTCGCCTGTGGCGTGATCGCGCTCGCCGGGTTCCCGCTCGACGACGTCTGGCACCGCATCTTCGGTCAGGACGTCACGCTGTGGGGGCCGACCCACATCCAGATGGTCGCCGGCGCGTCGCTCGCCACCCTCGCGATGTGGGTGCTGTACCTCGAGGGCGGCCGCGCCGCGCCCGGCACGGCGCGCCGGTGGCCCGAGCTCGCGATGGCCGGCGCGTTCCTCATCGGCCTCGCCACGTTGCAGGGCGAGTTCGACTTCGGCGTGCCGCAGTTCCGCCTCGTGTTCCAGCCGATCCTCCTCGCGCTCGCCGCTGGGATCGGGCTCGTGACGGCGCGGATCCGCTGCGGACGCTGGGGCGCGCTGATCGCCGCGCTCGGCTTCATCGTGCTGCGGGGCGGCCTGGCGATCGTCGTCGGTCCCGTGCTCGGGCGCAGCGTCCCCCACTTCCCGCTGTTCCTCGTCGAGGCGCTGCTCGTCGAGGCCGTCGCGACGACCGTCGACTGGCGGACGCGGCCCCTGCGATTCGGCGCGGTCTGCGGCCTGCTGGTCGGGACCGTCGGGCTCGCCGCCGAGTGGGCGTGGTCGCACGTGTGGATGCCACTGCCGTGGAAGTCCGGGCTGCTCCCCGAGGCACTCGTGTGGGTGCCGCTCGCGGGGACCGCCGCAGGTGTGATCGGTGCGCTGGTCGGCCGGTCGCTCGCCGCCGACGTCGATCGCGTGGCGTTCGATCGCGTGTCCGTGCCGCGATTCGCGGGCCTGCTCGCCGGTGCGGTCGTCGTCGCCGCCCTGTGGTGGCCGCTGCCGACGAACGGCGGCGACGGGATCCGCGCCGCGGTGTCGCTGCGCGACGTGAACGCCGCGAAGGCGACGCGCACGGTCGAGGCGACGATCCGCCTGCAACCGCCCGACGCCGCCGACCACAACGACTTCTTCACCGTCACCGCGTGGCAGGGCGCGCAGTGGAAGCGGATGCACGTCGTCATCGATCCGCTCGTCAAGGTCGGCGACGGCGTGTGGCGGACGACCGAGCCGATCCCGGTGCACGGCGACTGGAAGGCGACGATCCGCCTGCACGACGGGCGCACGCTCGCCGCGCTGCCCATCTACATGCCGTTCGACCCCGGCATCCCGGCGCCGGAGGTGCCGGCGACGGCGACGTTCACACGCACCTTCGTCGCCGACAAGGCCGTCCTCCAGCGCGAGTTCACCGGCGGCCCGGGTTGGTTGCAGGGCGTGGCCTACGCCGGACTCGGCGCGATCGCCGCCGGCTGGATCTGGATCATCGCGTGGGGCCTCGGCCGGTTCGCCGGCGACGGTCGGAGCGCGGCTGGCACGGTCGTCGCCGGGCGCGCCACAGCACCGGTCACGGAGACCGTCGGCTGATGTCGGTCGATCGCCTGTCCGGCTTCGACGCGACGTTCCTCTACGCGGAGTCGCCGGCCGCGCCGTTCGAGATCGCGTCGTGCGTCGTCGTCGACGCCGAGGCCGGACGCGAGCGGTACTCGTTCGACCGTGTCCGCGAGCTCGTCGCCGGACGGCTGCATCTCGCGCCGCGGTTGCGTCAGCGGCTCGTGCACGTGCCGTTCGAGCTCGACCGCCCGGTGTGGGTCGACGACGCCGACTTCGACATCGACGCCCACGTGTTCCGGAGCGCGCTGCCGGCGCCGGGCGGCCGACGCGAGCTGCAGGCGATGCTCGGTGAGCTGCTGAGCCGCCCGCTCGATCGCGACCGTCCGCTGTGGGAGCTGCACGTGATCGAGGGCCTCGAGGACCGCCGCATCGCCGGGTTCGTCAAGACCCACCACGCCATGGTCGACGGCGTCGCCGGTTTCGAGCTCCTCACGACGTTCCTCGACGACGCGCCGGACGCCGTCCCGCCCGCGCCCGACGGCGCGTGGCTCCCGGGCCGCACACCGGGCCCGGCCGAGCTCGCCGTCCGTGCGATCCCGACGCTCGTCCGCCAGCCGTGGCGCACCACCCGGACGTTCGCCGACCTCGCCCTCGGCCGCTTTCGGTCAGTTGGGGGCGCTATAGCAGGCCCAACTGACCGAAAGCAGCGGGTGGGCGGGGGGAAGCGGGTGTCGTACGGCGATGCCCCGCCGACGCCGTTCAACGCCGCCGTGCAGGCGCACCGGCGGGCGGCGCTCGTCGACATGGCGTTCGCCGACGCCCGGAGGGTCGCGGACGGCGCCGGCGTGACGATCAACGACGTCATCGTCGCTGCCGTCGGCGGCGCGGCGCGCCGGTACCTGCTGCGCCACGACGCGCTCCCCGAGGAGTCGCTCGTCGCGTTCGTCCCGGTGTCGACGCGCGGCGACGGCAACGGGAACGGCGACGGCAGCAACTCGACGTCGCTGATGTACGCGTCGATGGGCACCGACGTCGACGACGCGCGCGACCGGCTCACCGCCGTCGCGGCCACGACGCGCCGCGGCAAGTCGGAACACAAGAAGCACGGCGCCGGCATGCCGACCGACCTCACCGCCGTCGCCGGTGCCGCGGGCGCGGCCGTCGTCGGGCGCGTGCTCGCCGAGTCCGGGCTCGCCCGCCGGCTGCGACTCGGCGGCAACGTCGTCGTGTCCAACATCCCCGGGCCCGACCGCCGGCTGTGGTTCGCCGGCGCACCCGTCGAGCGGCTCTACCCGTTCGGGCCGCTCGTCGACGGCAACGCGCTGAACGTCACCGTCCTGAGCTACCGCCGCGAGCGACTGTCGTTCGGCCTCGTCGGCGACCGCGAGGCGATGGACGACCTCGAGGCGTTCGGCGACGACCTTCGCGCCAGCGTCGACGAGCTCGCTGGCGCGTACTGACGGTCAGTCGCCGACTGGATCGGCAGCGAGCCCGAGCCCGAGCTGGGTCAGCTCGCCGAGCGCGTCCCGCGCGTCGCCGTCGAAGTCGTCGACGTGCTCGGCGAGGAACAGCGCGGCCGCGATCAGCGTCGCCGCCGACTCGGCGCTCGGCGTCAACCCGAGGTCGCTCAGACGTGCACGAAACGCCTGCTCGAGGAGGAACCACTCCGCCCGCTGCCACGGCTCCGACTCGGCGGCGACGGCCTCCGCGACCGGGACCAGCCCTCTCCATGCATCCATGACGACACCATCCCCCCGACCCCTTGGCGCCCGATTGCCACCCACTAGCGTGCCCGACGATGCAGACGCGGGTGATCGACCTCCTCGACGGTGACTTCTACGTCAACGACCCGTACTCGACGTATGCGTGGATGCGCGACAACGCGCCCTGCTACTGGGACGACACCAACGAGCTGTGGGGCGTGTCGCGGTACGACGACATCGTCGAGATCGAGAAGCACAAGGAACGCTTCGTCAACTCGGACACGAACAAGGGCGGGTACCGCCCGAACATTCCCGCCGACCCGTCGATCATCGGGCTCGACGACCCCGCGCACCACAAGCGCCGCAACCTCGTCTCCCGTCGCTTCACGCCTCGCGCGGTCGCCGGGCGCGAGCCGCACGTCCGCGAGTGCGTGGCGTCGCTGTTCGACGCCGTCGAGCGCAACGGCGGCTCGGCCGAAGTCGTCGAGGAGCTCGCCGCTCCGCTCCCGGCGATGACGATCGCGTGGCTGCTCGGATTCCCCGAGGAGCGCTGGCACGACCTCAAGTCGTGGTCGGAGCGCACGATCGCGCTCGGCGGCGGTCCCCGCTACCACGACGAGGACGGGATCCTCGCGGCGATGGAGTTCGCCCAGGCGGCAGCGGAGCTGCACACCGCGAAGACGGGTTGCCCGGCCGACGACATCATGTCCATCTGGACGACGGCCGAGATCGACGGCACGCCGCTCGCCATCGACGCGGTCATCTCCGACTGCCTGCTGCTCCTCGACGGCG
>DASSOZ010000224.1:0-3214 GCA_035700105.1 Acidimicrobiales bacterium
CGTCGGTCGCCAGCGGTCGGGTGACGTACACCGACCCGTCGACCGGGCTCACCGTCTGCTGGATCGTCATCAGACGGGTGTGACGTAGGCGGACGTGATGCCGCCGTCGACGACGAACTCCGTCCCGGTCACGAACGACGACTCGTCGGACGCGAGGAACAGCGCGGCGGCGGCGATCTCGCTCGCCTCGCCGAAGCGGCCCATCGGGATGTGCACGAGGCGGCGCTGCTGCTTCTCGTCGGTGTCGAGCACCTTCATCAGCAGCTCGGTCCGCAGCGGTCCCGGGCACAGCGCGTTCACCCGAATGTTCTCGCGCGCGTGGATCACCGCCAGCTCGCGGGTGAGCGAAAGGACCGCGCCCTTGCTCGCCGTGTACGCGATCTGCGGGGTCGCCGCGCCCATGAGCGCCACGAACGACGCGGTGTTGATGATCGACCCGCCGCCGGCGCGGCGCAGCGCGGGCACGCCGTACTTGCAGCCGAGGAACACGCCCTTGGCGTTGACGTTCATCGTGACGTCCCAGACCGCCTCGTCGGTCGAGACGGCGTCGTCGTCGTCGGCCCGCATGATCCCGGCGTTGTTGAACAGCACGTGGAGCCGGTCGAAGGACGACTCGGTGAACGCGACCATCGCCTCGCAGTCGGTGGAGTGGGAGACGTCCGCGGCGAACGGCAGCACGCGGCCGGCGTCGCCGACGTCCTCGCCGACCAGCGCGGCCGTCTCGTCCGCCGTCGCCCCGTCGAGGTCGACGGCCACGACGGATGCGCCCTCGCGCGCGAACAGCAGCGCCGCCTGGCGCCCGATGCCGCTCCCCGCGCCCGTGATGAGCGCGACCTTTCCCGCCAACCGCAACACGGTGCTGTCTAGATCCTCTCGAAGTAGCGGGACCGTTCCCAGTCCGTCACCGATCCGTCGAACGCCGCCTGCTCGGTGCGGAAGAAGTGGGCGTAGTGGCGCACGACGTCGTCGCCGAACGCCTGCTTGGCGAACGGGCTCGACTCGAACAGGTCGGTCGCCTCGCGCAGCGAGCGGGGGACGTGGGGCAGCTCGGTCGCGGCGTACACGTCGCCGACGAAGGGTTCGCCCGGCTCGGTGCGCGCCGCGATCCCGTCGAGACCGCACGCCATGATCGCCGCCAGCGCCAGATACGGGTTGCAGTCGGCGCCCGGGATCCGGCACTCGACCCGGGTGCCGTCATCGTGGCCGACGAGGCGGAAGCCCGCCGTCCGGTTGTCGCGGCTCCACGCGATGCGGGTCGGCGCCCACGAACCGTCGACGTAGCGCTTGTACGAGTTCACCGTCGGGGCGAGGAACGGCATGACGTCGGCGACGTGCGCCAGGCAGCCGCCGACGAACCACCGCAGCTCGTCCGCCGGCGGTGCGAACGCGTTCGAGTCGCCGCGCCACAGGCTCATGTGGACGTGACACGACGATCCCGCCCGGTCGCCGTACGGCTTGGCCATGAACGTGACCGCCACACCGAGGCGGTCGGCCGTCTCCTTGAGGCACTGCTTGTACACGACGTGGCGGTCGGCCATGTCGAGGACGTCGGCGTACCGCACGTTGAGCTCGTGCTGCCCGCGGCCCCACTCTCCCTTCGAGCTCTCGACGGGGACACCCGAACGGGCGAGGTGACGGCGGACCGCGGCGTGGAAGTCCTCGGTGCGGGCGCCCTGGAGCAGCTGGTAGTCCTCGAGGTACCAGCCGGCGGGCTCGGCGTCGGCGTACCCGCCGGCGGCGGCGTCGCGGTACGACGTGCGGAACAGGTAGTACTCGAGCTCGGTCCCCGCCTTGGCCGCCAGGCCGACCTCCGCGGCTCGCTCGACCTGTTCACGGAGGATCGTGCGGGGCGCGACCGCGGCGCCCTCGACGTTGCACAGCACGAGCGCCGTCCCGTCGAGCCAGTCGGCGCGGCGGAGCGTGTCGAGGTCGGGGACGAGGTGGACGTCGCCGTAGCCCCGGTCCCAGCTGGCGAAGTCGTACCCGGCGACGGGCTCCATCTCCATGTCGACGGTGAGCAGGTAGTCACACGCGTGCGTGCCCGCCGACGCCACGTTCTCGACGAAGAACCCGGCGTCGAAGCGCTTCCCGGCGAGGCGGCCGTAGTGATCGGTGAAACCGACGACGACCGTGTGGATGTCGCCGCGCTCGACGAGCGCCGTCAGCTCGCCGACGCTCAGCATCACCTCGGCACGGCCTGCTGCTCGTCCATCATGTCGGTCATCACGGCGCGGATGAACTCGTCGGCCTCCGACGTCATCCCGCCCGTCACACCGCCGTAGATCGCGCCGCTCTGCGCCGGCTCGCCGGCGTGGTCCTTCGCGTAGCGGACGGCCTGGTCGAGGTCGGCGGCGAACGCGTCGGCGACGCCGGGTTGCGTCTGCGGCCGCGTCACCGCCATGTGCAGCGCGTTCGGGTACTGCTGGCCGTTGAAGCGCCACCCGCGCGGTCGCATGAAGTCGTTGACGTGGTACACGTCGAACTCGTCGGACGTGAAGCTGAACAGGAACGTCGGGTTCCCGAGCAGGCGCAGCTCGGGATGCGAGCGCACCGCGTCCTGCATGGCGAGCGACGTCTCGAAGATCTGCTTCGCGTACCGCAGGTAGCCCTCCCAGCCGAAGCTCACCATCGCCGCCCACGTCGCCGCGAGGATGCCGCCCGAGCGCGATCCCTCGATGCCGGGCGAGCAGTACTTGCCACCGCTCCAGTCGGTGAGGAAGAAGTACTGCGCGTTCCGCAGCGCCCTGTCGCGGAACGTGCACACGGACGAGCCCTTGAACGCGTAGCCGTACTTGTGGGTGTCGGCCGAGATGCTCGTCACCCCCGGGAGCCGGTAGTCGTAGACGGGGATGTCGTAGCCGAGCTTCTGCCCGAACGGCAGGATGAACCCGCCCAGGCAGCTGTCGACGTGCAGCCCGACACCGCGCTCGAGCGCGAGGTCGGACAGCTCGTCCATCGGATCGACGGTGCCGTACCCGTAGTTGCACGCCGAGCCGACGATGGCGACGGTGTCGTCGTCGACCAGCGCGTCGACCGCGCCGACGTCGACCTGCGTCGTCTTCTCGTCGATCGGCGCCTTGCGCAGTTCGATGCCGAAGAGGTGGCACGCCTTGTCGAAGGCCGGGTGGGCGGTCTCGGGCTTGACGACGTTCGGCCGGGTGATGCCGCGCTCCTGGCGGCCCCACTCGCGGTAGGCGAGCATGCCGTGGAGGAT
>DASSOZ010000225.1:0-6491 GCA_035700105.1 Acidimicrobiales bacterium
GCTGCGCGTCGTCGGGACGCGCGTGCTGCGCGAGGCGATCGAGGACGCGTGGCTCGCGTGCGCGCCGTCCGCGCTCGCGGAGGAGTTCGTCGCCACCAGGTCGCGATAGACCGGCGATCATGCAGATCGGCGTCGTGTTCCCGCAGACCGAGATCGGCGCCGACGTCGGCGCCGTGCGCGCGTACGCCGAGGGCGTCGAGGCGCTCGGCTTCCCGCACCTGCTCGCGTATGACCACGTCCTCGGCGCCGACCCCACCGTCCACGTCGGGTGGGCCGGGCCCTACGACATCGACACGACGTTCCACGAGCCGTTCGTGCTCTTCGGCTACCTCGCCGCGATCACGTCGGTCGAGCTGGTGACCGGGATCATCATCCTCCCGCAGCGCCAGACCGCGCTCGTCGCCAAGCAGGCGGCCGAGGTCGACGTGTTGACCGGCGGTCGCCTGCGGCTCGGCGTGGGGCTCGGGTGGAACGCGGTCGAGTACGAGGCGCTCGGCAAGTCGTTCTCCGACCGCGGGCGGCGCATGGGCGAGCAGGTCGAGCTCATGCGGCGGCTCTGGACGGAGCACTCGGTCACGTTCGACGGCGCATACGAGAGGGTCACCGCCGCGGGCATCGCCCCGCTCCCCGTGCAGCGTCCGATCCCGGTGTGGTTCGGCGCTGCGTCACCACCCGCCTACCGCCGCGCCGGCCGGCTGGCCGACGGGTGGTTCCCCCAGGTCCCGCCCGGGCCGCACCTCGACGCCGCGCTGGCGCTCGTCGCCGAGGGCGCCGCGGCCGCCGGGCGTGACCCGTCGACGATCGCGATGGAGGGCCGCGTCAACTGGGGCGACGGCGGCGTCGAGCGCGTCGTCGACCACCTCGGCCGCTGGCGTGCCGCCGGTGCCACGCACGTGTCGATCAACACGATGCGCGCCGGCCTGGCGAGCGTCGACGACCACCTGCGGGTGCTCGGCGAGGTCGCCGCCGCGATGTGACGACGTCGTCGGCGCGTCCTTCAGAAGCGTCCGACGTCGTCCGGGAGATCGGGCATGGCCGCCAGAGGGGGTTTGACGCGCCGGTCGACGACGAGGCGCAGGACGTCGGAACGTGCGTAGTGCCCGGAACAGTCGAACATCCGCTTCTGCGTGACGGTTGCGTCGAGGTCGAGGTCGGCGGTGACGATGCCCGCCTCACCGATCAGCGGGCCGGCGACGATCGACCCTCCCGCGGAGACGATCGTCGTGTTGCCGCGAGACATCCAGTCGTCATCACCGCCGTACACGTGATCGCGACCCGGGATGTCGGCGGGTACATCCGAACCCCGAAGCAACGGGGTGACACCGATCACGTGGCAGCCACCCTCTTTGGCGATGTGGCGCAACGTGGGAACCCACTCGTCGCTGTTGTCCCACGTCGGCGCCACGTACAACTGCACGCCCTGGCCGTACAGCGCAGCGCGCGCGAGCGGCATGTAGTTCTCCCAGCAGATCAAACCGCCCAACCGGCCGATCGGGGTGTCGTGGACGGTCAGCCCGGAACCATCACCCATTCCCCACACGAGCCGCTCGCCGCCGGTCGGCATCAGCTTGCGGTGGCGACCGAGCACCGAGCCATCGGGACCGAGCAGAAGGAGCGTGTTGTAGATCGTGCCGCCGACCTCGTCGCGTTCGTTGATCCCGACCGCGACGTGGACGTCGGCAGATCGAGCCGCGGCGCACATCCTGTCGACGGCCGGCCCCGGCACGGTGACGGAGTTGGCGAAGAGGCGGCGGTACCACTCGCTCGGCCCGTCCGCCCACGGGCGGACACGCCACACCCAGTCGGGATAGCCCGGGACGAACGCCTCGGGAAAGACGACGAGGTTGGCGCCATCGGCGGCCGCGGCGGCGATGAGGTCGCACACCTTGCCGACCGTTGCATCCCGATCGAGGAAGACGGGTGTCTCCTGGACCGCGGCCACCCGAACCTGTGTCATGGGTTCCCTCTCCCCGGCATCGACGCGTGTCGCGAGCGCGATTCTTCTCCCGACCGACTCGGCGAGGTGGCCGACGCGGTCCGACCGACGACGGCTACCCGCGGCGCGACGATCCCACCTCGTGCGCGCCCGCGCAGTACGCCGTGCCGTTGTAGCGGGACAGCTGCACCGCACATCCGGGCGCGGCGCACACCCGGCCATCGCCGTACGACATGACGTGGCCGTGGCCGGTGCGACGTCCGACGGGTGCGGGAGCCCCGCCTCGATCGTTCACTGCCGCGCGATCGTGGGATGCGCTGGTACCGGGCATGAAGCTCCTCGAGGCGATCGTCGCGGGGTCGACGAACGCTCGCGTTGTCAGCTCCGGTGGGCGGCCGCCCACGACGTCGACTGTACGCCGCACCACGTGGTACCGATACGATGACGTGAACGTCGCCGACGCTCGGCGGCGGTGGACGCCTCACAACGGTCGCCTGGTTTCGTCATCCGGCTGATGCGGACGCTCACGGGAGCGAGGAGCGCCACCGCATGGGCCAGTTCGACGAGGTCGAGGTCCGCGATCGTCACACCGGGAGCTGGGTCGCGGGGTTCGAGCTGCACGACACGGAGTCGGCAGGCGAGGACACGCGCTTTCGCGTCCGGCGCTGCAGCGACGGTGCCCTTCTCCCCGGCTGGTTCTCCGCGATGGAGATCCGGCCGCCCCAGTCACCGCGCGATTTCGTGGCCAGCTGATGGACGACCAAGACGGCATCCCCAGCGAGGAGACGCCGAAGGGTGAGCTCATCGAGCTGCCGCGGCGGCCTCCGGCGACCGCGCCGCCGGCACCCGTCGAGCCGGCGGCACCCGCGAGGCGCCGCACGCTCACCGAGCGACTCGCCGACGCGGCTCGCGACCGCAGGCGCGGCCACCCGTCGTCCGGCTAGCGACACCTCCGCCCGGTTCAGGCCCGGCGGCGACGGCCTCGCTCGTTCCGTCGGCCCCGCTTCGCGCCGGGGACGGCGCGCGTCGCGTCGTTCCGTGCCGACCGGGCGGCCGGCGACCGCGGTCGCTCGCCGTCGGCGCTCGGGAGGCGCCGGTTCGGGCCCGTGGCGTCCGGCAGGTTCGGCGTCGTCGCTCCGGCCGGATGGCCGAGCGATCGCTGGAGCGCGCTGACGGCGCGCGCGACGTCGTCGTGGACGAGGGTCACCACGAGGCCGGCGGCACCGGCGCGACCCGTGCGACCGGAGCGGTGCACGTAGTCCTTCTCGTCGCCCGCCGGGTCGAAGTGCACGATGCAGGCGACGTCGTCGACGTGGATGCCACGCGCCGCGACGTCGGTCGCCACGAGGGCCTGCGCGGCACCGGAGCGGAAGGCAGCGAGCGCGCGGTCGCGCTGGCCCTGCGAGCGGTCGCCGTGGATCGCGACGGCGGCGACGCCGGCCGCTCCGAGCTGCCGGGCAACGCGGTCGGCGCCGTGGCGGGTGCGGCAGAACACGACCGCCGGCCACTCGCGCGCCACGAGTCGGGCAGTGACGGCCACCCGGTCGGCGCGGTCGACCCGCCAGAAGCGGTGATCCACGCGACCGGCCTGCTCCGCGGGTACCTCGACCTCGTGGCGAACGGGATTGCGTTGGTATCGACGGACCAGGACGTCGACGTCGCCGTCGAGCGTGGCCGAGAACAGCAACGTCTGGCGGTCGCTGCGGACCTGGTCCAGCAGGCGCGTGACAGCCGGGAGGAACCCCATGTCGGCCATGCGGTCCGCTTCGTCGATCACGACGAGGTCGACGTCGGCGAGCGACGCGTCACCCGTGCCGAGCAGGTCCTCGAGACGGCCGGGGCAGGCGACGACGATGTCGCAGCCGGCGCGCAGCCTGGTGCGCTGCGGCCCGAGGCCGGCGCCGCCGTAGAACGCGGCGACGGAACGGCCGCGGGTCGCGGCGAGCGGTGTCAGCTCCCTCGCGACCTGCGCCGCGAGCTCCCGCGTCGGGACGAGGATCAACGCGCGCGGCCGGCGCGGTGTCGCCTTGCCGACCCGGGCGACGAGCGGGAGGCCGAACGCAAGGGTCTTCCCGGAACCCGTCGGTGCCTTGCCCGACACGTCCCGTCCGGCGATGGCATCAGGAATGGTTGCCGCCTGGATGGCGAACGGATGGAGGATGCCCCGCTGCTCGAGCGAGGCGGCGAGGTCGGCGGGAACGCCGACCTCGGCAAAGGTCATGGACACGCGAGTACTTCCGGTTTCGAGGTGCGCGGCGAGAGTGGGCGCATCGCTCGAGAGCACTCTCGGCACGCCCCGCCGGTCGCGGAGGCCGGCGCGACACCGGCGGCGAGCGCCGGTGATGGACGAGGTGACGGTACCGGTTCGCACCCACCTGCACCAATGAACGGCGAGGTGTGGTTACCTGGCACCGCAGGTGCAGGGCGTCGCCTCCGCCGACGGCAGGAGCCCCCGCACCGCCCGACGGAGCGCCGTGCACTTCAACCCCAGGGACCAGATCATCCTGCTTGCGGGACTGCTGCCGACGGCACAGCGGAAGCGGATCTGGGCGCTTCGCGATCTCCGACCGCGCCTCGCGGTGCTGCGCGACGCGGGGCTCGTCGACTCGTCCGGCCTGTGCGACCCGGCAGGCGTCGACGCGGCTCGCCGCATCCGCCACATCACCCTCGACGACCTCCTCGCCGAGCACCTGCCCTCGGCCGGCATCACCACCGGGTGACGCCGTGCGTGCCGGCCTGGCTGGTTGGCTGGCAGCCCCAACGGGGTTCGAACCCGTGTCTCCACCTTGAGAGGGTGGTGTCCTAGGCCACTAGACGATGGGGCCTCGTCGAAACGAGCGGACGGTCATCGTAGTGGACTTCCGGCCCTAGCGACGACGCTGCGGACCGGCCGACGATCGGCGCATGCAACTGGCCGACACCCGCACGGGAATGGAAGTCCTCGACAGGTCGCAGTGCCTCGAGGCGCTGGGCACCGTGCCGGTCGGGCGGGTGGTGATGGTGGTCGGAGGAGCGCCGTTCGTGGTGCCGGTGAACTTCTGCGTCGACGGCGAGTCGGTCGTGTTCCGCACCGCCGACGGGACGAAGCTGCGCGCCGCCGGCCGCGGCTCGGTGGCGTTCGAGGCCGACGACTACGACGCGACCACGCGCACGGGGTGGAGCGTCGTCGTCCACGGCGACGCGCACGAGATCGACCCGCCGCCGGCCGGCGACGGCCCGGCGCTCGACCCCGATCCGTGGGCGGGTGGCGAGAAGCCGCACTGGGTGCGCATCCACGCCACCAGCGTCACCGGCCGCCGCGTCCGCTGACACTGACCCAGCTGACTCAGCCGACGCTGCGGTCCCGGCCCTCCCAGTAGGGCTGGCGGAGCTTGAACTTCTGCAGCTTGCCGGTCGCGGTGCGCACGAGCGAGTCCCGGACCTCGATCGACGTCGGGCACTTGAAGTGCGCCATCCGGTCTCGGCAGAACGAGATCAGCTCGGCCTCGTCGACCGACGCGCCCTCCTTCGGCACGACGAGTGCCTTGATGGTCTCGCCCCACTTCTCGTCGGGCACGCCGATCACGGCGACCTCGGCGACGGCCGGGTGCTGGTACAGGCAGTCCTCCACCTCGATCGACGACACGTTCTCGCCGCCGGTGATGATGACGTCCTTCTTGCGGTCGGAGATCGCCACGAACGGACCGTCGAGGAACCCGCCGTCGCCGGTGTGGAACCACCCGTCGCGGATCGCCTTCGCTGTCTCCTCCGGCTGGGACCAGTAGCCCTCGAAGACGTGGTTCGAGCGGGCGAGCACCTCGCCCTCGTCGTCGACGGACATGCGCACGCCGACGGCGGGCACGCCGGCGCGACCCAGCCGGGCGGCCCGGTCGGCGACGGGCAGCGCGTCCCACTCGAGCGGCGCGCGGTTGATCGTCAGCAGCGGCGACGTCTCGGTCAGGCCGTAGATCTGGATGAACTCCCAACCGAGCTCGTCGATCACGCGCTCGATCGTCTTGGTCGGCGGCGGCGCGCCGGCGACGACGATGCGCACGCGATCACGGCCCGGCACCTCGTCGCCCCGCTCGCGCCACCGTGCGCCCGCGTCGAGGATCGCGGCGACGACGGCGGGCGCACCGCACAGCAGCGTGACGCCCTCGTCGCGCACCCGCTGCAGGATCACGTCGCCGTCGACCTTGCGCTGCACGACCTGCGTGCACCCCATGCCCGTGAGCGCGTACGGCATCCCCCACCCGTTGCAGTGGAACATCGGCAGCGTGTGCAGGTACACGTCACGGTCCGACACGCCGGTGTGCCACCCGAACGTCGTCGCGTTCAGCCAGCAGTTGCGGTGCGTCAGCTGCACGCCCTTCGGGCGCGCCGTCGTCCCCGACGTGTAGTTGATCGACGCGGTTGCGTCCTCGTCACCGGACCACGGCTCGGGCACGACATCGTCGGCTGCCTCGGCGAACAGCTCGACATCGTCGGCCGAGCCGTCGAGCACGATCTTCACCTTGGCGTCGACACCGGCGAGCGCGTCCGCCTGCTCCGGGTCGACGAGCAGCACCGTCGCGCC
>DASSOZ010000226.1:0-10543 GCA_035700105.1 Acidimicrobiales bacterium
TCCCGTCGTAGCCGTGGTCGAGCGCGAGGTCGACCGGCACAGGGTCGTCGTCGCGGTACACCGCCCCGAGGTGGTCGAACAGGATCGTGTGGATGTGGCGGCGTTCGGCGAACCCGCGACCGTTCGAGTAGATCCAGCGGACCTGCGGCAGCGCCCAGTCGGTGAAGTGCTCCTCGTGGTGGCCCTGCTCCACGACGTAGATGGCGACGTACGACCCCGCGTCGGTCGGGTTGGCGACGGTCGTGTCGCCCGACGGCCAGCGCAGGTCCTTCAGCGCGCGCGGCGCCACCCAGCGCGACCCGGCGTACAGCCACGGGCCGACCATGCAGCCGGCGTAGTAGTGGTCGCGCTCGTACCAGCGGTTGTACGCCTTCTCGAACCCCCGGTGCGGGTCGACGAGCGTCAGCAACATCGACCCGACCTTGTGCGGGTAGTCGTCGACACCGCCGGCCTCGAGCGGGTAGTTCTCGATCGTCATCCCAACGCTCCCGTCTCGCGCAGCGCGGCGATCCGCGCCTCGTCGTAACCCAGCACGTCGGCGAGCACGGCGTCGGTGTGCTCGCCCAGTTCCGGCGCCTTCGTCGGCACCGGCAGCGAATCACCGCCGACGAGCTTCACCGGCAGCGGCAGCTGGTCGGCACCCAGCCGCTCCTTCGGGATCCACGGCATGCGGTCGGCGAACTGCGGGTCGTCGGCGATCGTCTGCGGCGTGTTGATCGGCGCGATCGGCGTGTTCACCTGGCCGCCGAAGTCGAGCCACTCGGCCGCCGTCTTCGTCCTGAAGATGTCGCGCAGCTCGGCCTGCAGCTCGCGGTTGTGGCGGGCGTGGTCGGCGTACTTCGACCCCGGCCACTTCTCGAACAGGTCCGCACGACCGACGCCCTCGCAGAAGTTCTTCCAGAACGCCTGCTCCGACGCCATGAACAGGACGTGCTTGTCGTCCTTGGTCTCGTAGACCTGGTAGCGGACGCCCTCCTTCATCCCTGCGGTACCGGGCGCGCGGCGCTCGTAGTTGTCCGCCTTGTTGCCGGTGACCTCGGATTCGGGGCGCTCGTACGCCCGCCACGTCTCGCTGCGCAGCCAGTCGATCGCCGCCGCCGAGTCCGACTGCGCGATCTCCATCTGGCAGCCGACGCCGGTCGACCGCGCCTGGATGACGCCGGCGAGGATGCCGAGCGCGCCGAACACCGGGCCGGCGTTGATGCCGATCGAGACGTGCTCGGGGAGGTACGTGAAGCCCTCCTCGTCGACGGCCGGCTGCACGATGCCGGCCCACGTGTCGTACGCGATGCCGTGGCTCGGGTAGTCGCGGTACGGGCCGGTCATGCCGTAGCCCGAGATCGTGATGAACACGATCCTGGGGTTGACCTCGCGGAGCTTCTCGTAGCCGAGGCCGCGACGCTCGAGGCCGCCGGGGCGCATCGCCTCGACGACGGCGTCGGCGTTCTTCACCAGCTCGAGGAAGATCTCCGCGCCCTCCGGCGTGCGGAGATCGAGGACGATGCTGCGCTTGCCGCGGTTGACGTGCAGGTGCAGCAGCGACGTGCCCTCGATGATCGGCCACGTCATCTCGCGGCCGTAGTCGCCCGACGGCGGCTCGACCTTGAGCACGTCGGCGCCCATGTCGGCGAGGCACGTGGTGATGAACGCCGGGCCGAGCATCGAGCACTCGACGATGCGGACGTCCTTCAGCGGGGCCTGGGTGGCCATCGTCCTCCTCTTCTGACGGTCCGTCAGAAGTTAGTCGGCGGTGCTCCCGACGTACCGCTCGAGGTTCCGGTGGGTGTTGAGCAACCGGCACTCGAACTCGGAGACGACCATGTCGTGGACGCCCGGCTGGTGGAGGCCCCGCTGCATCGACTCCATCACGCCGAAGTCCTGGTTCAGGACGAGGCCGACGTCGGCCTGGCCGCGCGGCATCGAGACGTCGACCGGTCGCATCCGGGGCCCACCGGGCGCCACCCGCTGGAAGTGGAAGAACACGAACTCGCCGTCGTCAGGCGACGCATCCGGCTCGCGGCCCGGGCGTCCGGCGAGGACGCTGACCAGGTCGGGCTGCACGAGGATCGTGACGTTCGGGAACACGTTGTACTGGTTCAGCCGCAGCAGCTGCTGCGTCGTGAAACCGGTGAGGTCGACGCCCTGTTGCGCCTGCACCTTCCGGATCCCTTCCGCCAGGACTTCCGCGACGTCGCCACCGGGGAACGGCGCGTCCTCGGCGTACCCGGCGCGGGCGCCCTGGGTCACGACGAACGACCGCCACACGTCCTCGTCGGTCGGGCGGGTGGCCAGGCGCGGGTTCGCGACGCCGTAGTCCTGCTGCGAGCAGCCGACGTGCTCCCAGACGCGCTGGGGGATCGTGTCGTCCATCGTCGGGTTGAGCTCGGGATGGATGCCCTGCACGTGGTAGGTCTCGCTGAAGCCGTCGCAGATGACCTTCCAGTTCGCCCGCACCGGCACGGTCACCGTGGCGACACAGCGGAAGTCGTCGGCGCCGGCCCACGCGATGTCATCGGGCATCGGTGCCAGGTACTCGGCGAGCGAGACCGACGCGGGCGACGTGTCGAGGTTGACGAAGACCAGCGGACCCCACGTGTCGACCTGCACGGCGGCCAGCGGCAGCTCGTCGTTCGACACCGACCCGAACAGCTTGCGGTACGGCACCTCGCGCAGCTCGCCGGCGAGGTCCCACGACCAGCGGTGGAACGGGCAGCGCAGCTCGGTCAGTCCCTGGTGCGCGCCCTCGCAGATCGCGTTCCCGCGGTGCCGGCACGTGTTCTGGAACGCCCGCAGCTCGCCGTCGTCGCCGCGCACGACGAGCACCGACAGGGGGCCGCACCGGTACTCGAAGACGTCGCCGGCGTCGCTGACGTGGTCGAGCGTGCACGCGACCTGCCACACACGCGGCCACATCCGCTCCAGCTCGCGCGACGCCCACTCCGGCGACGTGTACCGGGAGCGGGGGACGCGCGTCGTCACCGGACTAGCGCGCCCCGCGCACCAACCGCCCGGGGCGGGCACCGGTCGGCTCGCCCTCGCGGAACGTGACCTCGCCGGACACGACCGTCGCGACGTAGCCGTCCGCCCGCTGCACCAGCCGGCGGGCGCCGCCGGGGAGGTCGAACACGAGCTCCGGGAGCCGCAGGTTCAGACGATCGAAGTCGATGACGTTGACGTCGGCCTTGTAGCCGGGCGCCAGCACGCCGCGGTCACCCAGCCCGTAGAGCCGCGCCGTGTCCGACGTCATCTTCCGTACCGCGACCTCGAGCGGGATGCGCTCGCCGGCGGATCGGTCGCGCACGAAGTGCGTGAGCATCGTCGTCGGCGTCGACGCGTCGCAGATGACGCCGCAGTGCGCACCGCCGTCGGAGAGACCGAGCGCGGTGTTCGGGTGCAGCAGCATGTCCTTGATCGCCTCGAGGTTGCCGTGCGAGTAGCCGAGGAGCGCCATCATCAGCAGCTCGCGACCGTCGTGCTGCAGCATCAGGTCGTAGAGGACGTCCTCGTCGTCGCGACCCTCGCGCGCCGCGATGGCGGCGACCGAGGTGTCCGGGCCGGGCTCGTACACCGGCGGCTCGCCCATCGGGTAGATGCGGTCGAGGCTGGTGAGGACGAACTGCAGGATGCCCTCGAGCTGCGCCGGCTTCTCGGCGAGGATCGCCGCCTTCACCTCGGGCTTGCGCAGCTCGACGATGCGCTCGGCCAGCGGCAGCTCGGCGAGGCGGACGTAGGTCGGGCGGTCCTTGAACGGGTGGAACGTCTGCCAGCCGACGAGCATGTTGAGTGGGCGGCCGGCGACCTGCGGGCGGAGGTCGGCGCCCTCGGCGTTGGCCTCCTCCGCGAGCTTCAGGAGGTCGCGCCACTGCTCGGGCGCCTGGTTGTGCTGCAGGAGCGCGAAGCTCACCGGCCGCCTGATCGCCGCCGCCAGCCGGCGCATCCAGTCGACCTCGCGCTCGGGTGCGAGCGCGTCCTCGCCCATCACGCCCGCCGGCGCGAGCTCGAACACTCCCGCGCCCAGGTCACCGAGCGCTCGGCCGATGCCGAACAGCTCGTCCTCGGCCGCGAACGTGCCCGGCACGGGCTCGCCGTCGACGGCGCGGTGCATGATCGTGCGTGACGTCGAGAAGCCGAGTGCGCCGGCGGCGATGCCGTCCTTCACGATGCGGGCCATCTCCGCGATGTCCTCGGGCGTGGCCGGCTCGTTGCGCGCGCCGCGCTCGCCCATGACGTAGGCGCGCACCGCGCCGTGCGGCACCTGCGTGCCGACGTCGAGCACGCGGGGCAGCTGCTCGAGCACGTCGAGGTAGTCGGGGAACGACTCCCAGCCCCACGTGATGCCCTCGGCCAGCGCGGTGCCGGGGATGTCCTCGACGCCCTCCATCAGCTGGATGAGCCACTCCTCGCTGCCCGGCCGCACGGGAGCGAACCCCACGCCGCAGTTGCCCATCACGAGCGTGGTGACGCCGTGCCACGACGACGGCGTGAGCAGCGGGTCCCACGTCACCTGGCCGTCGTAGTGCGTGTGGACGTCGACGACGCCCGGCGTCACGAGCAGGCCGTCGGCGTCGATCTCGTGCTCGGCGGCGGTGCCATTGAGGTCGCCGACCTCGGTGACGACACCGGCGTCGATCGCGACGTCGGCCGTGCGGGCCGGTGCACCCGTCCCGTCGACGACCGTCCCACCCCGGATGACGAGCTCGTGCATCCGACGACTGTAACGCCGTTACAGTCCGGCGGCCACGGACGCGGCCCACCGGTAGTCGGCCTTGCCCGACGGCGAGCGGACGACGCTGTCCACGAACAGCACGTCCTTCGGCACCTTGTAGCCGGCGATCTTCGTGCGGCTGTGCGTCCGCAGATCGTCAGCCGTGGGTGACGTGCCCGGTGTCGGTTGGACGATGGCCACGACCTTCTGACCCCAGCGCTCGTCGGGTGCGCCGACGACGAGCACGTCGTAGACGTCGGGGTGCGAGCGGAGCGCGGCCTCGACCTCCTCGGGGAAGACCTTCTCGCCGCCGGTGTTGATGCACTGCGAGCCTCGGCCGAGGAGCGTGATCGTGCCGTCGGCCTCGACCGTCGCCATGTCGCCGCTGATCGAGTAGCGGACGCCGTCGATCTCGACGAACGTCTTCGCCGTCTTCTGGGGGTCGTTGTGGTAGCGCAGCGGGAGCCGCCCAGTCCGCGCCGTCTTGCCGATGCGGCCGGAGCCCGGTTCGACGGGCCGCATCGTCTCCTCGTCGAGCACGATCGTGTTGGCGTTCGAGAACGTCGTCGTGCCCTTCTCGCGGTCGTACCGGCCGCTTCCCTGGATGCCGGTCTCCGACGACCCGTAGCCGTCGTTGATGACCACCCTCGGGAAGCGCTCGGCGATCTGCTCCTTCATCGCCGGTGACAGCGGGGCACCGCCCGACCCGAAGCCGTACAGCGACGACACGTCGTACTTCCCACCGCTCGCGTCCCACGCGTCGATGAGCGGGCGGGCCATGGCGTCCCCGACGAACGTGACGGTGTTCGCCTTCTCCTCCTCGACGATGCGCCACACGTCCTCGGGCACGAACGACCCCGGCAGCAGCACGACCTTGCCGCCGCCGAGCAGCCACATCCACGTCGTCCACCCGCCCGCCGCGTGCATGAGCGGCGCCGTCGAGAAGAAGGTGAAGCCCGGACCCGGGACGATCCGATCGAGCATCTGCTCCGGCGACGTCACCTCGCCGGTGAGACGGGTCGGGTCGCCGCCGCCGATGCACGCGAAGAACGCGTCCTCGATGCGCCACACGACGCCCTTCGGCATGCCGGTCGTGCCGCCGGTGTAGAGGACGTACAGGTCGTCGTTGCTGCGCGGCCCGAAGTCGCGCTCGGGCGACTGGCCGGCGAGCGCGTCCTCGTAGTCGGCGAGTGAGAGCGTCCACTTGACCGTGGGGGCGTCGGGCAGCACCGCCTTCACCCGCTCGGTGAAGTCGGCGTCGTGGAGGACACCGACGAGGCCGGCGTCGTCGAACAGGTACCGCAGCTCGTCGTCGACGTAGCGGAAGTTCACGTTGATCGGGACCGCGCGCAGCTTGTAGCAGGCGATCAGCGCCTCGACGTGCGCCGCGCTGTTGCGCAGGTACATCCCGACGAAGTCGTCCTTGCCGACGCCCTGCGCCTGCATCCAGTGGGCGAGGCGGTTGGCCCGCTCCTCGAGCTCGGCGTACGTGCGGCGCTCGTCGCCGCACACGAGCGCGGTGCGGTCGGCGACCAGTGGCACGACCGCCTCGAACAGGTCGGCGAGGTGGTAGGTCGTCGGCGTCTGACGCATCGTCAGAGGACGGTAGTTGGGCCGATCCCGTTCTTGTCACGCCTGACCACGACAGTCGTGGTCAGGCGTGACAAGAAGCGAGGGCGCTAGTCCGTGTAGAAGCCGCCGTCGGGGTGGAGGATCTCTCCGGTGACGTAGGCCGCGTCGTCGCTGGCGAGGAACAGCGCGGCGGCGGCGACGTCCTCGGGGCGGCCGAAGCGGCCGAGCGGCGTACCGGCGAGCGCCATCTCGTCGACGCCCGGCACCTTGTGCAGCACCGCGGTCATGTTCGTGTCGATGAACCCGGGGCCCACGGCGTTGACGCGGATGCCGAGCGGGCCGAGGGTGCGGGCGACGTGCTTGGTCAGCATCCAGACACCGGCCTTCGACACGCAGTAGGGGAGTGGCGCGACCTCGGGATGCTTCGCGGCGATCGACGCGATCGTCACGATCGAGCCCTTGGTCCCCGACGCGACCATGGCGCGGACGGCGGCCTGCACGGCCAGCAGCGTGCCGGTGAGATTGACGTCGAGCACGCGCTGCCAGCGGTCGAGCGGCATCTCGGCGAGCTGCTGCGCCGGCGGCACGGCGATCTGGCCGGCGAGCAGCTGCAGCTCCTCGTCGGACCTCCCGGACACGTAGTCGGCGTGCGAGATGCCGGCCGCGGTGACGAGCACGTCGACGGCGCCGAGCTCGTCGACGGCGCGCTGGACCATGGCGTCGCAGTCGTCCTTGCTCGTGGCGTCGACGTGGACGGACACGGCCCGGCCGCCGGCCTTGTCGACGAGCGCGACGGTCTCGGCGGCGGCGTCGTCGAGCAGGTCGGCGACGACGACCGACGCGCCCTCCTCGGCGAAGCGGACGCAGCATGCCCGGCCAATGCCGTTGCCGCCGCCGGTGACGACCGCGACCTTGCCTTCGAGACGCCCGTTGCTCATGGGCGGCGACCCTAGAACGCGTTCTCGCGCGTCGGTACCCTTCGCGCCATGGCCGTCATCGAGAACGCCCCCACCGCGGTCCACCTCGGCGCCGACGAGCTCCCGTTCGTCGACATCGGCGACGGGTCGAAGCTGAAGGTGATCATGGTGAAGGAGCGCGAGGGGCTCTGGATCGTCGAGAACGTCTTCCAGTCGGGCTACGAGGTGCAGACGCACAAGCACACCGGGCCCGTGTACGCGTACACCACCTCGGGCGCGTGGAAGTACAAGGAGTACGAGTACGTGAACCGCGCCGGGTCGTTCCTCTACGAGCCGGCGGGTTCGGTGCACACGCTCACCGTCGTCGAGGACGACACGCACGTGTGGTTCCAGATGTACGGGTCGAACCTGAACCTCGACGCCGACGGCAAGGTCGAGTCGGTGATCGACGGCGCCGGAACGCTGCAGGCGTACTACCTGCTGTGCGAGGCGCAGGGTCTGCCGCGGCCGAACGTCCTCACCGACTGACGACGCCGTGCAGACGACCGTCGACCTGGCCAGCCCCGACACGTTCGTCGCCGGCGTTCCGCACGACGTCCTGACCGCGCTGCGGCGCGACGACCCCGTCCACTGGCAGGAGATGGACGGCGAGCCCGGGTTCTGGGCGGTGCTCAAGCACGCCGACGTCGTCCACGTCGCGCGTGAACCGAACCTGTTCTCGGCGAGCGAGGGCGGCGTCGTCGTCGAGAACCTCGACCCCGAGTCGCTCGAGATGATGCGCGGGATGTTGCTGGCGATGGACCCGCCGCGGCACACCGACTACCGCCAGCCGCTGTCGGAGCGGTTCAAGGCGCGCGTCATCGCCGGGCTCGAGCCGGCGATCCGCGACATCTGCCGCGGGCTCTTCGCCGCGGCCGCCGAGAACGGCGAGGTCGAGTTCGTCCACGAGGTGACGTCGGGGCTGCCGTCGCGTGTCATCGGCGAGCTGATGGGTCTGCCCGAGGACGACTGGCCGCACATCCACGCGCTCGCCGAGCGCAACACGAGCGGGCAGGACGCCGACTACGCGTCGGGCGACGCCAACAGCGGCTCGATCGAGATGGCGATGTACGCCATCCAGTTCGCCGCCCGCCGGCGCGCCGAGCCGGTGCGCGAGGACCTCACGTCGTTCATCCTCGGCAGCGACTTCAACGGCCACCCGATGGACGACATCGACTTCGGCAAGTTCTTCGTCCAGCTCGTCACGGCGGGCAACGACACGACGAAGACGATGCTGTCGTCCGGGCTGCTCGCACTGTTGTCGCACCCGGACCAGCTGGCCGCGCTGCGCGCCGACCGGTCGCTGATCCCGGGCGCGGTCGAGGAGATCCTGCGGTGGGCGAACCCCCTGCACTACTTCCGGCGGACGGCGACGGCGGACACGTCGATCCGCGGCGTCGACATCGCCGCCGGCGACAAGGTGGCGATGTACTACACGTCCGCCAACCGGGACGAGGACGTGTTCGGCGCCGACGCACAGCGCTTCGACATCACCCGCCACCCGAACCCGCACCTGTCGTTCGGCATCGGGACGCACTTCTGCCTCGGCGTGCACCTGGCGCGACTCGAGGGCCGTGTCTTCTTCGACGAGCTGCTGTCCACGTTCGCGTCGATCGAGCTCGCCGGCGAGCCGGTGCGCGTCCGCTCCAACCTCAACAACGCGCTGAAGAAGCTCCCCATCCGGCTTTCGGTGAGTTAGGTACCGCAGAGCGGGCCGAACTCACCGAAAGCGGCGGGGCCGGTTCAGAGGTCGGGCCAGTCGTGGGGGATGAGCCCGGCGCGGGCGGCGCCGTCGACCTCGAGCAGCTTGCCGGTGACGAACGACGACGCCGGTGACGCGAGGTAGAGGATGGCAGCGGCGATGTCCTCGGGCTCACCGTTGCGGCGCATCGGCGTGAGCTCGTGCATGTGCTCGCGCACGTCGGGCTCCTGCTGGTCGAGGAACCACTTCAGCGCGTCCGTCTCGATCGCGCCCGGCAGCACGGCGTTGACGCGGATGCGGGGCGACAGCTCGGCTGCCATGTTGCGCGTCATCTGGTTGAGCGCGGCCTTCGCGGTCCCGTAGACGAACGCGCCGCGCGCCATGTGCACGCCGGCCATCGACGACACGTTGACGATCGACCCGCCGCCGCGCTCGAGGATGCGCGGAACGGCCAGCCGGCTCAGCTCGAACGCGGTGAGGACGTTGAACTCGAACGCCTTCTGGAAGTGGATCTTCTTCGCTTCGAGGAACGGCTTCGACACCGAACCGCCGGCGTTGTTGACGACGACGTCGATGCCGCCGAGCTCGTCGACCGTGCGCTCGACGAGCTGCTGCAGCACCGCGTCGTCCGTGACGTCACCGACGTGCACGAGGGCCCGCCGGCCGGACTCGCGGATCCGGCCGGCGACCTTCTCGAGGTCACCCTCGCTGCGGGCGAGGACGGCCACGTCGGCGCCCGCGTCGCCGAGGGCGATCGCGGTCGCCGCGCCGATGCCGCGGCTGGCGGCGGTGACGATCGCGACCTTGCCGTCGAGGCGGAATCGGTCGAGCACGCTCACGTCATGCGCCGAGGATGATCGTCTGCGTCTCGAGATACGCCTCGAGCCCCTCGGGACCGAGCTCGCGGCCGATGCCCGACGACTTGAAGCCGCCGAACGGGTTGCGCAGGTCGATCGTGGCCATGCCGTTGACCGCGTAGGTGCCGGTGCGCACCTTGCGCGCCATCTCG
The DNA here is from genome assembly GCA_035700105.1 of Acidimicrobiales bacterium. Lineage (GTDB taxonomy): Bacteria > Actinomycetota > Acidimicrobiia > Acidimicrobiales > DASSOZ01 > DASSOZ01. Next base: position 9,945 of record DASSOZ010000226.1, read on the forward strand.
ACGCCGCGGTCGCGGTCGGTGGTCCAGACCGACCCGGAGAGGCCGTAGTCGGAGTCGTTGGCGATGCGGGCGGCCTCGTCGTCGCCGTCGTAGGCGATGACGCTGAGGACCGGGCCGAAGATCTCCTCGCGGGCGATCGTCATGTCGTTGCGGACGTCGGCGAACACGGTCGGCTCGACGAACCAGCCCTTGGCCTGGTCGGCAGGACGTCCACCGCCGACGACGACCCGGGCGCCCTCGTCCCTGCCCGACTTCAGGAAGCCCTCGACGCGATCACGCTGGCGCTCGGCGACGAGAGGGCCGACGCCGACGGTCGGGTCCATCGGGTCGCCCACCTTCTGCTCGCTCACCGCGGCGGCGAGCGCGTCGACGACCTCGTCGTAGCGGCTGCGCGGGGCGAGGATGCGCGTCTGGGCGACGCACGCCTGGCCGTTGTTCATGATGGCGCTGGGGAGCAGCGCGGGGATGGTGGCGGCGAGGTCGGCGTCGTCGAGGATGACGGCGGCGGACTTGCCGCCGAGCTCGAGCGTGCAGCGCTTCAGCTGCTCACCGCAGATCGCGCCGACCGTGCGGCCGGCGGCGGTGCTGCCGGTGAACGA
>DASSOZ010000227.1:0-13837 GCA_035700105.1 Acidimicrobiales bacterium
CGCGTCACTGTGCCCGCCGTTCACGACGGCCACGAGCACCAGCGGGTTCAGCCCTACGAGCGCCATCGCCGCGGCGTCGTGCGTCTCGCCCCACAGCACCCACATCGCGACACCGGCGGCGACGGCGGCGAGCACCTGGAAGAACATGCGGGCGAGCAGCGCGCTGTTCCCGACGACGCGCATGCCGAGCGCCGACAGCCAGGTGAACACCGGCCCGTACACCGAGCGGGTGTCGCGCCACACCGGCGACACGCGCGACAGCAGCGGATCGTGCGGGAACGCCGACGGCGCGACCCGGTACGGGTCGGCGTGGTGGACCGCGGCGATGCGCCCGTACATGGCGTACGACCAGACGTCGCGTGAGCCGATCGGGGGCGCGACGACGGCGACGACCAGCAGCGCGGCCGCCGGGACGAGCACGCCGCGCGGGGTGAGCACCCGGGCGCGGCGCTCGACGGCGAGGACGGCGGCCAGCCCGCCGAACGCCGCGACCAGCCACAGCGCCTGCCACCCTTCGCTGCGCGCTGGCACACCGGTCAACACCGCGACCGTCGCGGTGACGATCACCGCACGACCGGCGACGCTCACCCGACGCTCGAGCACGTCCTCACTCTGCCCGCTCCCCCCGCCGACTTTTGCGCGGGAATCCGCCCTGACAGGTCGGATTCCGTTCCCCCCGCCGACTTTTGCGCGGAAATCCGCCCTGACAGGTCGGATTCCGCGAAAAGTTCGGGGGGTGGGGGGAGGAGGACGGACGGGTCAGTACGCCTGCTCGCCCTTCCGGGGCGCGGCCTCGAAGTGGTAGTCGGGGTCGACCTTCTGCGGTGGCTCCCGGCGGGCGAGCGCCGCGTCCATCGCCGGCCCCAGCCGCTCCAGCTTCCGCCGTTCGCGGTCGGCCTCGCCCTCGGCGAACTCCGGCAGGACCTCGCGGGCGAACAGCTCGAGCGACTCGCAGATGTGCTCGTGGCGGTTCCGCCCGGCCTGGCTGACGAAGATCACCTGGTCGACGCCGATCTCCGCGTACTCCCGCAGGAGCGTTCGGATCTGCTCGGGCGTCCCCACGCACCCGCGCAGCGGGCGGGGTGCCGTCTCCCGCCCGAAGCCGAACATGTCACGCCGCTGCTCGAACTCCGACCACACGTCGGTCGTGCCCGGCCGGTGGTCGCCGAACGCGTAGTAGTGCGCGAGCGAGTAGCCGAAGAAGTGCCCGCCGTCGAGACCGCGCTCGACGGCGACCGACTCGTCGGGGTGGCACATGAACGGCGCGACGACGGCGAGGTTGGGGTTGACCGCGAACCCGCCCGGCACGCACGCCGACGACGCGATCGTCGAGTAGTAGTCGTTCACCCAGTGACGCGCCTCGTCGGGCTCGATGAACGAGAACGACAGCGCGCCGATGCCGTTCTCCGCGGCGAGGTGGATGGTCTCGCGCCGAGAGCACGCGACCCACAGCGGCGGATGCGGCTTCTGCAGCGGCTTCGGCACGACGTTGCGCGGCGGCATCTTCAGCCAGCGACCGTCGTAGCCGGCGAACGGGTCCTCGACGAGCATGCGCGTCACCGCGTCGAGGGCCTCGTGCCACTGGTCGCGCTTCTCCTCGCGCGCGATGCCGAACCCGCCGAGCTCGGCCTCGGACGACGACTCGCCGGTGCCGAAGTCCACCCGCCCGTCGGAGATGAGGTCGAGCGTGGCGATGCGCTCGGCGATGCGCGCCGGGTGGTTGAACGCGAACGGCAGCTGGACGATGCCGTGGCCGAGGCGGATGCGTGACGTCCGCTGTGACACCGCGGCGAGGAACACCTCGGGCGCGGACGAGTGCGAGTACTCCTCGAGGAAGTGGTGCTCGACCTCCCACACGTAGTCGATGCCGAGTCTGTCGGCGAGCTCGATCTGCTCGAGCGCGTCCTTCAGCAGCCGGTGCTCGCTGTCGTCGTCCCACGGACGCGGCAGCTGGTGCTCGTAGAAGATGCCGAACTTCACGAGGCGCCCAACCGAACTCGGCGTAGAAAGTTGCGCATAGCGCAACTTTCTACGCCGAGTTCGTCGGGTGGTGCCTGCTCAGAACTCGTGCAGGCCGCACTCCGTCTTGTCGGACCCACGCCAGCGCCCGGCGCGGGCGTCCTCGCCGTCGCCGACCGGGGTGGTGCACGGCCAGCAGCCGATCGACCCGTAGCCCTGGTCGAGCAGCGGGTTGGTCGGGACGTCGTGGTCCTTGATGTAGCCGCGCACGTCGAGGTCGGACCACGTCGCCAGCGGGTTCACCTTCACGAGCCCCCGCAGGTCACGGGCGACGATCGGCGCGGCGGCGCGGGTCATCGCCTCGGACCGGCGCAGGCCGCTCATCCACGCCCGCTTGCCCTGCAGCGCACGGTCGAGCTGGCCCGACTTCACCGCCGAGCAGCAGTTCTCCGGGTCGACCTTCCAGAGCTCCTCGTCGTGGTGGGCGACCGTCATGATCTTGAGGTTCAACCCGTACCGGCGACGCACCGCCTCGAGCGTCTCCAACGTCTCGGGGAAGTGGTAGCCGGTGTCGATGAACACGACCTCGATCGCCGGCTCGACCCGCACGGCGAGGTCGATGAGGACGGCGTCCTGCATGGACGCGGTCAGGCAGAGGTGCGGGTGGAAGTTCTCGACCGCCCACTCGATCACCGCGGATGCGGGCGTGTGCTCGAACGACGCGTTCAGCTCCGCCAGCTCCGCGTCGGTGAAGTCCGTCGCGCCGAAGTACTCGTCGAGTGCAGTCATCAGGAACCCGCGCACTCGCCTTCGCCGACGATGGCCTCGTACGGCCCGGTCTCGTCGTAGTCGACGTAGAAGTCGGGCCGCTCCTCCGGAGTGGGGAACTCGGCGAGGTCGCCGAGGTCGCCGGCGACCGACTTGGCGCCGCCGACCCGCTCGAGCCACTCGGTGAACGTCTCGCCCGCCGAGCGCTCCTCGGCGAACTTGCCCACGACGCGCACGGCCGCGGCGCTCGCCGACTTCGCCGGGAGCCGCAGCGCCTTCGCGCCGAACTCGACCTGCGTCTGACCCAGGTGACCGCCGAGCAGCATCTGGTAGCCGGGCGCCGAACGACCGTGGGCGCGGCGCTCGGCGCCGAAGAACCCGATGTCGGCCACGTGGTGCTGGCCGCACGAGTTCGTGCAGCCGCTGATGTTGATGCGGACGCCGCCGACCTCGGCGAGCCCGGCGTCGTCGAGCGCCCGCCCGATGTCGTCGGCGAGGCCGCGCGACTGGGTGACGGCGAGGTTGCACGTGTCCGCGCCCGGGCAGCTGACGACGTCGCGCACGAGCTCGGCGCCCGGCTGCGCCATGCCGATCGCGTCGAGGCGCTGGTAGAGCACCGGCAGCTGCTCCTCGGTGAGGCCGCGGAACACGACGTTCTGCCGGTTCGTGACGCGCACGTCGGCGTCGAAGTCGCGCTGGATCTGGGCGAGCGCACGGAACTGGTCCGACGTGACGTCGCCGAGGCGGCACCACGCGTACGCCGACACGGTCTTCTTGGCGACGCCGCGCACGACGTTGGCGTCCTCCCAGCGGTCGTACGGGTTCGACCGCTTCAGCGTGACCGGCGTGCCCCAGCCCATCGGCGTGGCGTCGACGTCGTTGGCGAGGCCGGCGGGCGCGTCGCCGTCGACCTGCACCTGCTCGGGGATGCCGTGGCGCCAGGTCACGGACGCGATGAGGAGCTTGCGCTCCTTGAGGATCCGCTGCTGCAGCTCCTCCCACCCCATCGTGTCCTGCAGCCACTTCATGCGGGCGCGGAGCTTGTTGTCGCGGAAGCCGTAGTGGTCGAAGGTCCGCAGCGCGGCCTCGATCGTGACGAGCAGCTCCTCGCGAGGCGTGAATTCCTCCAGCGCCTGCGCGGCGCGGGGGTTGGCCCCGAGACCGCCGGCGATGAACACGCGGAACCCGGGCTCGAGCGTCCCGTCGGGCCGCGGGCGGTTGACGGCGACGACGCCGACGTCGTTGAACATCGCCTGGCCGCAGTCGGTCATGCAGCCGGAGAAGTTGATCTTGAACTTGCGGGGCAGGCGCTGCGCGTACGGGTGGCGGAGGAAGTAGCGGTACGTCGCCTCGGCCCACGGCGAGATGTCGAGGACCTCGAACGGGCACGCGCCGGCGAGGTGGCACCCGGTGACGTTGCGTACGGTGTCGCCGCAGGCCTCGCGCGTCGTGAGCCCGGCCGCTGCGATCTCGCGCAGCAGGTCGGGGATGCGCTCGAGCTGCACGAAGTGGAACTGGATGTTCTGGCGAGTCGTGATGTGCCCCCACCCGCGGCTGTACCGGTCGGCGATGTCCGCGAGCAGGTCGAGCTGGTGCGGCTGGATCGAGCCGTACGGCACCTTGACGCGCACCATCTGGTTGTGGCCGCCCTGGCGCTGGCCGTAGATGCCGTTGTTGAGCCGGAAGATGCGGAATCGATCCTCCTCGAGCTCGCCGGCGAGGTACTGCGTCAGCAGGCGTTCGAACTTCTCGATGTCGGCGAGGGCGTCGGGCGGGATGGCGCCGGGACCGACTTCGACGGGGATCGTCTGGCTCATGGTGGGAGTCCTTCCTTCGCTAGACGAGGAGCTTGAGACCGGTGGACGTGAGGACGACGAGCAGCGCCGGCCGCACGAACCACGGCTGGGCGCGGCTCGACAGGCGGGCACCGGCGATGACGCCGGGGATGCCGCCGAGCACGAGCGACGCGGTGACGCCGAGGCGGACGTCACCGAACAGGGAGTGGGCGAGCGTCGCGCTGGCGACGAGCGGGATGGCCTGCACGAGGTCGGTGCCGACGAGCTCGGCCGGGTGCAGCCCCGGATAGAGCAGCAGGATCAGCACGATCATCACCGACCCGGAACCGACCGACGTCATGCCGACGAGGAGCCCGCCGGTGACGCCGATGAGCACGGTGTGCAGAGGCCTGGCGACGACCGGCTCGTTCGTGTCGCCGCGGCGGGCGAGCCGCGCCTTGACGACGATCGTCGTCGCGCTGGCGAGCAGGGCGAGTCCGAGCGCCTTCTTGATCAGGCTCTCGACGTCGCCGCCGATGTGGTCGACGAGGACGACGCCGGCGAACGCGGCCGGGACCGATCCGACGACCAGCCACTTCACGAGGTCGGTACGCACGGTGCCCCGGCGCCAGTGCACGCCGCCGCCGAACGGCTTCATGATCAGCGACGCCGCCAGGTCGGACCCGACGGCGGCGAGCGCGGGCACCTTGAAGAGCAGGATCAGCATCGGCGTCGCGAGCGCGCCGCCGCCCATGCCGGTCAGGCCGACGATGAAGCCGATGACGACGCCGGCGACGGCGATCGAGGGATCGAGGTGGACGGGCAGAGGTCGCTAGTCAACCAAAACCCGAGTACTCCGATCAAGTTTTGCCAGAATCTCCAGGGTGATGCCGTAGACCCCCGAAAACGGGGGGCTACGGCATCACCCTGGCAAGTGCGCTACGAGGCCCGGAGCAGCTCGCTCACCCGGAACGCCAGGTCCAGCGACTGGCGGGCGTTCAGGCGGGGGTCGCACATCGTTTCGTACCGATTGTCCAGGTGGGCGTCGAGGATCTCCTCGGCCCCGCCGAGGCACTCGGTGACGTCGTCGCCGGTGAGCTCGACGTGGACGCCGCCCGGCCACGTCCCCAGCCGGCGGTGCACGGCGAAGAACGAGCGGATCTCGTCGACGATCGCGTCGAAGTGGCGCGTCTTGTGGCCGCTCGGTGCCGTGTACGTGTTGCCGTGCATCGGGTCGCACGTCCACACGACGGGGTGGCCAGCGTCGCGCACCGCCTCGACGAGCGGTGCCAGCGCGTCGTCGATGTGCTCGCGCCCCATGCGCGAGATCAGCGTGAGCCGGCCGGGGACACGACCGGGGTTGAGCGCTTCGCACAGCGCGACCGCCTCGTCGGGCGTCGACGTCGGGCCGAGCTTGCAACCGAGCGGGTTGTGCACGCCGCGCAGGAACTCGACGTGGGCGCCGTCGAGCTGGCGCGTGCGCTCGCCGATCCAGAGCTGGTGGGCCGAGCAGTCGTACCAGTCGCCGGTGAGCGAGTCCTGCCGGGTGAGCGCCTCCTCGTACCCGAGCAGGAGCGCCTCGTGGCTCGTCCAGAAGTCGACGGCGTGCAGCTGCGGCTCGGCGGCGAGGTCGATGCCGCACGCGGCCATGAACTTGAGCGCCCGGTCGATCTCGGCGGCGAGCAGCTCGTAGCGCTGACCCTCGCGGCTCGTGGACACGAACTCGCGCGTCCACATGTGCACCTGGCTCAGGTCGGCGAACCCGCCCTTGGTGAACGCGCGCACGAGGTTCAGCGTCGACGCAGCCTGGTGGTACGCGTCGATCTGCCGTGACGGGTCGGCGACCCGTGCCTCGGGCGTGAACGCGATGTCGTTCACGATGTGGCCGCGGAACGACGGCAGGGTCACGTCGCCACGCGTCTCGGTGTCGCTCGAGCGCGGCTTGGCGAACTGCCCGGCGATGCGGCCGAGCTTCACGACGGGCACGCCGGCGCTGTACGTCAGCACGACCGCCATCTGCAGGATCACGCGCAGCTTGTCCCGGATGCCGTCGGCACTGAAGCCGTCGAACGACTCGGCGCAGTCGCCGGCCTGGAGCAGAAACGCCTTCCCGTCGGCGACCTGGGCGAGGGCGGCCGTGAGGTTGCGGGCCTCGCCGGCGAACACGAGGGGAGGAAGGGTGGCGAGGCGCTTCTCGACCTGCTCGACGGCGCCGTGGTCGGGCCACTCCGGCTGCTGGGCGGCGACCCGCTCGCGCCAGCTCGTCGGGGTCCACGGGGCGGCGGTCACGGCCTACGAGGGTGGCCGTTCCGGCGGCGTTGCGCAAAGCAAATGGCACCATCGGCACCGTGGATCTCGACCTCGCGCCCACAGGGATGGCCGCCGGCGGTGACGCCATCGCCCGGGACGCCGACGGCCGGGTCGTGTTCGTCACCGGCGCGCTGCCGGGGGAGCGGGTGCGGGCGCGGGTCACCGCGTCCAAGAAGGACTTCGCCAAGGCGGTCGTGGTCGACGTGCTGTCGCCGTCGCCCGACCGGGTCGCCCCGCCGTGCCCGGCGCTCGCCGCCGGCTGTGGTGGCTGCGGGTGGCAGCACGTCGCCGTCGACGCCCAGCGCCGGCTCAAGCGGTCGATCGTCGTCGACGCGCTTCGCCGCCTCGGCCGGGTGGACGCAGACCGGGCCGAGTCCGTGGTCGACGTCGACGGCGTCGCGCTGGCGGCCGCCGGCTACCGCACGACGGTCCGCCTGGCGGTCGACCCGGCGACCGGGCGCGTGGCGTACCGGCAGCACGGCTCGCACGCGCTCGTCACGCCCGACGACTGCCTCGTCCTGCACCCGCTGCTCGAGGCCCGGCTGGGCGAGCGGTTCGCCGGGGCGTCGGAGGTGACGTTGCGGTGCGGCGCCCGCACGGGCGAGGTGCTGGTGCACCCGACGCCGGGCCGGCCGTCGCAGCCGTGGTTCCACGAGGAGGCGGCGGGGCGGCGGTGGCGGATCTCGGCCGAGTCGTTCTTCCAGGTCCGACCGGACGGCGCGGACGCGCTCGCCGACCTCGTGGTCGACGCCGCCGGCAGCAACGTCGACACCGCGGTCGACCTCTATGCCGGCGTGGGCCTGTTCGCCGGTGTGCTCAGCGAGCGACTCGGTGCGCGCGTCGTCGCCGTCGAGGGCAGCGCCGCCGCGGTCGACGACGCCGAGGTCAACCTCGCCGACATCGAGGGCGAGCTCGTCGAGGCCGACGTCACGCGGTGGCGTCCCGACCCCGGCAGCGAGTGGACCGACGTCGACGTCGTCGTGGCCGACCCGAGCCGGCACGGCCTCGGCTCGCGCGGTGCGGACGCGGTGGCGGCGTGCAGCCCGGACACCGTCGTCCTGGTGTCGTGCGATCCCGCTGCCCTCGGTCGCGACGTGCGCCTCCTCGACGAGCGGGGGTACCTGCTCGAGCGGGCGACGACCGTCGACCTGTTCCCGCACACGACCCATGTCGAGGTCGTGTCGCGGTTCGTCCGCCAACCCCGACCGAACTCGGCGTAGAAAGTTGCGGATGGCGCAACGGACTACGCCGAGTTCGGGACGGTGATGCGACGACTCGGTGTCCTGGGCGGGACGTTCGACCCCGTCCACGTCGGCCACCTCGTCGCCGCCGTGAACGTGCGCCACGCGCTGCGTCTCGACACGGTGCTGCTCGTCGTCGCCGGCGAGCCGTGGCAGAAGGTCGGCACCCGCACGATCAGCCCGGCAGCCGACCGGCTCGCGCTCGTCGCCGCCGCGGTGGGTGAGGTCGACGGGCTCGAGGCGAGCGACATCGAGATCCGCCGCGGTGGTCTGTCGTACACGGCGGACACGCTGCGCGACCTGCACGACCGGCACGCCGGCGAGGTCGAGCTCTTCCTGATCGTCGGGAGCGACGTCGCCGCGTCGCTCGACACGTGGGAGCACGTCGACGTCGTCCGGTCGCTGGCGACGCTCGTCGTCGTGAACCGTCCCGGGACGCCAGCGGCGCCGCCGCTCGAGCCGGCGTGGCGCGTCGAGACGGTCGACATCCCCAACCTCGAGATCTCGAGCTCGGACCTGCGCGCCCGTGCCGCCGAGGGTCGCCCGCTCGACTACCTCGTGCCCGAGGCGGCAGTCCGCTGCATCCGCGAGCGCGGTCTGTACGCTCCGCGGTAGATGCCGGCACCGTCCCTGGTGCGTTCGCCCGTTTCCTCCTCCCTGCCGCCGTCGCCGCCGCCGGTCCGGCGCGCCGTGCGCCGGCGTGAGCGCCGCCGCCGGCGCTGGCAGCTCGTCGGCACGGTGTTCGTCGTCCTGGTCGTCGTCGTCGCCGTCATCGCCGCGCTCGTGCACGCGGTCGACGGCGAGGACCCGTCGGCCGCGCCCGGTGCGTCGTCGACGCGGGCGCGCAGCGACGAGGGCGCCGCGGTGCCCGCCGCGACCGGGCCTCACACGGCGCTGATCGTGCAGGCGGGCTCGGACGGGAACGCCGCGTCCCTGACCGTGCTGGCGACCGGCCCGCACACGCACGAGCTGCTGCTCGTGCCACCGGGGACGATGACCGAGCTGCCGTCGTTCGGCCTCGAGGCGGTCGGGTCGGCGCTGTCGCTCGGCGGCCCCGCGCTCTTGCAGGCGACCGTCGAGAACCTCCTCGGCGTCACGCTGGACGACCTCGTAGTGGTCGACGACGGGCGCCTGCGCGACCTCGTCGCCAACGCCGGCGACCTCACCGTCGACCTGCCGCAGCCAGTGGGGACGACGTGGGACGCGGGCCGCAACGCGATCGCGCCGTCCGACGTCGGCACGCTGTGGGCGGCGCCGGCGCAGACCAACGATCTCGCCCGTCTCGCCCGTCACCAGGCGTTCTGGGAGGCGTGGCTGTCGAAGCTGGCCCGTGATCGGCATGCGCTGCCCGGCGGGTCGTTGCGCCCGTACCTCGACGCGCTGCGCCGGTCGTCGGTGTCGATCGACCTGCTGCCGGTCGAGGCGCTCGACGCCGGCGCGGGGTCCGAGCTGTACAAGGTGCGCGACGACGACCTCGAGGCGCTGGTCAAGTCGTCGCTGCCCGACGCCGTCGCTCGCGGCGCCGCGGGGCGGCCGCGCGTGCAGGTGCTCAACGGCACCGGCGCGGTCGGCGTCGCCCAGGCGGTGACGCTGCGCCTGGTGCAGCCGCCGGTGCGGGCGAGGGTGGCGTACACCGGGAACGCCGATAGCTTCGGGCACGACGAGACGCAGGTGGTGTTCTACGACCGGAAGGACCAGGCCGTCGCCGAGCGGGTGCGGGATGCGCTCGGGGTCGGCCGGGTCGTGCTGAGCCGGGTGCCGCTCGGGATCGTCGACATCACGGTCGTGGTGGGTAGGGACTTCGAACCGCCGACGAAGGACCAGCCTTCCGGCGCTTGAGAGGAGCAGGGCGAACTGGACGAGATCCGGCAATGGGCGCTCACCGCGGCTGAGGCGGCGGCGAGCAAGAAGGCGGAGGACACGGTCGTCCTCGACGTCTCGTCGGTGCTGTCGATCACGGAGTACTTCGTGATCACGAGCGCCGGCAACGACCGCCTCGTCAAGGCGATCGTGGAGGAGGTCGAGCGGGTCGTGAAGGAGCGGCACCGCCTGTCGCCGTTGCGGGTCGAGGGCCTGTCCGACGCGCAGTGGGTCCTGATGGACTACGGCGACTTCGTCGTCCACGTCTTCCTCGACGAGGTGCGGCGCTACTACGACCTCGAGCGGCTGTGGTCGGACGTGCCGAAGATCCCGTTCTCCGCCGGTGGGCCGTCGTCCGTCAGCGCCACGACGGCCGCGGGCGGCGAGTAGCGGCAACGGCGTCCTCCACGTCGATCTCGAGGCGCAGCAGCGCGCCGCCGAGCGTCTTGCCGAGCGTGTCGCTGCGAAGCGACCTCGGGCCGCCGCCGCCGAGCGCATCGCGCAGCACGAAGTTGAGGGCGAGCACGTTCGGCGCCTCGTAGCGGGTCACGTCGCCCTTCACCATGTCGCCGAAGTGGCGCTTCACGCGCTCGGCCGTGACCTCGCGCGCGATCGCCTCGTAGGCGGCTCGGTCGTAGGCGAAGATCGCGACGTTGGCGATGTCGCCCTTGTCGCCGCTGCGGGTCGCGCACAGGTCGCGCAACTGGACCCTCATACGTCCACCACGTCGATGCGGACCCCGGGGTCGACGAGGTCCTTCGGGACGAGCGTCGGCCACAGCCCCATGAGCTCCGACGGCGACCCGCCCATGCCACGGCCGGTGCCGGTCATGCCCCACGGCGGGGCCGACAGCGCGAGCGGCACCATCTCGCGGCCGATACGGCCGGCGGTCACCGCGTCGGCGCACCGCCACGCGAGCCGCACGACCACCTCGGGCGCGGCGTCGATCAGGTCGTCGTCGAGCGCCACGGTCGCACCGCCGAGCGCGTTCACGCCGAAGTACTCCTCGTGGCGCTCGAGGACGGCACCGTCGAGCCCGGCCATCGCGACGCGCTCCCAGAACACGTGCGCCGCCGCCTTCGCCTTGGCGTACGCGTCGGGCCACGCGAAGGCGACGCGGCTCTCGCTCGAGAAGCCGTAGGGATACGCGACGAGCGCCTTGTACGTGTCGGTCGCGGGGCGGCCGCGCACACCGCTGACGCGGACGCGGTCGTCGCCGAGGTCGTCGAGCGCGAGTGACGTGAAGTCGGCGACGACGTCGGGCGTGACGTACGCCGTCGGGTCGTGCACCTCGTACAGCAGTTGGTGCCGCACGGTGTCGAAGTCGACCCGCCCGCCGGTGCCGGGTGCCTTCGTGATCACCGCGGTGCCGTCGGGCGCGCATTCCGCGATGGGATAGGCGAACTTCCACGGCTCCGCGATCGTCCACCACTCGCCCGAGAAGTTGCCGCCGGTGGACTGTCCGCTGCACTCGCACAGGTGGCCGACGACGATGCCGGCGGCGAGGCGGTCCCAGTCGTCCGGCTGCCAGCCGAACTCGTGGATCAGCGGTGCGAGGAACAGCGACGGGTCCGCCACCCGCCCGGTGATGACGACGTCGGCGCCGTCGCGCAACGCGTCGACGATCGGTCCGGCGCCGAGGTAGGCGTTGGCGAACAGCACGGTGTCGGACGGGAACGCCGACCACGGCTCGCCGGTCTCGAGGTTGTCGAGCGCCGGCAGCTGGTCGAGGCGGCCGTGGAGGTCGTCGCCCACGACGGTGGCGATGCGGATGCCGCTGATGCCGAGTCGCTTCGCCGTCTCGACCGCGGCGCGTCCCGCGGCCACGGGGTTGATGCCGCCGGCGTTCGTGATGACCTTCGTCCTGCCGTCGGCGACGTGCGGGAGCGCGACACCGAGATACGCCGGGAGGTCCTTGGTGAAGCCCTTGGTCTCGTCCTTCTGGCGGTCCTTCTGCAGGATCGCGAGCGTCAGCTCGGCGAGCGCCTCGAGGCACAGATAGTCGACGCCCGCGTCGAGCAGCGTCTTCGTCGACACCACGTGGTCGCCGTAGAACCCCTGGCCGCCGGCGACGCGGATCGTCGGCGCCGTCACGACAATGCGACGGCGTCGCCCTCGGCGATGCGGCCGCCGGTGACGACGGTGGCGTAGACGCCGACGTTCTGGTCGGCCTCGCGGACGATCGTGCGCAGCAGCGGGCGGTCGCGACCGAGGTCGTCGCCGACCCTGCGCGTGACCATGACGCAGCGCGGGCAGGGAGCGACGACGTCGAGCTCGACGCCGTCGCCGAGCCTCAGGCGCGTACCGAGCCAGCCCGCCTCGGGGAAGGCGTCATCCGCATCGTCGGGCGTGTCCACGAGGACGTTCGGCCGGAACCGGCGAACGTCCACGTGCGAGTCGGGTGACAGCCGGGCCAGCGTGCGCAGGCTCGCGGTGGTGACGACGTGGATCGGGAACGCGTCGTAGTACGTGCCGGGCGGCGACTCGAACTCGACGATCTCCGGCGGGAAGACCGAGAGATCCGGAAGCGGCTCGGTCTCCGTGCGACCGAAGATGTCGCGCAGCTCCTCGACGAGATCGTCGCTGTCGGCCGGGCCGCGCCGGTAGTGGTCGGTGTCCGACTTCGGCTGGAGGGGCCACAGCGTGACGCGATGGTCGAGCGCCTTCGAGACGAGGTCGTGCACGTTCGGGTCGTCGGTCGTGACCGTGCCCGCGCCGTCGGGCAGCGTGATCTGCACGTGGGGCGCGCGGTTCGCTGCGGTCGGCTCCTCGAGGTAGCGCGCCTGCAACCGCATGAGCGGACCGATCTTCTTCGCCCCGCGGATGCCGCCCCGCTCCTCGTCGCGTGCCGCCCACCCGCGGTCGCCGACGAGTCCCCGGTCGTCGACCTCGGCGTCCACGATCCGCTCGCCCACCATGCTCTTGACGGGATACCGCCACAGTTGCGCGACCGCGCCGACGTCCATGGCGGTCAGCTTGTCAGGTGCGCGAGTGAGGGGGGTGCCGACGGTCCCGGCGGTGGATCGCCGGCTCCCCGCCCTCGCGGAGAGTGTGAACCGTCGAGGTGCGGGACGCAATAGCGTTCGCCGTCGTGGGTCTGAGGGCGATCTTGCTGGGTCCGCCGGGGGCGGGGAAGGGGACGCAGGCGGCGGCCATCGTCGAACGCTTCGGCGTGCCGCACATCTCGAGCGGCGATCTGTTCCGCCGTCACGTCGCCGAGCGCACGGAGCTCGGTCTGCGGTTGGAGCCGTACCTGTCGGCGGGTGAGCTCGTGCCCGACGATCTCGTGTTCGAGATGCTCGCCGGTCCCGTCGCCGACGCCGCCGACTCGACGGGTGGGTACCTGCTGGACGGCTTCCCGCGCACGATCGCCCAGGCGGAGCAGGCGTACGAGATCGCCCACCAGTACGACCTGCTCGTCCACGCGGTCGTCGCGTTGGAGGCACCGCACGACGTGCTGGTGCAGCGGTTGCTGTTGCGGGGCGAGACGTCGGGCCGGTTGGACGACACCGAGGCGGTCGTGCGCCACCGTTTGGACGTCTACGACGCGATGACACGCCCGTTGCTCGACTACTACGGCGATCGAGGGGTGCTGCACCGCATCGATGCGTCCGGCACGGTCGACGAGGTGCGCGGCGTCGTGCTGGACGAGCTCGAGGGCGCAGTCGCCGCACCCGGCGGTCGCTAGCTTCGACCCGTGGAGCGTGGTGAGGTCGTCTGGCAGCCCGACACCAGCGCGCTCGAGCGCAGCCGCGTCGCACGGTTCGCTCACGCGGTCGGGAAGGACGACTACGCAACGCTGTGGCGCTGGTCCGTCGACGATCCAGAGGCGTTCTGGCACGCAGTCGCCGAGCACCTCGACGTCCGCTGGACGACGCCGCCGTCGCGCGTCCTCGCGGACGGTGACCGCGCCATGCCCGGCGC
>DASSOZ010000228.1:0-22573 GCA_035700105.1 Acidimicrobiales bacterium
GAGCGGGGCGCGCTCGTCGGTGCCAGCGACCACGGCTCGACCAAGGCGCTGTACGCGCAGGACCCCGACGGCATCGAGTTCGAGGTGTCGTGGATCGTCCCCGCCGACGCGCTCGACGACGAGGCGCTCGCCGCCCGGGCGACGATCCGGCCGCTCGACATCACCAAGGAGAAAGCCCGCTACGGCGCCGAGACGCCGGGCGGCATCGGCGTCTCCCGGCCGGCGCCGGCACCCACCGGAGCGTAAGTTCGTTCGCCTAGCTAAGTAACCGTCTGGCACACTGGGCGCCATGTCGATCCGGACCGGCGCTCGCGAGACGTTCCGGTCGCTCACGGTCCGCAACTTCCGGCTGTTCTTCGCCGGCCAGCTGATCAGCCAGATCGGCAACTGGGTGACGATGGTCGCCCAGACGCTGCTCGTCCTGCACCTCGGCGGCAGCGGCCTGCAGATCGGCGTCCTGGTCGCGTGCCAGTTCGTGCCGGTGCTGATCCTCGGCGCCTGGACCGGCCTCGTCGCCGACCGCTCCGACAAGCGGCGCCTGCTGATGATCGTGCAGACGCTGGCGATGCTCCAGTCGTTCGCACTGGCGGCGCTGGCGTTCAGCGGCGACCCGCCGCTGTGGGCGATCGACGCCATCGCGCTCCTCGGCGGCGTCTGCCTCGCGTTCGACAACCCGGCGCGCCGCGCGTTCGTCGTCGAGATGGTGCCGGAGGAGCTCGTCAACAACGCCGTGTCGCTCAACAGCGCGCTGATGACGAGCGCCCGGGTGTTCGGTCCCGCCATCGCCGGTCTGCTCGCCCACACCGTCGGCTACGGGTGGTGCTTCACCGCCGACGGCTTCTCGTACCTGGCCGTGCTGTTGGGGCTGTACCTCATCGACCCGACGAGGCTGCGCAGCGCGCCCCCCACGGCGCGGGCGAAGGGACAGATCCGCGCCGGGTTGCGCTACGTGAAGACCGTGCCGGACCTGTGGATCCCGCTCGTCGTGATGACGATCGTCGGGACACTCACGTTCAACTTCACCGTCGTGTTCCCGCTGTTCGTCGAGAAGACGCTGCACGGCGACGACGCCGCGTTCACGATGATGTTCTCGGTCATGTCCTTCGGGTCGTTCGTCGGCGCGCTCCTCACCGCGCGCCGCTCGCACATCACACCCGCGCACGTGATCGGGTCCGCGGCCGCGTTCGGCGTGGCGATGGCGGTGTTCGCCGCCGCGCCCAACCTGGCGTGGACGTTCCCGCTCGGGTTGCTCGTGGGCGGCACGAGCGTGGCGTTCCTGACGTCGTCGACGTCGATCGTCCAGGTGCGCGCCGCGCCGACGATGCGGGGCCGCGTCCTCGCGCTGCAGGCGATCGTCTTCCTCGGCTCGACTCCGATCGGCGGCCCGATCCTCGGCGTCGTGTGCGACGCGTTCGGCGCCCGCGCCGGCGTGCTCCTCGGTGGCGTCGCCGCCGTCCTCGCCGCGCTGTGGGGCCGCGCCGCGTTCGCCCGCGGCGGGCACCCGCTCAGCGAGCCTTCGACGCCCGGCGACCTGCGCGTCGCCTGACGACGCGCTCGCGGCCCGTGTCGGCGCGGCGGGCGGGTTCGCGCATCCTCCCACACACTCGCGTTTTTTCGGCCAACTCGGACGCGAAAACGTGAGTATGTGGGAGGATGCGCGAGCCGGCGGCGTCACGTGTGGGCGCTGGCGCGTCGCCTGACGACGAACAGCACGGCGCCGGCGAGGATGCCGCCGGCGACCAGCACGATGCCGGCGATCGTGGTGGCGTCGAGACCCGACCCGTCACCCGCGTCGGGGAACGCGGAGATGCCGGCGTAGACCTCCTGGGCGCCGAGCTTGCCCGGGCCGTACGCCGTCGCCGTACCGTCGACCGCCGTCGTCGTCACGGGGAACACCAGCTTGCCCTTCGACGCCGCCGTCCCCGTCACCGTGAAGTAGCCGCACGTCAGCGGGGCGATCGTCGAGCCGGTGTACGTGATGGTCGAACCGTCGATCGACGACGTCCACCCGCCGGCGGCGCGCGCCTGGTCGAGATCGAAGCCCGGCGGGATGGTGATGGCGACCTTGTCCACGACCTGCACCTCGGCGGGCACGCCGACGGTGATCGACGACAGCTCGCCGACCTTCACCTCGACGGGTCTCACGCACACGTGCGCAGCCGCGGGGCCGGCGTCGAGCACGAGCGCGACGGAAAGACCGGCGAGAACTGCAACCATGAACGCCATGCGCCGCACGATCTCGACCGTAGCGGCCACCCTCGTGTGGCTCGTCGCGCTCGCCGTTCCCGCGTCGGCCCATTCGGTGTCGGGTGTCAGCGCGACGAACTTCGAGACCACGCTCACCGGCATGTCGCCGCGCATCCCGGGCGTACGCGTCGAGGTGATCGAGGCGGGGAGCCGCCTCGAGCTCACGAACACGACCGACGCGGACGTGATCGTCTACGGCTACCAGCACGACACGCCGACGACCGATCAGTACCTGCGCATCGGCCCGGACGGTGTCTTCGAGAACACCCGCTCGCCGGCCGTGTACCTCAACAGCGTGCGGCGCGGGAACGTCGCCGTCCCCGGCACCGCCGACCCGACGGCGCCGCCCCAGTGGAAGAAGATCTCGAGCGGGCACACCGCCCGGTGGCACGACCACCGAACGCACTGGATGTCCGACCAGAACCCGCCCCAGGTGCGCCGGGCGCCGGGCGAGGAGCACCTCATCGACCGCTTCGAGGTGCCGATGAGCCACGACGGCCGGGTGGTGACCGTCACCGGCACGCTCACGTGGGTGCCCGGGCCGAGCAGCGCGCCGTGGTGGCTGCTCGCCGTGGGGCTCGCCGCCGTCACCGCGGCGCTGATCCTCGTCGGGCGGGGCGGGCGCTGGGCGGTGCCGCTCGTTGCCGCGCTGGTCGCGCTGGTCCTCGTCGACGCCGTCCACGCCGCCGGTATCGCACTCGCCGCCGCCGGCTCGCTGCCCTCGCAGCTCGGCAAGCTCGCCGGCGGCAGCTTCGCGTCGTTCATCGCGTGGGCCGTCGCGCTGGCCGGCATCCCGTTCCTGCGCACGCGCGACGACGACGGGCTGTGGTTCGCCGGGTTCGCCGCGGTGTTCATCGCGCTCGTCGGCGGTGTGTCGGACGTCGGCGACCTCAGCCGGTCACAGGTGCCGTTCGCCTGGGGTGCCGGCCTCGCCCGCGCCCTCGTCGCGATCACGCTCGGCCTCGCCGCCGGCCTGCTCGCGTCAGTGGTGGTGCTGCTCCTCCGCCACCGCCGGCGCGAGCCGGTCGAGCAGCTCGCGCCGGCCGCGAGCGACGCGTGAGCGGATCGTGCCGATCTCGCAGCCGCACACCTCGGCCGCTTCGGCGTAGCTGAGCCCGAGCACCTGGGTGAGGACGAACGCGTCGCGGCGGTCGTCGTCCAACCCGCGCACGAGGTCGGCGAGCGCGTGCGCCGCTGACGGCCCCGGGACGGTCCGGTTGACATTCGGTTGCGCGCGCAGGCGGGCGAGGCGGCGACGGCGCCGCTGCTCGGCCCGCACGTGATCGGCGACGACGCGCCGGGCGATCGCCAGCAGCCACGTTCGCGTGGACGACTCACCGCGGAACGACGGCAGCGCCCGCAGCGCGCGGGCGAACGTCTCCTGCGTCAGGTCGTCGGCCTCGTCGCGCCCGGCGAGCGACGCGCAGAACCGCCACACCTCCGGCTGGGCGCGCCGCACGAACGCGGTGAGATCCTCCACGACGCCACGGACCGTATCCGGGGTCCCGGAACTTCTGCCGGTCGCGCGACGACTACCTCACCGTGGACTGCGAACGCGCCCGTGAGGCGATCTCCGCGCTCGTCGACGGCGAGGACCCTGGCGTCCTGCGCGCCGCCCTCGACGCCCACGTGGATCGGTGCCCGGCGTGCCGGGCATGGCACGACGACGTGACGGCACTGGCGCGCACGACCCGGGTCGCGCCCGCCGACCCCGTCCCCGACCTCACCGCAGCGATCATGGCGGGCGCGCACCCCAACCCCTCCGCCGTTTCGGTGAGTACGGGTCGCCATGGCGAGCCGAAGTCACCGAAAGCGGCGAGGGCGGCGGGCGGGGTGCGCGCCCGGCACGCCCGGCTGGCGCTCACGTTCGTCGGGTTGTTCCAGCTCGGGCTGGCCCTGCCGGCGCTGCTGTTCGGTGCCGACGTCGCCGCCTCGCTGCACGTCGCCCACGAGCTGGCATCGTGGGAGGTCGCACTCGGTGTCGGGTTCCTCGTCGCCGCTGCCCGCCCGGCGCGCGCGTACGGGATGGTGCCGCTCGTCGCGGTCCTCGTCGCGTGCCTCCTGTCGACCACGGCGTTCGACGTCGTCGACGGCCACGCCGGTGCCGCCGAGTCGCTCCACGCCGTCGAGCTTCTCGGGTTGGCGTTCCTCTGGTTGCTCGCCCGAGCGACGACGACAACGAGCGTGCCGCCGAGGCTGCGCCCCGCATGACGCGCCGCTTCCTCGCGGCGCTCGTGCTCGTCGTTCCCGTCACCCTCCTCCTCCTCGCCGGTCCGGCCGCCGCCCACGCATCCTTGGAGTCGACGACGCCGGCCGCCGGCCAGACGCTGCGCACGCCGCCGAAGCAGGTGACGGTCTCGTTCGACGAGGCCGTCGTCACGACCGCGGGTTCGATCCGGCTGTTCGACGGCGACGGCAACCGCGTCGACACCGGGCGCGTCCAGCGCACGGGCCACGACGTCCACGTGACGGTCCCGAAGCTCGACGACGGCACGTACATCGTGACGTGGCGCGTCACGTCGGCCGACGCCCACCCGATCCACGGCGCGTTCACGTTCGACATCGGGACGGGTGCGACCAGCGATGGCAACACGCAGGCGCTGACGCGCAAGCTGCTCGCGGCACAGGGCGGCGACACCGTCGTCGGGTTCGTCTACGCCGTGCAGCGTGTCCTCGCGTTCGCCTCGGTCATCGTCGTCGTCGGCGGCGCCGCGTTCCTGGCCCTGCTGTGGCCGAAGGGAACGACCGACCGGCGCGCCCGGCGCCTCCTGCTCTGGTCGTGGATCACCGCGTTCGTGGTCACCGCGCTCGGGATCGGGCTGCAGGGCGCGTACGGCGCGGGACTGAAGCTCACCAGCGCGCTCGACCCGTCGGTTATCGGCGACGAGATCGGCACGCGCTTCGGCGAGGGGTCGCTGCTGCGGCTGGCGTTCCTCGTCGTCCTCGGCGTCGTGCTGCTCGGCGTCATCCGACCGTCGTTCAGTTCCGCGCTCTGGGGGTTCGCGTTCGGCGCCGGGCTCGCCGTCGTCGCCACGTTCGGGTGGGCGGGCCACGCGGCGACCGGTGACCTCCACGAGATCGGACTGCCGGCCGACATCGCCCATCTCGCCGCCGTGAGCCTGTGGCTCGGCGGGCTGACGGTCCTCGCGCTGTGCGTCCTGCCGCGGCGCGACGAGCGCGAACTGGGCCGCGTCGTCCCCGCGTTCTCGCGACTCGCGCTCGTGTGCGTGGCGATCATCGTGGCGACGGGCGTGTTCCAGGGCTGGCGCCAGACGCGCTCGATCGACGCGCTCGACAGCACGACGTACGGCCGGCTCCTGATCGTCAAGGTGCTGATCTTCGTGGTGCTCGTCGGCCTCGCGTGGACGGCGCGGCGCTGGGTGCACGGCCGCGCCCACGACGGATCGGTCGGCGCGTTCGCCCGCACGATCACGATGGAGGTCGGCCTCGCCGTCGCCGTCATCGCGGTGACGGGCCTGCTCGTCAACGCGCAGCCGGCGCGCACCGCGCTCGCCCAGCCGTACTCCACCGAGCTCACCGCCGGCCCACTGCTCGTCGACGTCACCGTCGACCCTGCCAAGGCCGGCCCTGCCGACGTCCACGTCTACACGCTCGACCAGCAAGGCCAGGTGAAGGCGGTCGCCGAGGTCGACGTCAGCCTGCGCCTCCCCGACCGCGACGTCGGCCCACTGTCGGTGCCCATGGAACGCGCCGGTCCCGGCCACTTCGCCAGCTACGGCTTCCGACTCCCGTTCCCCGGCGCCTGGCGGCTCGACATCGCCGTGCGCGTCGGCGAGGTCGACCAGTACTCCGCGACCACACCAGTGAGGATCCGATGAGACGACGCGTTGTCGTGACCACCCTGCTTGCCGTCGCCGCGCTCGTCGGCGTGCTCGCCGAACCGGCGTCCGCGCACGTGAGCGTGACGCCGGAGGAGGCGGCCAAGGGGAGCACGGCGACGTTGACGTTCCGCGTCCCGAACGAGAGGGACGACGCGACAACGACGAAGGTCGAGATCTTCCTCCCCGACGACCATCCGGCGACGACCCTCACCGCGCGGCCGGTCCCCGGATGGAGCGAGGCGACCTCGGGCACCGCGAGCGCGTCGTGGACGGCCAACGCCGGCACCGGCATCCCGCCCGACGGCGCACAGACGTTCACGATCACCGTCGGACCGCTGCCGAGCGACACCGACTCGTACGTCTTCAAGGCGCTGCAGACGTATTCCGACGGCGAGGTCGTCCGCTGGATCGAGCTGACGCCGCCCGGCGGCGCCGAACCGGAGTTCCCGGCGCCGACGCTGACCCTCACCGGCCCGGTCGTGACGACGACCTCCGCACCGGTGGCGCCCTCGACGTCGGCGGCGAAGGACTCGACCGCGTCCTCGATCGCCAACAGCCCGTCGACGTCGGTCGCCGCGCGCGACTCGACGGACGGGGGTGGCGGCAACGGCCCGCTCGTGGCGGTCATCGTCGCCGTCGTCGTGATCCTCCTCGCCGCCGCGGCGTACGCGATCTCGCGTCAGCGGCGCGGACCGGGGCGTCCGTGACGGCGCGCGTCGCGGCGGTTGCGGCTGCCGTCGTCCTCGCCGTCGCGCTGGCGGCGTGCGGTGGCGGCGGTGACTCGGGAGGCGGCGCGGCGTCGCCGGCGCCGGGCACGCCGGCGGCGCAGGGCGAGCAGCTCGTCGAGCGGCTCGGCTGCCTGTCGTGCCACACGACGAACGGCGCGCGCGGCGCGGGCCCGACGTGGAAAGGCGTCGCCGGGCGCCAGGTGAAGCTGTCCGACGGCACGACCGTCACCGCCGACGACGAGTACCTGCGCCGATCGATCCTCGACCCGAGCGCCCAGGTCGTCGCCGGCTTCCCCGGCGGGCTCATGGCGGCGACCGTGAAGCCCGGTTCGGTCACACCGGAGCAAGCCGATCAGATCGTCGCATTCCTGCGGACCGTGCGCTAGCGCTACGCTACGTAGCGATGGTGCGGACGCTGGTGGTCGACGACGAGGAGGACATGCGTCTTCTCGTGAGCGCGGTCATCACGATCGAGAACGAGGGCCTCGCCGTGGTCGGTGAGGCCGCCGGCGGGCGTGAGGCCATCGAGCTCGTCCGCGAGCTCGACCCCACCGCCGTCGTGCTCGACCAGCGCATGCCCGACATGACGGGCATCGAGACGGCCGAGGCACTGCTCGAGGAGCGCCCCGACCTCCACATCATCCTCTACACCGCGTACGTCGACGACGAGACCGTCGACCGCGCCGGCGACCTCGGCGTCCACGCCGTCGTGCCGAAGGGCGACCAGCGGGGCCTCATCGCCGCGCTGCGTCAGGCGACCGCCTGACCAGCTGACCGTCCCGGTGCCGGCTACCGGCACGCGCCGGGCGGGTCGTCATAGCGTGGATCGGCGCGCCAGTCGCCGGCCGTCCACGTCGGCGGCGGCGCCGGCAGCGCGAACACCGGCGTCAGCGCGCCGAGCACGAGCCGGCCCATGCGTTCGGCGCCCGACGGGCAGAAGTGGGTGTTGTCGTGCTTGCGGGCCCGCACCATCGCCCCCGTCGTCGGGTCGGGCAGGAACGCCGAGAACGACCCGTCGGGAAGCGACAGCGTCGAGCCGGTGTCGACGTAGGCGACGTCGCCGGCGTGACGATCGGCGACGGTCCGGAACGCGGCATCGACGGTGTCGCGTTGCAGCTCGATGTGGTCGTAGTCGGGCTCGGCGCGGCCGGCGACCGCGGGCGGGCGCGTCGGTGGCCAGCCGAGCCACACGACCCGCGCGCCGCGCTCGGCGAGGATGGCGGTCGCGTCGTCGACGACGCCGGCGTACCAGTCCGGCGGGTGGGCGAGCGCGTTGTCGGCGTCCCACGCCCCGAGCAGCACGACGACGACGTCGGGTCGCACCTTCGCGACCATGTCGGTCCAGTCGCGACGCCACGACTTCGTGTACGTGAGGCCGAAGCCGGGGAACCCGCCGGGCTCGACCGCGGCCACGCCCGTCGCCTCGATCGCCGCCTCGATCCCGGGGCTGGCGTCGACCATCACGGAGTCGCCGACGAGGAGGACCCGCAGCGGGTCGGCTGCCGTCGGAGTGCGGCCCGGGTTCAGCGACACCCGTGGCGCCGCCGTCGTGGTCGACCTGATCGGCGGTGAGGCGACGGCGGGCGCGGCGTTGCGGCGCGCCGGCGGTGAGGCCGTCGCCACGATCACGCCCACGAGCACCACCGCGGCCGCCGGGGCGGCGAACCGCGCCGCCCACGCGCCGCGCCGCAGCAGCGCGCCCGTTCGCACGGGCTGCTCGATCACCAGGTACGAGGCGAGCGAGATCGCCAGTGTGACCGCGACCTGTACCACGCGCAGCGTGTCGCCGGAGACGTCGATCGTGGGCGGGCGCAGGAGCACGATCACCGGCCAGTGCCACAGGTACACGCCGTAGGAGATGCGCCCGAGCCCGCGCAGCGGGGCGATCGAGAGCGCGCGTGTGAGCGGCCCCGCGTCGGCGGACGTACGTGCGACGGCGCCGACGACGATCGCCCCGAGCACCGTGGCGAGGACGAAGCCACCGCGGTACATCCACGCCGCCGTGTCGCCGACCGTGAGCCACTGCACGACGAGGGCGACGAGCGCGACCGCACCGACCCACTCGGGCAGCCGCCACCGCCGCCCGGCGAGCACGAGCGCGAGCGCCGACCCGCCGAGGAGCTCGAACGCTCGGGTGTCGGTCCCGTAGTACACGCGTGACGGGTCGTGGCCCGGCGTGTACAGCACCGCCATCGCGACGGCCGAGGCTGTCGCGAGCAGCACGGTGCCGAGCAGCACTCGACGGCGGTTGCCGCGCGCGATGCGCAGGAGAGCGACGAGGAGCAGCGGCCAGAACAGGTAGTACTGCTCCTCGATCGCCAGCGACCACGCGTGGCGCAGCGCGCTCGGGTCGGTGAACTGGTCGAAGTAGCTCGACCCGACCGCGACGAACCGCCAGTTGGCGACGTACGCGAGCGTGGCGGCGATGTCACGGCGGAGGCCGTCGGGATCGAGCAGCGTCGAGCGCCGCCACGCCACCCACGCCAGCAGCGCGGCCAGCAGGACGAACAGCGCGGGCAGCAGCCGCCGGGCGCGGCGGGCGTAGAACCGCCGGAACGACACGCGGCCCCGCCCGTCCCACTCGCCGACGAGCAACCCGGTGATGAGGTAGCCGGACAGGACGAAGAACAGGTCGACGCCGAGATAGCCGCCGCGAACGCGCGGCAGCCCCAGGTGGTACAGGACGACGGCCGCGACGGCGAGCGCCCGCAGCCCGTCGAGCGCGGGCAGGTACGCGTGGGAGGGGGAGCGATCGCCGTCAGGACGTCCGATGCACCCGAGGATATGAAGGTGGGTCGTCACGAGCGCTCGTCGCCACCGACGAGACGGCACCCGTGACGGGTCGACCGAGCGACGGGGAGCCAGGCGACGATGGGGTGCGGGGGCGCAGGGCCTGCAGAGGTCCCTGCAGAGGTGTGGTCATCCCCCCGCCAGGTGGATCACCCGATCGGGCCATTTCGCGCGCCGCCGGCGCGTGCCAGAGTGGATCGATCGTGGGGGACAGCTGCCTGGCGGGGCGGAGCGAACACCGGAGCGGCGTGGCATCCGCGGCACGCGTCCTCCTCGACCTCGAGATCGGTCCCCTGCTCGTCGGCCTGCGAACGCTGGAGTGGCGGTGGGACCAGCTGCCCGCTGCCGGCGTCGATCCGGGCGAGATGCTCGCGGCACTCGCCGATCACGCCTCGGCGACGGCCAAGCTCGCGTGCGAGCTCACCGACCGCACCGGCACCGCCCGCGTCGCGGATCTCGGGGTGCTGCTGTTCGGCGTCGTCGCCGCGTTGGCTGACGGCGTCGTTGCGGAGTCGCACCGCCCGCTCGAGCTCGCGCGCGCGGTCGGGCTCGCCGCCGATCTCCACGACGCGGTCGAGGCGGTCTGGCGCGACCGCTACCGCGGCGCGGCGAGCGCGACGAGCGGCTCCGCGAACGCGCGGCCGTAGCGCTCACCGACGTTCACCGGCGCGCCGTCGCTCGTCGGCGGTAGGAGGACGATGCGCTGTTCGGCGCCGATCTCGGTGAGCGGCAGCGTCGTGAACGCGTTGTCGGAGTCGGCGACGGCGAGGATGTGGATGCCGAACGTCCCGATCGATCCCTGCCAGAACGCGGTCGTCCCGGGCGCGGGGATCCCGTCGGCGGGCGTCCAGCAGCGACGCGACGGGTCGGGTGGGTCGGGCTGGCGCACCGTCAGGTGTACGCCCGGGTCGGTGCCGGTCCCGTCGTCGAAGCAGGAGTCGTCGCGGTAGTACGGCGTGGTCAGGACGGAGTGGGCGGCGCCGAGGTCGATCGTGCGCACCGTGAACGCGCTGACGAACGACCCTGCCGGTCCGCTCACCTCCTCCCAGGACAGGGCAGGTGAAACGCCGCTGAACGTCGGGTCGACGATGTCGACGTCGTTGTGGAACTGGTCGCCGAGGTCGACGTACTCGTTGCCGAACGCCTCGTCGTTCTTGCCGTCGACGGCGACGCCCTCCGGCCGCAGCGGGTTGTAGTAGCGGGTGACGCGTCCGGCGTTGAAGTCCCACTGCGCGTAGATCCCGTCGCCGGGTGGGATCGGGTGGACGCGCAGGTCGGTCCGCATGCGGACCTCGTCCCGGTAGAACACCTCGGTGCGCACGACGTTCGTGCCGGAGTCGGCGCCCCACGTGGCGCGGATGACACGAACGGGCCCGGCCCGCCAGCCCATCAGCGTGGAGGATCCGCCCCAGTTGCCGACCTCCTCCTCGTAGCCGCAGCACGGCGTCTCGCCGCCGGGGCGCTGCTGGAACGCCCGGGCCTTCCATTGGTCGACCAGGTCGGGGCCGTACGTCCAGTCGGCGCCCGCGGGGGCGACCCGGATCTGCGTCATCAGCCACCGGCCGTCGTAGCGGAACGCGTAACGAGGTGTGCGGATCCACGCGCTGTCCTTCGGCCGCCGGCGCTTCCACTCCGCCGTGTCGGTGTGGCACACGCCGGTGGTCGGGTCGAGCCACGGCCCGGCGGCGGCGTTGCCGTAGTCGCTGTAGGACGACTGGCTGAAGAGGTAGGTGTCACTGTCGGCGTCGGGCTCGTAGCGGACGTAGCCGTTCGTCGCGTCGTAGGCCGGACGGGGCGCCCCCGTCGCGTCGCCGGCGAGCATCACGTAGGCGTACGCGGGCGCGTCCGGCGCGCGCGGGTCGATGACCGCGACTCGGTACGCACCGGTCACGCCCTTCGGCAGTGGCGCGTCCGACGGGGCCTCCGGTCCGGCGTCGCTCGCCATGAACGCCAGCTCGTCGTTCGTGTCGAGGCCCGCGACCGGATCGGTGCTCGTCGGCGACGCCGGCGCGGCGCGGCACGGGTCGCCCGGGTCCGACGCCGTCCACCGGAACCGGTCCTCGTCCCACACGTACGCGAGGTGCGGGTCGGTCTCGCTGTACGCGGCGAAGCCGGAGGTGTCGTTGGCGAGGTAGCGCTCGGCCATCTCGTCGACCTGGAACGGGATCTGCGTGAACGTCTTCGCGTGGGCGTCCCACCGGTAGCCGAGGAGGTGGTCGACGGGGACGCCGGCGCCGAGTGCGGCGCCCGTCGTGACCGTGGGGTCGACGTAGCGGTTGTGCGTGCAGGTCGTGTCGTCGCCGGCGAGGCACTCGAGGCCGCCGGTCCCGGGCGCCTCGGCGGTCAGGTCGGCCGGTGCCGCCCACGTCGGGAACGACGCACCGGTGAGGACGACCGGTTCCGTCGACCGGTCGG
Organism: Acidimicrobiales bacterium; assembly: GCA_035700105.1. Taxonomy (GTDB): domain Bacteria; phylum Actinomycetota; class Acidimicrobiia; order Acidimicrobiales; family DASSOZ01; genus DASSOZ01. Next base: position 12,023 of record DASSOZ010000228.1, read on the forward strand.
GTGCCGCCAGCGGTCCGGGATCGTCGGGCGCCGCGGCCCTGGCGACGGGAACCGCGGCCGCGGCGGCGCAGACGAGGACGGCGAGCAGCGCGCGGCGCACCTGCGGGAGTTCGCCGCCGCACAACCGGCGTCCTGTATGGCTGCGGCGTACGGTTTGTGCCGTGGGGGCGGCACTGCGCGTGCGCGTGCTCGGCGGGCTCGCCGTCGAGGGTTTCACCGAGCACGATCTCGGCAGCCGCAAGGGCCGGCTGCTGCTGAAGGTGCTCGCACTCGGTCGCGGCCGCGCCGTGTCCGTCGACCGCCTGGCCGACATCGTGTGGGCCGAGGGCGAGCTCCCGGCGAAACCGGCCGAACAGATCGGCGTGCTCGTGTCGCGGCTGCGCCGCGTCGTCGGCCAGGACCGGGTCGTGCGAACCGACGCCGGCTACGCGCTTCTCGCCGACTGGCTCGACCTCGACGACCTCGCGGCACGCGTGGACGAGGCCTCAGCCGCGCTCGACGCGGGACGCGTCGCCGCGGCGCGCGTGGCGGCGTCTGCCGCGCTCGCGCTGGCCCGGGGCGACGTGCTGCCGGGCGACGACGGCGAGTGGGTCGAGACGGACCGATCGGCGGCCCTCGCCCTCGTCGCGTCGGCGCGGCGGATCGCGGCCGACGCGGCGGCGCGCGCCGGCGATGCGAACGCGGCCGGTGCGCTCGCCGAGCAGGCGCTCGCCCACGACCCCCACGACGAGGCGGCGCTGCGCATCGTGATGCGCGCCCACGTCTCCGCCGGTCGCCCGGCGTCGGCGCTGGCCGCGTACGTGCGGGTGCGTGAGCGCCTGGCCGAGGACCTCGGCGTGCCGCCGTCCCCGGAGACCGAGGCCCTCCACGACCGCATCGTCCTCGGCGACACCGGTCGAGTCGTCGAGGCAGGTCGCCCCGGCCCGACCGCGGCGATCGTCGGGCGCGGCGCCGAGCTCGCGGTGCTCGACGACGCGCTCGCGCGGGTCACGTCGACCGGCGCTCACTCGACCGTGCTCGTCGACGGGGAACCCGGCATCGGCAAGTCGGCGCTGCTGGGCGCCTGGATCGCGTCGCTCCGCGAGCGCGAGGACGTGCTCGTGCTCGCCGGCCGCTGCGACGAGCTCGGTCACGACCTCCCGCTGCAGCCGATCGCCGACGCGGTCGTCGCCGGACTGAGCGAGCTCCCGGACTCCGAGCGAGCCGACGTGGTCGGTGAGGATGCCGCGGCCGCGCTGCTCGCTGTCGACGGCCGCGAGGTCTCGCGCGACGCGACGGTCGTCGTCGACGCCGACGCCGGTCGAACCCGCCTGTTCGCCGCGCTCACCGCGGTCATCGCGCGACTGGCGCGGGGGCGCACCGTCGTCCTCGCGCTCGATGACGCGCACCTCGCCGCCGACTCGACGCGCGCGTGGCTGACGTTCGCGACGCGGCGGCTGCCGTCGGTGCTCGTCGTCGCCGCGTCGCGCCGTCGCGATCCACCGACGGTCGTCGCCGATGTCGCGGTGACGCTCCCGCCGCTCGACGTCGACGCGCTCGTCGGCCTCGTCGGGGGCGAGCGCGCACCAGCGCTGCACGCGCGCACGGGTGGGCTGCCACTGCTCGTCTCCGCGCTGCTCGCCGGTGACGACGACGCCGACGTCGACGCCGCCGCGCCTGCCACCGTCGCCGAGGCGGTCGAGCGGCGCGTCGCCGCGCTCGGCACCGACGCGGCGACGACCGTCCGCAGCGCGGCGGTCCTCGGCAACCGTGTCGATCTCGACCTCCTCGCCGATGTCGTCGGCGCGCCCGCGGTCGAGTTGCTCGGGCACCTCGAGTCGGCGGCGGGCGGGGGTGTGCTGGTCGAAGACGGTGGGCTGCGGTTCCGGCACGAGCTCGAGCGCGTCGCGCTGGCCGCGTCCGTGGGGGCCACGCGGCGGTCGTTGCTGCACCGGCGTGCGGCGCACGCGCTGGCGGCGCGCCCTTCACCCGATCCGCTCGCCGTGGCGCTGCACGCCCGTGAAGGTGGTGACAACGCGCTCGCGGCTCGATGGTTCGTCGACGCCGCGGAAGCATCGGCGGCGCGCTTCGACATCGACGCCGCCGAGCGCCACCTCGCCGCCGCGCTCGCACTCGGCCCGACGCTCGACGCGCTCGTCGTGCGGGCGCGGCTGCGGCTCGGCGCGCTGCGGCTCGACGACGCCGCGGCCGACGCCGCGCAGGCCGTCGCGTTGAGCGGCGACGCGCGGGCGCTGGAGATCGCCGGATGGGTCGCCTACTACCGGCGCCGCTACGACGACGCGATGGCGTACGCCGACGGCGCCCTCGACCGCGCGTCGCGGGATCCGGCGTTGCGGGTGAGCTGCCTCGCGCTGGCCGGCCGCGTGCAGCACGGCTTGGGACGCCTGCCCGCCGCGGTCGAGCGGCTCGAGTCGGCGATGGCGCTCGACGCGCCGCCCGAGGTCAAGGGCATCGCCGGAGTGTGGCTCGCGTTCGCGCGCGCACACGAGGGCCGGCCGGAGGACTCGCTTGTGATCGGCGGGCGGGCGCTCGTCGACGCCGACCGGCTCGTCCACCCGTTCGCCGCACTGCACGGACGCTTCGCCCGCGTGATGGCCCTCGGCCAGCTCGGGCGTGTGCCCGAGGCGCTCGAGGCGTGCGACGAGCTCGACGCAGGGCTCGAGCGCGCTGCCGCCGCCGGGGCGCGGTTCATCGGGCCGGCCGCCAACTGCCGGGCATGGCTGCTGCGCTGGACCGGCCGCCTCGCCGAAGCCGACGCGCTGAACGAGAAGGCCGTCGACAGCAGCGAGCCCGATGGACCGCGAGCCGAGGCGTACTACGCCGGGCTGCTCGACCTCGTCGACGGCCGGCTGCTCGCCGGCGACCTCGACGGCGCCGCCGCGGTACTCGACCGGCTGGCGCCGATCGACGAGTGGCGGGGCACGATGGCGTGGCACCAGCGCCACCGGTGGCGGTTGGCGCGTGCGCGGTCGGCGCTCGCCGTCGGTGACCGCGACACGGCCGCCGCGCTCGCCGTCGACGTGCACGCCGACGCTGCGTCGCGGGGCGCTCGCCGCTACGCGTGTTTCGCCGAGGGCCTCGCCGCGGTGGCGACGCGATCGGGCGACCCCGCCCGCCTCGACGCCGTCGTGCAGGGGCTGGCGGCGTGCGCACGCCTGGACGGCTGGCCCCTCGTCGACGCGTTGGCGTCGACGTTCGAGGTCCCGGCGTGGCACCGCGTGGCCGTCGACCTCGCCGCGTCGGTCGTCGCGGTCGCGCCCGACGAGGATGCGGCGCGCGCCTTCGTCACTGCGTCGTTTGCGCGCTGACGCGCGCGGTGAGGACGATCATCGAGCGGACGAGCGGGGGCGCGTCGGCCCCGAGGCGGGCGACGGCGTCGGCGGCGAGCGCGTGGCGTTGCGGCAGCGAGAGCCCGGCGACGAACGGGGCGATGTTCGCCATGCCGAGGCGCCACGCCACGAGGTCGGCGGGACCGAGATCGGGGAACGGGACGTCGACACGTTCGGCCCGCGCGTCGACGAGCCCGGCATCGCGGGCGGCGGCGACCGCGCGGTCCGTCGTCGCCAGCAACGGCACGGCGCCGGTGTGGATGTCGGCGTACCACGACTCGCTTCGCCATCCCATCGCGGCCGCGGCGTCGTCGACGGCCGCCTTCACCGGGTGGCCGTCCTCGCTGGCATACGCCGTCACGACCATGGCCCCGCCGGGTCGAAGCGCCCGCGCCGCATCGGCGAGCGCGACGACCGGTTCGTCGAGGTGGTTGAGCGAGAACGCGGCGACGACGACGTCGAACGCTCCCGACCGCACCGGCAGCGAGCGCGCATCGGCGACCGCAGCCGGGGGGCGCGTCGCGGCGTCGACGGCGAGCATCCCGAACGCGCCGTCGACGGCGACGACCCCCGCTGCGTCACACGCGAGCGCCGCCCGCGTCGCCGCCCCGGTGCCTGCGCCGACGTCGAGCACCGACGCGCCCGCCAGCGCGACGGGCGAACGGTCGAGCGCGATCTCGGCGAGCCGGTCGTAGATGCGCCCGGGTCCCGCCTGCCACGCCGCACCCGTGCGGTCGTAGGCGAGCGCGACGTCGCGAGCGACGGTCACAGCAGGGCGAGGCCGTCGGACGCCGCCGCGCACCACCACCCGAGCTCGTCGTCGTCGCCGAGCGCCTTCTCCCACCCGAACTCCACCAGCGTCCCGAGCAGGCACAGCGCCAGCTGGCGGTTCCACCACGCGCCGGTCGCCACCCCGTGACGTTCCAGCGCGCGGCGGAACTCGTCGATCGTGCGCTCCTTCGTCCACCCGCCCGGCAACTTCGCCCGGTTGATCGCGAGGTACCAGCCGAGCTCGTGGCACGCCGGCCCTTCGCCGACGTACATCCAGTCGATGAGGATCGTCCGGCCGTCGGCCGCGGTGCCGAGGTTCGACGCCTTCCAGTCGCCGTGCAGGAAGCACGACGGCGTCGTTCGCAGCGCGTCGACGAGCGGCGTGAGGTCGTGCCGCAACTCGCCGACGACGCGCCCGACACCCGCGGGCGCACGCTTGTCGAAGCGCGCCCATCCCTCGTGCGCGATCTCGGGCACGCGCTCGGGCCACCCCAGCGCCCGCTCGCCCTCGATGGCGGCGGCGTCGAAGTACGCCCACCGCGCCCCGTAGGGCAGCAGGCCGACGCCGTCGTCGCGCCAACCCCACGTCGCCGCGCACAGCGCCGCCAGCGAGTCGACGAACCCGACGTGCTGCGCTTCCGGGAACGGCGAGTCGTCGCCGGTCGCCAGCCACGCCGACACGTCGCGCATCAGGAACGCCCCGCCCCATCCGTTGCGCCCGATCCCCCTCGCCGCGCCGACGATGGCGTGGTCGATCGACGCCGGCGCGACGTCGACCAGCCCGGCGGCATATGCCCGCACCGATCGACACCCGATGTCGCCCGACACCCGCATCGTGAAGTCGCCGTCGAGGTGGACGTGCTTGAGGACGAACGGCTCGCCGTCGACCCACACCCGCTCGAAGGCCGCCGTCGACCGCGTCTCGGCAGGGACGAACGCCTCGCGCCGGACGTCACGCCCGGCGGCGAACGACGCAAGCAGCTCCTCGACCGACCCCGCGACGATCACGTCGCACAGCTTGGACCGTCGCCTTGCAGCGTGCCTGCAGGTTCACCGCAAACCCGCCGTCGCACGCTCCCGCCGTTCCACCGACTCACCGAGATGACAGAGGGAGATCCGACGATGAGCACGACGATCGACGACGAGCAGGCGGCCGTCGAGGCGTTCCTGGGCCAGGTCGCGGGCGACGCGGCGACCGCGTTCCATGCCGCCACGGTCCTCCTGGGCGACAAGCTCGGGCTGTACCGGGCGCTCGCCGGCGGCGGGCCGGCAACGGCCGACGAGCTCGCCGCCCGCACGAACTGCGACACCCGCTACGTCACCGAGTGGGCGAACGCCCAGGCCGCCGCCGGCTACTGCCAGTACGACGCGGCCACGGGGCGGTACTCGCTCACACCGGCGCAGGCGATCGTGCTGACCGACGAGAGCAGCCCGGCGTTCGGCGCCGGCCTGATGACGCTCGCCGGTGTGCTGTTCCGCGACGAGGAGCGCCTCAACCGGGACGCGTTCCGCACCGGTGCGGGCGTCGGCTGGCACGAGCACCACCACGACCTGTTCCACGCGACCGAGCGGCTGTTCAAGCCCGGGTACATCGGCAACCTCGTCCAGTCGTGGATCCCCGCGCTCGACGGCGTCGCGGAGAAGCTCACCGCGGGCGCAACGGTCGCCGACATCGGGTGCGGCCACGGCGCGTCGACGGTCGTCCTCGCCCAGGCGTTCCCGAACTCGACGATCGTCGGCTTCGACTACCACCCGGAGTCCATCGAGGTCGCCCGCAAGCGCGCCGCCGATGCCGGCGTCGCCGACCGCTGCCACTTCGAGGTCGCCAGTGCCGCCGACTTCACCGGCGGCGACTACGCGCTCGCCTGCGTGTTCGACGCGCTGCACGACATGGGCGACCCGCTCCAGGCCGCGGTCCACATCCGCGAGTCGCTGGCGTCCGACGGGACGTTCCTGCTCGTCGAGCCGATGGCGGGCGAGACCGTCGCCGACAACACCAACCCGATCGGCAAGCTCTTCTACTCCGCGGGCACGTTCATCTGCGTGCCGCACGCCAAGTCGCAGGGCGGTCGCTACGCGCTCGGCCCGCAGGTCCCCGAGGCGACGTGGCGCGAGATCCTCACCGAGGCCGGCTTCGGCCGCTTCCGCCGGGCGACCGAGACCCCGTTCAACCGGGTGTTCGAAGCCCGCCCGTAACGCCCCGTGATGTGCAGGTTGATGCCGTAGACCACCGTCCCGGTGGGTCTACGGCATCGACCTCGATCGGTTTCAGGCGCAGAGACGGGGAGCGCCGGTCTCGACGAAGCCGAGGTCCTCGCACGACCAGCACGCCTCGCGATGATCCGACGTCCACCCGACGGCGCACGACCGGCACCACCAGCTGCGCCGGACGGGACCGGCGCTCTCGATCGTGGTCGCGGCGGCGGCGGCGCGGTAGACCGCCTCCATCCCCGACGGTTCGAGCTGGAGCTCAGGTACGACGATCCACATCGGGGCCCGACGTACCCGACCGCTCGTATCGCCACCCATCCGGGAGCATGAGCAGCCGGTGCCGGTCGCCCTCGGCGGCCGGGTCGCCGGACTCGTAACCGGCGTCGCCGTGCCACAGCGCGAACAGCGCACCGTCGACGATCGCCATGCGCGTCTCGAACCGCTCGGGCTCGGCCGCCCGGGCCATGGCGACGGCGTCGGCGATCGACGACGCGCCGGCGAGGCGCCACAGCGTCACCCACGTCGGCGGCGCAAGCTCGATCTCGCCGGCGTCGCGCCGGGCGATGGCGTCGGCCGGGCGCAGCCACCGGTGGTCGTGGATCTCGCCGCCGTCGACGACCACCGCGGCGCCGTCGGGCGCGGGCGCGAGGAAGAACCACGTGGCGAACCGGCGGTTGGCCCGGGCGAACGACGGGTTCGCCGGCGGGATCCAGTGCGAGAACGGCACGAGCGCGCCGGCGTCGACGACGAGGGCCGCCTCCTCGAGCGCCTCCCGGCACGCCGCCCGGCGGGCGGCGGCGAGCTCGTCGCCGGGCGCGGCCGGGTCGGCGTCGCCCGCGTCGATGCGCCCGCCCGGGAAGACCCACATGCCGCCGAACGCGATCTTCGAGTTGCGGTGCAGCATCAACGTCTCGACGCCGTCGCTGCCGTCCCGGATGAGGATGACGGTGGCGGCGGGGATCAGCTCCGAGGCGTCGGACACGGTCTCGCTACCGTAGGACACCCGTGGACGACGACCTGCTCCGGCGCGCACGCGCCGCCAAGGGGTTCATGCCCGACGACGAGGGCCTGGCGCTGCACCGCGCGGGGGCGGCGGCGACCGACACCGGCCCACTCCTCGAGATCGGGACGTACTGCGCGAAGTCGTCCGTCTACCTCGGCGCCGCCGCCCGCGCCGCCGGCACGGTGCTGTTCACGATCGACCACCACCGCGGCAGCGAGGAGAACCAGGCCGGCTGGGAGCACCACGACGCGTCCGTCGTCGACGCGCGCGTCGGCAAGATGGACACGCTGCCGTTCGCCCGCGCCACGATCCACGACGCCGGGCTCGAGGGCACGGTGATCATGGTCGTCGGCCCGTCGGCGACCGTCGCCCGCCACTGGCACACGCCGGTCGGGCTGCTGTTCATCGACGGCGGCCACGCCGAGGACATCGCCATGGGCGACTACGAGGCGTGGTCGCGCTTCATCGCCCCCGGCGGACTGCTCGCCGTCCACGACGTGTTCGAGCGGCCCACCGACGGTGGCCAGGCGCCGTTCCACGTCTGGCAGCGCGCCGTCGCCGACGGCTTCCTCCCGGTCGACGAGCTCGGCTGCGGGTCGCTGCGCGTCGTCCGCCGTCCCGACTGACCGCCCGCGGGACCCGCCCCCGACTTTTGCGCGGAAACCCGCCTTCAGAGGGCGGACTCCGCGGAAAAGTCGGCGGTTTCGACCTCGACGACACCGACAGGCAGCCCGTCGCCCCGCAGGATCGACGCGAAGACGCCGCCCCGGAGCACGTCGTCGGCGAGGACGGCGGCGGCGCCGGTCCACGTCGTGCGCTCGTTCTCGGGGTAGTGCTCGCCGAACTCGTAGTTGTGTCCGGTCCAGTACGAGCCGTCGTCGGACCGCAGGTACTGCACCCACTCGAACAGCGACTCGGCCGCGTCGCGCAGCCCGACGGTCGCCATCGACATGACGGCCTCGCACGTCTCGGCCGCCGTCACCCACGGCTGGTCGGCCACGCAGCGCACGCCCCGCCCGGGCACGACGAACGTCGACCACCGATCGCGGTCGAGCAGCCGGGCACGCGCCGTGTCACCGACGAGGATGCCGCCGAGCACCGGGTAGTACCAGTCCATCGAGAACCGGTCCTTGGGCTCGAACGCCTCGTGCTCCCGGTACGCGATCGCGTGGGCCAGCGACCCGAGCGAGAGCTCCCAGTCCGGGCGCTCGTAGCCCAGCCGCTCGGCGACCGCGATCGCGCAGCGCAGCGACAGGTGCACGCACGACGACGACGTGAGCAGCGCGTACCCACCGGTGGAACCGCCGTGCTCGGACGGCATGCGCATCCACGTCACTTCGCCGCCCGGCGCCTGGAGCGACAGCGCGAACTCGATCGCGCCCTCGACCACGGGCCACATCTCCCGCAGGAACCCGGTGTCGCCGGTGACGAGGAAGTGGTGCCACACGCCGACCGCGAGGTACGTGGAGTGGTTGGCGTCGAGCTTCGGGTCCTCGACCCGGCCATCGAGGTAGTAGAAGGCCAGCGCGCCGTCGGCCCGCTGCGTCTTCGACACCCACTCGTACGCCCGCTCGGCCTCGACCCGGCGCCCGCCGTGCAGCAGCGCCATCGCCGACTCGACGTGGTCCCACGGGTCGGCGTGGCCGCCGGCGAACCACGGGATGCAGCCGTCGCGCTGCTGCGCGGTGACGATCGTGTCGAGCGTCTGGTCGATCTCGCGGCGCGACAGCATCAGCCGCCCGCCTTCTCGAAGTACACGACGAGGGACTTGCCGAGGACGGGCGAGAGCACCCGCTCCGCCACTCGCGTGGCCGCCGGACGCTCCATGAGGTCCCACACGAGCAGGCGATGGTAGGCGCGCACCAGCGGATGGTCGTCGGGCGGGCGGGCCGGGCCGACGGCGCAGCGCAGCCACCAGTACGGCGAGTGCAGCGCGTGCGTGTGGTGCCAGCCCCGCAGCGACAGACCGGCGCGCCGCCCGAGCGAGACCATCTGCGACCACCGGTAGATGCGCACGTGGCCGCCGACGGCGATCGGCGCGTGGTACTCGTCGTTGATGGCCCAGCAGATCCGCTCGGGCCCGTACCGCGGCACGGTGATGGCGACGGTGCCGCCGGGACGCACGACCCGGGCCACCTCGTCCATCGCGGAGGTGTCGTCGGGGATGTGCTCGAACACCTCGGACGCGATGACGCGGTCGAACGCGCCGTCCGGGAACGGCAGACGGGTCGCGTCGCCGTTCACGCAGCCGAGGAAGGTGGACGGGTCGATCTCGCCGCCCTGGACCATGCCGAGGAGGACGGCCGCCGCGTCCTTCAGGTCGCCGGCGCCGAGGTCGACGGGGACGACGTGCGCGCCCCGCCGCGCCGCCTCGAACGCGTGGCGCCCGCCGCCGGCGCCGAGGTCGAGCAGGACGTCACCGCTGGTGACGCCGAGCTTGTCGTAGTCAACCGTGAGCACGGGATGCCGCTGCCTTCCGCGACTCCAGCAGCACCCGGTACTGCTCGGCGGTGCCGACCGCGCACGCCTTCCACGTGAACCGCTCCATCACCCGCTGGCGGCCGGCGTTGCCGATGCGGTCCAGCAGCGCGGCGTCGTCGAGCAGCCGCGCGATCGCCGTCGCCAGTGCGCCGGCGTCGGCGGTCGGCACGATCAGCGCGGTCTCGTTGTCGTTGCCGACGACCTCGGGGACGGCGCCGCCGGTGGTGCCGACGACGGGGACGCCGCACGCCATGGCCTCGACGGCCGGCAGCGAGAAGCCCTCGTAGAGCGACGGCACGACGGCGACCTCGGCCTCGGCGTACAGCTCGACGATGCGCTCCTGCTCGACACCGCTGACGAACGTGACCGCGTCCTCGATGCCGAGTTCCTTGATGAGCCGCGGCGCGCCGCTCTCGTCACGCGGCTTGCCGATGACGGTCAGCTCGACGTCGCGCTCGGTGCGCAGCTTGGCGACGGCCTCCAGGAGGTAGCGCAGGCCCTTCATCGGGACGTCGGCGCTCGCCGTCGTCATCAGCCGGCCCGGCACCTTGGCCACGTCGGGCATCGGCCGGAACACCTCGTGGTCGACGCCGACCGGGACCACGGCCATCCGGTCGAACGGCACGCCCATCTGGTCGGTGATGTCGCGCTTCGACGACTCCGACACCGTGATGATGCGGTCGAGCCGGGGCGCCACCTTCTTCTGCATCTTGAGGAAGCTGTAGAAGCGCCGCAGGCTCACCTTGCGCCGCAGCG
>DASSOZ010000229.1:0-7301 GCA_035700105.1 Acidimicrobiales bacterium
CCGCCGGGCAGCTGGTCCTCGCCGTCGTCCGGTCGAGCGACGAGTTCGGCAACCCCACATCCGACTACGCCGGCACCGTCACGACGACGACCGACGACCCGCGTGCGATCGTGCCACCACCGCACACGTTCGACGCCGCAGACCTCGGCGCGTGGGTCGCCGAGATCCGCTTCGGGTCGGCGGGCGTGCACGCGGTCGCCGTCACCGACGGCGCCGCGGCGATCGTCGCCGAAGGTCCGCCGGTCTCGGTGACGCACGGGTCGGCTGCCCACGTCGACCTGCAGGTGTCGCCGTCGACGATCACCGCCGACGGCACCTCGCTGGCCGCCGCCGTCGCAACGCTGACCGATGCGTTCGGCAACCCCATTCCCGACGGCGGGGTCGTGATCCTGAGCAACGGTGACGTCGTCGTCGGGCCCGCGGTGAGCAACGGCGACGGCACGTACACCGCGCTCGTGCGGGCGTCGACGACGACGGGCCTCGAGATGCTGACGGCGACCGACGGCGCCGTCGCCGGCACGGCTCCTCTCGCAGAGGTCGCGGGTCCCGCCGCCGGCCTGACCGTCGACATGGCCTCGGCGCGACCGATCGTCGGAACACCCGTGGAGCTGGCCCTCACGGTGCGCGATGCGTACGGCAACGTGGTCACGGACTACGCGGGCACCGTGCACGTCTCGTCGTCCGACCCGCTCGCGAGCGTCGCCGCGGACTACACGTTCACCGTGCTCGACGCCGGCGCCCACCGGTTCTCGAGCGGGGTCACCTTCGCCACGCCCGGGCTGCAGACGGTGACGGTCACCGACGTCGAGAACGCCGCCATCACCGGCCAGACGGTGCCGGTGAAAGTCGTCCTCGACACGCTGCTCACCGTCACGACGAACGGGTCGGGGATGACGTTCCCGACGATCACGCTCGACGGTGAGCGTCAGGCCGTCGACGGCCGACTCGATGCGGTGCGGATCGTCGACAACCGGACGATCGCCGCGGGATGGAGCGTGACCGCGACGATGTCGGACCTGACCGTCGACGGCGACGCCGGTGCGACGGGCAACCGCAACATCCCGGCGCGCAACGTCTCGTGGGATCCCGGCGCGAACGGCGGCTGCCACCCCGTGGACGGCGATGGTGACGGCGTCGTCGACGGCGCGGCGACGGACGTGACCAGCGGCCCGGGCGGTCTCGCGTCGGACGCCGGCGGCGGTGTCGCCCTCGACCCGCGGGCGCCGGCGAGCCTGTGCGTGGCGACGCCCGGCAGCGGGCTCGGCGCCTTCGACGTCCGCCCCGACATCCGGCTCCGGATCCCCGCCTCCGCCGCGGCCGGCACGTACCGCGGCGTGCTCACGATCACGATCTCCTGACCCCCGCGGGCGACTCCCCAGCGTGTCGGGTTCGACCGCTTCTGGCCACGGCCAGTGGCGGGAGGCACACTTCTTGGCCGGAGGTGGGCGTTGGCGCAGAGGCCACCAGGCCCAAGGGGCACGCAGGGTGCGCAGGGGAGGCGTCGGTCGAGCTGGCAGGTCAGGAGCGACGATGTGTCGCTGGCCATCGTGGTCAACGGCCTCGTCAACAGCCTGACGGTCATCAAGGCCGCGTCCCGGCTGCTCGAGACCTACTGGGCGCAGCTGCCCGAGCACGACCGGGCGTCGATGCTCGCCGACATCACGCGCCACGCCGACTTCATCGCCGGTGTGCTGTCCGACGTCGCCCACGAGCTGCCGCCGCTGCCGCTCGACGTGATCGACCTGCGCCTGGCCGAGGCCGGCCTCGACGAGGGCGACGACGACGACGAAGGGGTTGACGAGCGGCACGAGAATGAATGAAAGTGCATGACATGCCACTTCCCCCAGGTTGCGGTTGCCACGACCCTGGAGGAGTGCCATGCGTGCTGCGCCCGTCCTCGTCGACGACGCGCTGACGATCCGTCCGCTCGCCGACCCCGTCATCGACGCCGTGGGGTTCGACCCCCGGTCCGACTACGCCGAGCGTTTCTGGCTGGGCGTGCTCGGCCCGTCGACCCTGTTGCTGTTGCGGCGCATCGCCGCGGCGTTCGACGAGCAGCCCGGCGGCTTCGCGCTGCCGCTCGCCGACACCGCCCGTGAGCTCGGCCTCGGCCACATGGGCGGGCGCAACAACCCGTTCGTGCGCGCGCTCGGCCGGCTGTGCACGTTCGACATGGCCCAGCCGCTCGGCGAGGGCGTGCTCGCCGTCCGGCGCCGCATCCCACCGCTCAACCGCCGCCAGATCGTCCACCTGCCCGACGCGCTCCAAGCGGCACACCAGCGCTTCCAGGAGGAGCAGCTCGCCGGGCCCGATCGGGAGTCCCCGCACGAGGCGCTGCGCACGCGGGCCCGCCAGCTGGCGCTGTCGATGGTGCAGCTCGGCGAGGACACCGGGGCGGTCGAGTCCCAGCTCGCCCGGTGGCGCTTCCATCCTGCGCTGTGCCGCGAGGCGACCGTGTGGGCGGTCGAGGAGCACGCCCGGCGGGCGGCCCACCAACGACCAGGTTGATGCGAGTTCAGGCCGCGGTCTTGTCGCAGACGCGGTGCAGCGTGTCGCAGAGCTCGGTCACGAAGCGGGTCTTCTCGACGTACGCGTCGGCACCCCGCGAAAGAGCGTCGCCCTCGGCCTGGTCCGCCGACAGCGCCGAGAAGACGACGATGCGGCAGTCCGGGCAGCACTCGCGGATCTTCGGGATCGCCTCGAGCCCGGCCAGCACCGGCATCATCAGGTCGAGCACGACGGCGTCGGGGTGACGGTCGATGATCATCTCGACGGCTTCGGCTCCGTCGGCGGCCTCACCGACGACCTGGAAGTCGCGCTCCATCGACAGCGTGATCCCGAGCAGCGCGCGCACCGGCGCCTCGTCGTCGGCGACGACGACACGGATGCGATGGGCCGGGGGCGCCGCTGCCGCCATGCCACGGATCGTCACACGTCGGACAGACGCCCGACCATGCCCCGAACGGGCTATTCGGGACTGACCCCCGCGTCGCTCGGCACGACCGCCGGCTTCGCGAACCCGGCGACCGCCTCGACCAGCGTCCGCACGGCGACGCCGGTGCCGCCCTTCGGCGTGTAGCCGTCGTCGGAGTCCGAGCGGGCAGGACCGGCGATGTCGAGGTGCGCCCACGGCACGTCACCGACGAACTCCTTCAGGAACAACCCGGCGGTGATCGCGCCGCCGTACCGGCCGCCGGTGTTCTTCATGTCCGCGACCTCGGAGTCGATCATGCGCCGGTAGTCGTCGGGCAGCGGAAGCGGCCACACACGCTCGCCCGCCCGCGCGGCGGCGGCCTGCACCTGCGCCGTCCACTCGTCGTTGTTGCCCATCAACCCGGCGACCTTGGGGCCGAGCGCGACGACGCACGCACCGGTGAGCGTCGCGACATCGACGATGGCATCGACACCGTTCTCCGTGGCCAGCGACAGTCCGTCGGCGAGCACCAGGCGGCCTTCCGCGTCGGTGTTCAGCACCTCGGCCGTCTTCCCGTTGCGGAACTTCAGCACGTCACCCGGCTTGACCGCCGCGCCCGACGGCATGTTCTCGGTGGCGGGGATGAATGCCAGCACACGCGACTTCGCGCCGACGACGGCGAGCACCGACATCGCCGCGAGCACCGCGGCCGCGCCGCTCATGTCGGTCTTCATCGTCTCCATGCCGTCGGCCGGCTTGAGCGACAGCCCGCCGGAGTCGAACGTGATGCCCTTGCCGACGAGCGCCACCGTCGTGCGCGCCGGCTTCGCCGGCTCGTACGTCAACTGGATCAGACGCGGCGGCTGCGTCGAGCCCTGGGCGACACCGGCGAGCCCGCCGCACCGCTCCTTGACGATGGTGGTCTCGTCCCACACCGTGATGCCGAGACCGGCGCGCTGCGCGACCTCGGTCGCGATGTCAGCCAGTCGCATCGGCGTCATGTCGCCGGCGGGTGTGTTGACGAGGTCGCGTGCCAGGTTCACGGCGGCGCCGATCGAGGCGCCCCGCTCGAGCGCGGCCGTCACGCTGGCACCGGCGCGACCGACGACCGCGAACGACTCGATCGCGCACGGCTCGGACTTCGACTTGTAGCGACCGAACCGGTACGCCGCCATCGACGCGCCTTCGGCGATCGCCTGCGCGGCGCGCGCACGGTCGAGCCCCGCCGGCGCGGCGTCGAGCAGCGTCGTCGCCACGCGTGCGTCCCGCCATGCCGTTCGCACGAGCAGCGCGGCCGCCCGCCGCAGCCCTTCGGCGTCGACCGAGTCACGGGGTCCCATGCCGAGCGCGACGACCGACCCGCCGCCCTCCGCCGGCATCACGATGACCTCGCCGGCCTTGCCCTCGAACCCCCGCTCGGACAGGAACCCGGCGTCGAGCTCGGCGCCCGGTCCGGACGTCTCGCCCTTGAACACCGGCACCCCGAGCGACACCGCGTCCGCGGGTGCGGCCTTGACGAGCGGGAACTCCATCTATGCCTCCTTGTTGCCGCTCTCGGCCGGTGTGGCCTTGGCGATGAGCGAGTTGCCCTCCTGCCAGCGCGCCATCGTCCAGAGCAGGTCGGAGAGGCGGTTGAGGTAGGGCACGACGAACGAGCCGTCCACACCGGCGGTCGCGGCGAGGGCCATGCGCTCGGCCCGCCGAACGACCGTGCGGGCGACGTCGAGCAGCGCGCTGACACGCGTCCCGCCGGGGATGACGAACTCGGTGGGCGGGTCGAAGCGCGACGAGAGGTCGTCGATGATCGGCTCGAGTCCCTCGACCATCGCCGGGGTGACGAGCGACTGTCCGGGCGTCAGTTTGGATCGGTTGGCCGGCGCGGTCGCGAGCTCGGCCATCAGGACGTAGAGGTCGTGCTCGATCGACACGAGCAGATCGGCGAGCTCGGCGTCGCCCGCGTCGGCGCGGGCCAACCCGATGAACGCCTGTGCCTCGTCGACGTCACCGTACGCCGACGGGAGCTCGGAGTCCTTGCGCACCCGACCGCCGTAGAGCAGCCCGGTCGTCCCGTCGTCGCCCTTTCGCGTGTAGATCTTGGGCGGGGTCATCCGCCGGGCAGCGTAACGGTCCGCGTCACGTGTACCGCCTCGAGGAAGCGGCGGTCGTGCGTGACGAGCAGCAGCGTGCCGTCGAACGCGTCGAGCGCCGATTCGAGCTGCTCGATGGCGGCGACGTCGAGGTGGTTCGTCGGCTCGTCGAGGACGAGGCAGTTGACGCCACGCGCCATCAGCGTCGCCAGGATCGCCCGCGTCCGCTCGCCCGGTGACAGCGACGCGCCGGCGCGCTCGACGTGGTCGGCGCCCAGTGCGAACTTCGCCAGCAGCGAGCGCGCCTCGGACACGGCGAGGCCGGTCGACACCATGAACGTCGCCAGCAGCGTCCCCTCGTCGCCGTACGCGCCGCGCCCCTGCTCCATCTCGCCGACGACGACGCCGGGCCCGAGCCAGCGCGTCCCCGCGGTCAGCGGCAGGTCGCCGAGCAGGGCGCGAAGCAGCGTCGTCTTCCCGCTGCCGTTCGGGCCGAGGATGGCGACCCGCTCCTGCCATGCGACCTCCAGGTCGATCGGCCCGAGCGTGAACGAGCCTCGTTCGACGACCGCACGGTCGAGGCGCGCGACGACGTCGCCGCTGCGGGCCGTCGGTGCGAGCGAGAGCCGCAGCTCCCACCCCTCCCACGGCTTGTCGACCGCATCCAAGCGCTGCAGGGCGCGCTCGCTCGCCCGCACCTTCGCCGCCTGCTTCTCGGTGCGATCCTTGAAGAAACCCTGCTGCGCCTTGTCGTGGTCGCGCGGCCGCTTCTTCTGCTTGGCGACGCCTCTGTCCGACCACTCGCGCTGCGTGCGGATGCGTTCGGTGAGCTCGCGCCGCGTCGACTGGTACTTCTCGAACGCCTCGTACTGCTGCCCGCGCGCCAACTCGCGCGCGGCGACGTAGTCGGACCAGCCACCCGCGTACTCGACGGCGCGGTGCGATTCCTCCTGGAGCTCGACGATGCGCGTCACCGTGCGGTCGAGGAACGCGCGGTCGTGTGACACGACGACGACCCCACCCGGCAACGCGTCGAGGAACTGCTCGAGCCGGTCGAGGCCGGCGAAGTCGAGGTTGTTCGTCGGTTCGTCGAGGAGGAACACGTCGAAGCGCGACAGCAGGATCGCCGCGAGCGCGGCCCGGGCCGCCTGCCCGCCCGACAGCGCGCCCACCTCGACGTCGAGACGGTCGGGGTCGAGACCGACGTCGACACACGTCTGCGCCGCGCGGGCGTCGAGGTCGTCACCGCCGAGCGCGAGGAACCGCTCGAGCGCCTCGGTGTAGGCGTCCACGTGCGACGGATCGTCCGCCAGCAGCTCGGTCAGCCGGTCGAGCTCGTGCGCGGCTGCGGCGACGCCCGTGCGCCGGGCGAGGTAGCCACGCAGCGTCTCGCCTGCGTGCGCGTCGGGTTCCTGCGGCAGGTACCCGACCGTCGACGTGCGCGGCGACCGCTCGATGGTGCCGCTGTCGGGCTTCTCGAGCCCGGCCAGGATGCGCAGCAGCGTCGTCTTGCCGATGCCGTTCGGACCGACGAGACCGGTGCGCGTCCGCGGCCCGACGAGCAGCGAGACGTCGTCGAGGATCACCTGACCGCCGCGCGACAGCGAGATACCCGACGCGGCCAACACCGCCGGCGAGGGTACCGGCCACATGGGCGATTGACGCCCGACGCTTCGCGGCGCACGCTGGTGGCGTAGGGGTGACCGAGGGGGGCGGGGGCATGCGCAGAGCGTTCGTCGCGGCGGCCATCACGGCCGTCGCTCTCTCGTTGTCGACATCGGCCGGCGCGACACCGGCGAACGGCAACAACACCGTGGGTCCGTTCAACGCCACGTGTACGGGTGTGGGCGCGCCGTCGTCGCTGACGGGCCTGCGGGCGACGCCGGGCGCGGCGGTGTTCACGTCGACCGGTCGGGTGCTCGTCGTCAAGTCGTTGACGCGCAACGGCGTGCTCGTCCATTCGTCGGGTGGGGGCATCGACGCGTCGCGCCTGTGGACGTGCACGGCGACGCTCGTCGAGAACGGCGCGTCGGTGACCTACGTGGCGAAGGTGATGCCCACGGGCTGACGCGCCGACGTTCGGCGGCGTGACACCGGTAACGGACTGCCGGGAGTCGATGGGGCTTCTGTAGCCTCGTCCCTCATGGGGTCGAATCGTTACCTGGATGCTGTTCGTGACCGAGTCGTGGTCTTCGACGGCGCCATGGGGACGAACCTCCAGCTCCAGGACCTCAGCGCCGACGACTTCGGCGGGCCCGAGTACGAGGGCTGCAACGAGCTGTTGTGCGTCACGAAGCCCG
>DASSOZ010000230.1:0-11980 GCA_035700105.1 Acidimicrobiales bacterium
GTGTCGGCCGGGTCGGCGGCGGCGATGCGGTCCCGCCAGGCGTCGTCGCCGAGCGTGAGCACCTGGTCGAGCGTCCCGATGTCGCCCTCGATCCGCTCGGCTCGTTCGTACAGCGACGGCTCGACGAGGAGCACCTTCGCGCCGCTGTCGGACAGCTGGTGGCGGAGGTACTCGCCCTTGTAGGCGGTGTTGATCGGCACGGCGACGGCGCCGGCGAGGATGACGCCCCACCAGGCGAGCACGGCCTCGGGCGAGTTCTCCACGAGGGTCGCGACGCGGTCGCCCTTCTCGACGCCGAGGTCGTGCAGGGCGCCGGCGATGCGCCCGCCGGTGTCGGCGACGTCGGCGGCGCTCAGCTTGGTACCGACGACGTCGAGGTACTCACCGTCGGGATCGTTATCGAGGCGGTTGCGCAAGAGGTCGACGACGGTGCGCTCGTCGTCGTCGGCGATCCACGTCCGGTCGCTCACGTCCACTGCTCCACGTGGGCTCGGTAGGGATCGAACCTACGACCAAGGGATTATGAGTCCCCCGCTCTGACCACTGAGCTACGAGCCCGGCGGGGGCGACGGTAGCGAAGCTCCGGGGCCGGGACTCGAACCCGGAAAAACGGATTAACAGTCCGCTGTGATGCCGATTTCACCACCCCGGATCGGAGACCTCGCAGGATAGCAACCCGTGCACCAGTCCCATCACGGCGCGATGCGTGCGAGAGCAGCTGTACGAGATGCCGGGGCAACCACGCGGATGCTTGGCCCGCCGGATGCTCGGATCGGGTACGGCGCGATACGGCTTGCCGAACTGCGAGAGCGGAATCGCGGTCAGCTCCGACCAGAACCGGCTCGCCTCTTCGAGGTCGAGACCGTCGTGGAGGTACAGCCGGACGCGAAGACGGGACTCGTCGATGTCGAAGAACCGGCGCAGCCATAGGCAGAACAACGCGATCATCCGCGGGTCGCTGTTCGCGAACCGAACTTCGCCGTCGGTCTTTCCGCCCTCCCCGGCGTACAGCGCGGTGCCGGCGATCAGCAGGTCTCGAGCACTCAGCTCGCCGATGCGCTCACGGCCCTCGGCCAGCAGGCGCTCGATCTCGTCCGCCTTCCGGCGTTGCAGCGCGTTGGGTTCGCGCCGGCGAGCTCGTATCCGCGGCCGCGGCTCGAACGCCACGTCACGCACCCACAGCGACACCGAGGATTTCGCCACGCCCAGCTCGCGCGCGATGTCGAGGAGCGTCCAGCCGAGCGCGCGCAGCTCGCGCGCTCGCTCCTGCTCGACGACCTTGCCCCGGTAGCCCACGCCACCATCACAGCAGTGGGGTGTGACAAGAACCGCGAACTACCGCAATCCGCCGCCGCTGTCCTGCTTGAGCGCGGTGTCGATGCACAGCGCCGAGGCGACGACGATCGAGCGCAGCGGCTCGTCCAGCGGCGACGGCACGGAGACGACGTAGTTGTCGGCGGTCGTGAAGAGCTCACGACCGAGACCGGCCCACTTCTTCGTCACCCGCGCCACCTCGGTGCCCGACGCGTCGGCCACCGAGAAGTCCCACGCCCGCCAGTTCTCGGCGTTGATCGAGCCCACCGCCGTGCCGTCGGCGGCCACGAGAGCGAAACGGATCTTGCCGATCACGTTCTGCTGCACGACCCGACCGATCTCGGCGTCGTCGGGGCCGGAGATCACGACGTTCGCCTTCAGGAACCGCCGGGGCCGCGTCACCCGGAGGACGACCGAGCCCGACGACGAGTCGACGATCTCGTAGCGGTGCGTCAGGAAGTCGTCCACCTGGCTCACGAACCGAAGCACCTTTCGTGCCCTCGACTGCCCGACCTCGCGCACCGCACCGAGCTGGTTCCCGGCCTCGTCCCGCACGACGTACTCCGACACCATCTCGAAGACCTTCGCCTTCTGGTTCACGACGAGGACCGGCGAGTCGAAGAGCATCCCTCGACCGTATCGGCCATCGAGCGCGCGAACGCCGTACCATCTGGAAGCGAAGAGGGGGTGGGGTACGGACGAGACCTCGCTGCAGCTGCTGCTCGACTCCTTCGTCGCCATTGCGGCGGAGCGCGATCGCGAAGCGACACTGGAACGGGCGGTCGACCTGGCCCGCCTCTCGACGCGCAGCAGCTACGGCCTCGCGCTGGCGACGAACGGGAGCAGCGAACTCGCGCTCCCGGTCGTGCAGGGGCTGACACGCGCCCAGCTCGAGGCGCTCCCCCGACAGGCGCCCGACGGCGGCCTCGTCCGGGCGATCCTCGATCGCAAGGAACCGCTGCGCCTCGCCGACCTCGCCGGCGACCCGCGGCGCCCGCCGATCCCGAGCGACGTCCTGCCGCTCGGCACGTTCCTCGGCGTGCCCGTGGTCAGCGACGGCCAGGCGATCGGGGCGATCCTGCTCGCCCGCCCGCCCGGGCAACCGCCCTACGACGAGCAGGACGAGCTCTTCGTCCAGGCCATCGCGAGGCAGACGGCCGTCGCGCTCGAGGCCGCCGCCCTCCTCGCCGGCAAGGAGCAGGAGATCGCCGACCGTCGCCGTGCCGAGATGCTGCTGCGCGTCCTGCAGGTCGTGGCAGCAGCCAGCAACGCGGCGACGACGATCGAGTCGGCACTCCAGGCCTGCCTCGACGAGGTGTGCACGCAGACCGGCTGGGACGTCGGCCACGCGTGGGTGAGCCACGACGGTGAACGGCTCGTCTCCACCGGCGTGTGGCACATCCGCGCGGAGGACGCCGCCCGCTTCCAGCTCGTTCGCGACGTCAGTGCCGAGACGACGTACCAGCGGGGCACGGGCATGATCGGTCTGGTCTACGCCAGCGGCCAGCCCATCTGGCTCTCGCCGATCACCGCCGACCCGCGCTTCCCCCGTGCGACCGAGGTCGTCGCCAGCGGCCTCAAGACCGTCTACATCTTCCCGGTGAACGTCGGCGACCGGGTTGCCGCGGTCCTCGAGTTCTTCTCCGTCGAGGAGCAGGCACTCGACCAGCAGCTGTTCGACACGATGAGCCACGTCGTCGTCCAGCTCGGTCGCGTCGTCGAGCGCGTCGCCAACGCACGCGAGCTCGAGCGCTACGCCGGCGAGCTCGAATCGGTCAACCGTGAGCTCCGCGTGGCCGACCAGCTCAAGAGCGACTTCGTGTCGATGGCGTCGCACGAGCTCCGCACGCCGCTGACGTCGATCGTCGGGTTCGCGTCGACCCTGCTCAACTACTGGGAAGAGACGTCCGAGGCCGACAAGCGAACCTACATCGGCGTCATCGACCGGCAGTCCCAGCGACTGTCACGCCTCGTGAACGACCTGCTGGCGATGAGCCGGATCGAGTCGGGCGCGCTGCACACGCGCCGCACACGCGTCGATCTCCGCATGGCGATCGCGCAGGCGACCGCCGACCTCGGCACCGTCGCCGACGACGTGACCGTGAGCTGCCGGGAGCAGACCGACGTCCTCGCCGATCCCGACCACCTGCAGCAGATGCTCGTGAACTACCTCTCGAACGCGTTCAAGTACGGCGCGCCGCCGGTGACGATCGACGTCGAGCACGACGCCGACGGGGACCGCATCGTCCTGCGCGTCCGTGACCACGGCGCCGGCGTCCCCGAGACGTTCGTGCCGCAGCTGTTCGACAAGTTCTCCCAGGCGAGCACGGGCTCGACCCGCAAGGCGACGGGCACGGGTCTCGGCCTGTCGATCGTCCGCGGGCTCGCGGAGGCCAACGGCGGCAGCGCGTGGTACGAGCGACCGGTCGACGGTGACGGCAGCGTGTTCTGCGTCGCACTCGATCCGGCCGGTGAGGCGTAGGTCGACACGATGCGCGTCCTCGTCGTCGACGACGAGCCCGAGATCCTGCTCCTCGTGCGGGCCAACATCGAGGCCGTCGGCCACACGTGCGAGACCGCCGAGACCGCGAACGACGCGGTGCGGACGCTCACCACCGACGCTCCGCCCGACGTCCTGCTCCTCGACGTGGCGATGCCGGGACTCGACGGTCCCGCGCTGCTCGCCGACCTGCGGGCGCGAGGGATCGAACCCCGCCATGTGATGCTCCTCAGCGCGATCCCGCCCGAGGAGCTCATCGAGCTCGCCGTCGGTCTCGGCGTCGCCTGGCTGTCGAAGCCGTTCACGGTCGACGAGTTCCGCCAGGCGCTGCGCGGCCTACTCGACGGTGTGCCCGGGGGGAACTGACCGGGCCAGCTCCTCCGACGTCGGCTCGCGCGCCTCGTGCGCCTCGGGCGGCAACAGCTCCGAGATGGCCGACATGATGCGCGCCGTGTTGGCGGCGACGTCCGTGCCGAGTACGCGGAACGGCGAACCGACGCGCACCCGCACGGTCGGCGGATGCACGACGTTCGTCACGTTCGGGACGCGCGCCGATCGCGGCCACACCTGCTCCGAGCCCCACAACCCGATCGGCACGATCGGCGCGCCCGTCGCGTCCGCGAGGCGCGCCGCGCCCGGCCGGCCCCGAAGCTCGGTGTCGAAGAACGCCCGCCCACGCGGGATCGTCCCCTGCGGCATCAGTGCGACGAGGTCGCCGGCGCGCAGCGCGCGCTCGGCCTCGATCAACGGCCGGTCCGACCCGCTCCCCCGCTCGACGCGGATCCCGCCGAGTGCGCGTGCGAGCTGCCCGACCACTGGCGCGTCGAACACCTCCTTCTTGCCGAGGAACCGCACCGGCCGCCCCGCCCGCGCCACCGTCAACCCGATGGCGACGGTGTCGAAGTACGACCGGTGGTTGGCGACGACGATCGCCGGCCCGTCGCTCGGGATGTTGTCGACGCCGTCGATGTCGAAGCGCGCGAACGGGAACGCCTCCGGCCGCGCCAGCAACCGGACGACGTCGAACGGCTCGACCCCGAGCAGCTTCGGCACGCCCGGTGGAACGTCGAGGAAGAGCACGGGCCACCGCCGCGCCACAGCGAGCACGCGCAGGCGGGGGTCGGGGTTGACGGCGAACGGGTGCGCCACCGCCGACAGCAGCGGCGCGTCGTACACGCTGTCGCTGTACGCCCAACTGTCGCCGACGGACACGCCGTGGGCGCCGGCCCACTTGCGGACAGCGTCGAGCTTGCCGAGGAACCACACGAAGTTGCCGTCGAGCGCGCCGGTGTAGCGGCCGTCCTCGATCACGTAGCGCGTGGCGACGACGTCGTCGAAGCCGAGCTTCTCCGCGAACGGCGCGACGAGGTCGTACGGCGTCGTCGTCGCCAGCACGACCTTGCGTCCCTCGCGGTGGTGCTCGTCGACGAGCGGGTGGACGTAGGGCAGCACGTGGTCGGAGAGCTCGTCGGCGGCGACCTTGGCAGCGGCCCGGACGGCCTCGGGATCGATGCCCGAGAACACGTTGGCGACCTGGCGGGCGAGTGCCATGCCGACGAGGGTCTCGCCGGCCAGCTCGTAGAACCGGTAGACGAGCCCCTCGCCCGGATAGTGGCGGTCGGGCAGCACCCCGGCATCGACGAGCGCCTGCGTGAGCAGCGGACCGCTCGCCCCCTTCAGCAGCGTGCGGTCGAGGTCGAAGAACGCTGCCCCTGACACGTGATCGACGCTACCCCGGGACGCGAAAACGGGACCGGTGGGGGGTTCCGGTCCCGTCGTCGGTGTTTCGGTTGTGAGCACATTCTGACGGGACGTCATACATCTGTCCAACAGTTGTCTGCGATAGGAGATATCGTTTTGAGCGATGGACCTCCGCCAGCTGGCGGCGCTGGTCGCGGTCGCCGACGAGGGCACGTTCTCGGCCGCCGCCGACGCGCTCCACACCGTCCAGTCGAACGTCTCGACACACGTCCGCCGGCTCGAGCGCGAGCTCGGCGCGCAGCTCGTCGACCGTGCCGGCAACCGGCTGACCGAGGAGGGTGAGGTCGTCGTCGCCCGCGCCCGGCGGGTCCAGGAGGAGCTGGCCGCCATGGTCGCCGACGTCGCCGCGCTGCGGGACGAGGTGAGCGGCCGTTCCCGTCTCGGCATCATCAGCTCGACGGCGCGCTGGCTCGTGCCGCTGCTGCTCACGGAGCTCGATGCCCGCCACCCGAAGATCGACCTCGTCGTCGTCGACGCGACGACGACGTCGCTCGAGCCGCAGGTCGTGGCCGGGACGCTCGACCTCGCCATCGTCAACCTCCCCTGCGACGACCCCGACCTCGCCGCCGAGCTGCTGTTCGACGAGCAGTTCGTCGTCGTGACGCCGACCGCGCACCCCCTGGCGTCGCGGCGGTCGGTGACGCTCACGCAGCTCGCCGACGTCCCGCTCGTCCTGCCGCCCGTCGGCACCGCGTTCCGCGGCGACCTCGACCAGGCCGCGACGCAGGCGGGCGTGCAGCTCCTCCCGAAGGCCGAGGTCGACGGCGTGCGCCTGACGGCGTCGATGGTCTTCCAGGGGTTCGCGCCGGCGATCCTCCCCGCGACCGCGGTGCTGAGCTGGCAGAGCAACGGCGAGTGGAAGACGATGCCGCTCCGCGAGATGCCGCCGCGCCAGGTCGGCCTCGTCGTCCGCCGCCGCGGCCTGCCGTCCGCGCCGACCCGGGCGGTCGTCGAGGTCGTGCGTGATGTCGTCTCCCGCGAAGGCCACCACCAACCAGGTATCCGGACCCGGTGATACGGGCACGAACCGGACAGCGGGCGTCGATCGACCGGGCGGCGGCTCCCGGAGGTAGCGCGATGACGGTGGTGTGCAGGGGGACGAGGGTGTGCTGAGCGAGTACCGCGCCCGCCTTCCCGTCGACGCCACGACGCCGGCCGCCGCTCGCCGACTCGTGCGATGTCTCACCGACGTCGTCGCCCCCGAGGCGCTCGAGACCCTCGAGCTCCTCGTCACCGAGCTCGTCACGAACGCCGTGCGGCACGCGGGGCTCGACAACCGCGGTTGGATCTCGGTCGAGCTCGTCGCCGGCCCGGCCGCCGTCCACGTCGAGGTGTGCGACCCCGGCCGCGGCTTCGACGGTCACGAGACCGCGACCGTGGCCGGCCAGGAGCGCGGGTCCGGGTGGGGTCTGTTCCTCGTCGACCAGCTCGCGTCGCAGTGGGGCGTCCGTCATGACGACTGCACGCGCGTCTGGTTCGACCTGCCCGCCGAGCGGCGCGGCAGTTTCGTCGTGTAGCGATCGGGGAAGCGGTGCGGCGTGCCCCGCCTGCGCCGCACCGACTGCTCGAGCCCCGGCATCCGGCGCGTCCGTGCGGGCAAGGGATTCTCCTACGTCGACGCCGACGGCCACCGCGTGCGCGACGCGGACGAGCTCGCCCGCATCCGGTCGCTCGCCATCCCGCCGGCGTGGCAGGACGTGTGGATCTGTCCGTGGCCGAACGGCCACCTCCAAGCAACCGGCATCGACGCGCGCGGACGCAAGCAGTACCGCTACCACGACGCCTGGCGCCAGCGGCGCGACGCCGAGAAGTTCGAGCACATGGTCTCGTTCGGCGAGGCGCTCCCCATGTTGCGCGAGCAGGTGCGCGACCACCTCGCGCTCGACGGCATGCCGGCGGAGCGCGCCCTCGCGTGCGCCACGCGCCTGCTCGACCTCGGCTTCTTCCGTATCGGCACCGAGGGCTACGCCGAGGAGAACGAGTCGTTCGGGCTGGCCACCATGCGCAAGTCGCACGTGACCCTCACCGACGGCGTGATCCGCTTCGACTTCCCGGCGAAGAGCGGCAAGCGCCGCATCCAGTCCGTGGTCGACGACGCCGTCTACGAGGTGGTCGCCGAGCTGAAGGCCCGCCGGGGCGGTGGGCGCGAGCTGCTCGCGTACCGCGAGGACGGCGACGGCGGCCTGTGGGTGGACGTGAAGTCCGGTGACATCAACCGCTACATCAAGGAGGTCACCGGCGACGAGTTCACGGCCAAGGACTTCCGGACGTGGAACGCGACCACGCTCGCTGCGGTCGCGCTGGCGGTGTCGTCCCGGCTGCGATCGGAGAGCGGGAAGAAGCGGGCCGTCGCACACGCGATGAAGGAGGTGGCGCGCTACCTCGGCAACACGCCGGCGGTGGCCCGCAAGTCCTACGTCGACCCTCGCGTCGTCGACCGCTTCAACGAGGGGCGCACGATCGCCGGTGCCCTGGCCGACATCGGCGCCGACGCCACGTTCGGCCAGCCGTCGACGCAGGGTGCGATCGAGGTCGCCGTCCTCGACCTGCTGCGCGACGACTGACCGGGCGCGACGCCGGCATCACGCCGGGACGTTCGGCGCGAGCTCCTTCTCCCAGAAGCGGAACCAGCCCTCCTGGTCGTCGCCGACCTGGTGGAAGTAGAGGTGCGTGAAGCCGGCGTCGACGTACTCAGCGATCGACTGCAGATACGCCTCGGGGTCCGGCCCGTGGGGCAGCGACTGCGCGAGGTCGTCTGGTGTGACCATCTGCGCCGCCTGTTCGAAGTGGGCGGGCAACGGCAGCTCCTGGCTGAGCTCGCCCTTCACGCCGGCGTTCGGCCACCGGTCGTAGAGCGTCTTCTTGGCGGTGTCGGCGTCGCCGGCCCAGCACACCGTGAGATGGGCGTACGCGGGCCCGGTGCCGCCGGCCTTCTTCCACGTCTGCACGACGTCGGGCTTCGGCGCAGTCGACACGAGCCCGTCACCGATGCGCCCGGCGAGCTCGGCGGACTTGGTGCCGGACGCGGCGACGTAGATGTCGGGCGGCGGGTCGGGCAGCGTGTAGATGCGGGCGTTCTCGACGGTGTAGTGCCGGCCGTGGTGACTCTGCATGCCGCCCTGCCACAGCAGGCGGATCACCTCGACCGCCTCCTCGAGCATCTCGAGGCGCACGTCGGTCTCGGGCCACCGGTCGCCGAGGATGTGCTCGTTGAGCGCCTCGCCGGTGCCGACCCCGAGGAAGAACCGGCCCGGCATCATCGCCTCGGCCGTCGCCGCCGCCTGGGCGACGATCGCCGGGTGCAGGCGCACCGTCGGGCACGTCACGCCGGTACCGAGCCGCAACCGCTCGGTTGCGTGGGCGATGGCGCCGATGACGCTCCAGACGAACGGCGCTTCTCCCTGCGCGTCGGTCCACGGGTGGTAGTGGTCGGACACGAGGGCGAACGTGAAGCCCACCTCCTCGGCCCGCCGGGCGTCACGAACGAGGTCGTTCGGGGCGTGTTCCTCGCTCGACAGGGAGTGTCCGTACTCGGTCATGGGCGCGCGTTACCCGGGCAGCGCCGCCGGTCTACCGGTCTACGCCGGCAGCAGCTCGTCCGCCGTCGCGATCGCGGCGGCGGCGACGACAACGGCGAGCAGACCACCGCCGAGGCCGTACAGCTCGAGGCCGGCGAGCCCGGTGAACAACGTGACGAACGGACCGAGGTGGATCGACCGGCGCTCGATCCGGCGCTGCACGGCGACGTACTCGAACGTCTGCCACGCGAGGAACGCGATCGCGGCGACGACCGCCCGCTCGGCCGAGAAGAACACGGCCGCGAGCAGGACGATCGGCAGCGCGCCGACGAGGGCGCCGAACAGGGGCACGACGTCCCACAGCGCGACCCACAGCCCGAGCGCCGCCGCGCCCGGCACATCGGCCAGCGACGCGACGAGGTAGCCGAACAGGCCGGCGGCGACGGCGAGCAGGACGGTCGACAGGACGTAGCGCACCGCCCGCCGGTAGGCGTTGTCGGCGACGACCTCGGCGCGCTGGCGACGCTCGGGCGAGCGGATCTGGTCGAGCGCGCCGCGCACCAGTCGCGGCCCGTGCAGCAGGAAGAACAGCGAGAGCACGCCGGTGGCGAGGAACGCGACCCCGCGCGTCGCCGCCGAACGCACCGCGTCGGCCGGGTCGCCGCCGCGCAGGCGCTGCGGGATGTCGTCGACGAACGACTGCGTCCGGTCAGCGAGGTGGAAGTCGCGCGCCAGATCCCCCCACCGGTCGCTGCGCTCGAGTCGCCTCGCCGCGTCCGGCGCGGAGTCCTGCACGTTGTGCGTCTCGCGCACGATCGTGTCGACGACGCTGTAGCCGACGAGTCCGACCGATCCGAGGACGACGCCGACGACCACGACGACGGCCAGCGCGTGCGGGATCCGCGCCGCCAACTTCCCCACGAGCGGGTGCAACAGCGACGCGACGACGGTCGCGGCGAGCAGCCAGCCGATCACCCGCGTCGACGACGCGAGGACCCGCAGCACCGCGAGGGTCGCGCCGAGCATGGCGACCGCCCTGATCACCGACGACGGCGTGAGTCGCAGGCGCTCGATGGTCGAGGACCGGGCCATGTGCGCCGTTACAGTAACGGCCGTGTCCGCCGCCGAGCCGGAGCCGGACCTCTCGGCGACCCGGTCGGCGCGCGTGATGGACCTCGACTGGCGGTCGGTCGCCGTCGCGCTCGGGGCCTTCGTGTCGCTGCTGGCGTTGACGGGGTTCGTGCGCGGGGCGCGCGACACGATGACGTCGGCGATCATCGGCCTGCTGCTCGCGCTCGCGCTGAACCCGCTCGTCTCGGCGGTCCAGGGGCGGGTCGGCGGGCGGCGGGCACCCGCGGTCGCGGTCGTGCTGATCGGGTTCCTGGTCGCGGTCGGCGTGCTCGTGGCGTTGCTGGGTCCACCCACCGTGCGCGAGGCGCGCAACCTCCGGCACGACCTGCCGCGCGTCGTGCGCCAGGTCGACGACCTACCGGTGTTCGGCGACGACCTCCGCAAGGCGCACGCGTCGCAGAAGCTCCAGCGCTGGATCGAGGACCTCCCCGATCGGTTGGAGGGTGACACGACGCCGATCGAGCGGGCCGGACGAACGGCGATCTCCGGCCTGCTGTCCGCCGTGCTCACGATCGCGCTCGCGGTCGCGCTCATGCTCGACGGGCCTCGCTTGTTGGCCGGGCTTCGCCGGCTGGTGCCCGTCGAGCGCCGTGCGGAGGCGGAACGCCTCGCCGATCTCGGCTACCAGGTCGTCGGCCGCTACGTCGCCGGCTCGGTGTTCGTCGCCCTGATCGCCGGCGTCTTCGTGCTGGTCACCGGTCTCGCGCTGGGCGTGCCGCTGACGCCGCTCGTCGCCGTGTGGGTCGGGGTGTTCGACCTCGTACCGCAGATCGGCGGTGCCGCGGGTGGGATCCCCTTCGTGCTGCTCGCGTTCACGAAGAGCGCACTCACCGGGGTGATCACCGGCGTGCTGTTCGTGCTGTACCTGCAGATCGAGAACCACGTCATCCAGCCGCTCGTCGTCGGCAAGTCGGTGAAGCTCTCACCGCCGGCGACGATGACGGCGGCGCTGGTCGGCGTGTCCGCTGCCGGGGTCGTCGGCGCGCTGGTCGCCGTTCCCTTGGTGGGCGCGTTGAAGGTCGCGTATCTCGAACTGCGACCTTCGCAGACGTCGCCCTGATCTGTTGGTCCCGGCCGCCGCCGGATCCTCCCGACCGGTCCCCCCACTACGGGTTCCCACCGGTCGGGCCCCTCCGGCGGCGTCCTCCCGTCGCGGTGACACCCCGGTTCGTTTTGTTGCAGAAGCGGTCCGGCGGGCATCGAGCCCGCCGGACCGCTCCTCGTTGGTCGGCCGTGCCCGTCTGGTTCAGTCGCGGACTACCACCACTGGGCAGGGGGCGTGGCTGGCCACCTGGTGGCTGACGCTTCCGAGCAGCAGGCCGGTGAAGCCGCCCCGCCCTCTGCTGCCGACCACGAGGAGGTCGGCGCCGTCGGCCGCCTCGAGCAGGACGTGGGCGGCGCCGCCCTGCTTGACGATCCGCTCGATCTCGATGCTGCCGCCCGGGAACGGCTCGACCAGCAGCGCATCCTCGAGTGCCTTGTCCTGGAGCTTGCGGGCATCCTCGGCCACGTCGAGGCCGGCGACGGTCATGGGGACCATGCCCGAGATGTCCGTCGTGTACGGGTAGTGCCACGCGGTGACGACATCGAGGGCGGCGCCGTGCGCCCGCGCCTCCCGCAACGCCCACCGGAGCGCGGCATCCGAGTGCGACGATCCATCCACACCAACCACGATTCGTTGCATGGTTCCACCCTGCGCGCGAAACGCCAAGAGAACGAGGGCCGAACGTCACCACCGCCAGGGCCACTCCACCAG
>DASSOZ010000231.1:0-19970 GCA_035700105.1 Acidimicrobiales bacterium
CGCCGGTGCTTCGGCCTTCGCACCGAAAGCCGGAGACCGGGGCGAGGCGGTGCCGTGCGGTCGCGGTTCGTCGCCAGAACGCGCGGTGACGGCGGCGCCAGTCGCGTCGCGAGCTCGTGGGCGCTCCGCGCGGTGCGCTCCCCGGCGAGCTCGCACAGGTCGGCGATGTCGCCGTCGATCGTCGCGGCGGGGTCGTCGCCGCGCCACAACGGCAGCGGGAGCACCGCTCGTCCTGCGGGGTCCCGGCGGTGTGCCGCCTCGGCGACGCCGCCGTGCGCGACTCCCTGCGCGTGCAGTGCCGCAAGCGCGGCAGCAGCGGCGGCGAGCACCGCCGGCCCGTCGTCGCCCGGTTCCGCTTCCTCGGTGATCACGACGACGCTGCCGTCGTCGCGCTCGTCGATCTCGACGACGCGCACGATGCCCGGCGGTCGCACGCGCTGCACCGCAAGGGCGACGGCGAGAAGGCGCGCCGCCTCGTCCGCCGTGCGCGACTCGTGCACGACCCTCATTCGTCCGGGAGCCGGAGGGCCTGGTTCGGAAACAGGAGGTCGGGGTTCCCGGCGACGGCGAGGCGGTCGGTGTTCGCGGCGATGAGCTTCCGCCAGAACCGCGCGATCTCTCGCTCGGATGGTTCCCTCCCCGCACGGTCGGTCACGTGCCGACGTGCGATCGACCAGAAGCTGTCACCGGGCTCGACGAGGATCTCCTGTGCGGGCTCGCGCGTCGCCGCCGGTGGTGCGACGGTGGGCGGCGGCGTGGCGACCGTCGTCGTCGTCCTCGCGGGCGGCGGCCGTTCGTCGAGCAACCGCATGACCGCCGTCGCCGGCGGTGCCGTCTGGGCCGTCGCGACGGCGGGCGCGAGCGTCGTCAGTGCGAGGCCCGCGCCCGCGGCGCCGGCGAGCACGCGGCGTACGAGCGGTCCGCCGGCGATCTCGAGACCCGCGACGAGCCGCGGGAGCGCGACGGCGCGGGCGAGGAGCCCGAGCAGCGTCACGGCGAGCAGGTAGAGCGTGACGGCGAGCAGGCCGGTGCGCAGCACGGCGACGGCGGCGTCGACCGGGTCACGGCCGCTCGCCCACGCCGACCACGTCGACGGGTGCGCGACGTCCGGGCCGGCGAGCGCACCGCGACCGGCGGCCAGGAGCGCGCCTGCCGCCGCGGCCAGGCCGGCGAGCCACGAGAGGACGACCAGCGTTCGGCGCATACCCTGAAACTACATGAAAGACACTGAAAGTTGCTAGCGAACCTCCGCTTCTGCCGAGCCCGTCGCCGACACGACGCCACGTTCCCGGGCGCCGGGCAGGGCTCGCGCGAACACGAAGTCGACCGCGGCCGTCGCGCGGATCGTCACCGTCGTTCCGGCGCAGTCGACGACCTCGAGACGAGCGTCGTCGAGCCAGTCCGGCACCCGGGCCTCGAACGATCCGGTCGCCACATCGAGCACGCGCTCGGTGTCGCAGTCGAGGCGCACGGCGCCGGTCGCCCGGTACCAGTCCTCGTCGACGAGGCGGGCGGCAACGGACTCCGCGGCCGCATCGCTCGCGTTCGCGACCTCCCGCTCGCCGAGGAACAGCACCGCGCTGTCGACGCAGAGCGCGCCGAGCACGACGAGTACCAGCACGGCCGCCGGCATGAGCATGAGGACGCTCCCGCGGTCACGCCGCACACGTCACCCCGCGCTCGGCGTCGACGGGCAGACCGCTTCGGTACGGGTCGACGATCTCGGAGTGCGACGAGCGAGCGGTGATGAGTCGCGGTCCGAACCCGCCGATGAACGGGAGCGTGAGCGACGGCACGTCGTACTCGACCGACCACGTCACCCGCGCGCAACGCACGAACGATCCCGCTCCGGGTCCGTCGTAGCGCGCCGCGTCGGCGTCGCGGTGATGACCGACGATCGCTTCACGCGCGGCGGCGACACCGGCGTCGTGTGCAGAAGTGGGGTCGACGGACTCGACGAACGCGCGCGCTGCCTCGCGGCTCGCAGACTCTGTCGCCAGCTTGGCGTCGATCACCGCCCACACGTTGACGACGAGCAGCGTGCCGGCGACGAGCACGAGGAAGCCGAACGGGAGGATCTCGAGTCCACCTTGACCGCGCTCATCCGTCCGGCGAACCGTCACTCGCATTCGTTCGTCTCCGAGCGGAAGCACTCGATGCGCGCCCGCACCGTGCGGTCGACGGTCTGGAGCGCACCGAGGTCCACGCCGGCGAAGGTGAACATGCGGTTCTCGGCATGTACGTGGAGTACGACGTCGTCGCCGGACGGCACCGTCCACTCGAACGCGACCGCGTCGGCGTAGCGGCCGAGCACGTCGCGTGCCTTCGCCTCGGCGCGCGGCACCGCCGCGGCATCGCCTCCCGCGGACGCCACGTCCCGTGCCGCGTCGAACGCCGCGGCGGTCACGACAGACGTCGCGTACAGGTTGAGCAGCACCTGCACCGCGAACAGCAGCAGGACGAGGAAGACCGTGACGCCTGCGAGCGTGCCGACGAGCCCGACGCCCGCGTCGGAACGCTGCGCCCGACGGCTACTCGTTGCCGAGGTTGGAGCAGTCGCCACCGGTTGCCTGCTGGCCGCCGATCTTCGCCGTCTGTTCGCAGGTGGAGGTCGCGGTGTTCTTGAAGATCGTGTTGAACGCGACCCACATCCCGGCGCCGAGGAACGCCATGATCAGCACGGCGATCGCCGCCGAGATCACGCCCTCGCCCCGCTCGTTCGCCCAGCTCCGCCACGACACCAGCCCGCTGCGCCCGGCGACGTACGCCCGCAGCCCGAGTTCCGCCACTGCAGCTCCTTTCACGACCCCGAGAACAACCTCAGGGCCTCGATGAACGGGATGGACAGGAAGATCACGCCCGGCAGCAACGTGGCGACCGTCACGGGGATCCACACCTGCTGGCCGCGGCGCTCGACGGTCTCGACGAGCTCGCGCTGGACGTCGCGCCGGATCGAGCGCGCCTCGTCGGAGAGCAGCCGGCCGAGATCGGTTGCCTGCCGGTTGAGCGCGAGCACGGGCAGCATGCGATCGAGCGCGGGCACCCGAGCGACGGCGGCCCACTCGGTGAGGGCCTCGACCTCCGAGAGCCCCTGCCGAACGCGGCCGCACACGCGGGCGAGGTCCTGCGCGCACGTTCCGGTGCCGCGTGCGGCGATGCGGTTGAGCGCGGCGCCGAGGGAGTACCCGGCGGTGAGCAGCATGGCGAGCTGCTCGGCGACGACCGGGAGCTCGAGGAAGACGCGGCGCTGCCAGCGCGCCGACGCGGCCGCGACCTGCTGCTCGAGCACGAGGAACGCGAGGACCGGGCCGCCGAGCACGAGGAGCAGGGTGACAACGAGCGGCGGGCTGGCGGCGATGGCGAGCAGTGCGCCGATGCCGAAGCCGGCCAGGCTCCAGCCGACCTGTCGCACGCGGAACGCGGTGACGTCGAGGGGGGAGTGGATCCGGTCGAGCCGCACCGCCAGCTCCTCCGACACCCCGAACGCGCGCGACACCCGCTCACCGATCGTGCGGGCGACGGGACCGACGACGTCGCGGAACGACTCGACCGAAAGCAGCCCGCTGCGGTCGCGGCCTGCCATGCCGCCGGGCGCATACGGGCGCAACCGATCGACGAGCGGCGGGCGGGCGAACCACCGGAGGCGCGACAGCAGCAGCGTCGTGCCGACCCAGAGCACCAGACCCGACGGGACCAGCAGGCGAGCGTTCACGTGAACACTCGCTGTTCGTCGGGAATGCGCATGATCCGGCCGGACCAGATCCAGCACGCGATCAGCAACCCGATCCCGACCGCGATGCCCGCTTGCCCGGTCCCCGTCCGGTAGGCGGCGCGGCCGTCACCGATCGACAGCCCGACGAGTGCCATGCCGATCGGCACGACGAGGACGAAGCGTCGGGCGAACCGCACGCCGGCCATCTTCGAGTCGGCGTCCTTTCGGCCCTGTAGATCGACGATGCGGTCGTCGACGAGCGCCGCCAGCCGCCGGTCGACGTCGGTGCCGCCGACCTCGTGGGCCACGAGCAGCGTCTCGCACGCGGCGTCGGCGGTCGCGTCGGCGAGGCGCGACTTCAACACGGCGATGGTCCGGCCGAAGTCCGTCGTGAGCAGCCACTCGCGGTGTGCGGCCGCGAACGCCCGTCGCACCTCGGGCGGGCCGTCGAGGCCGACCTCGAACAGCGCGTGCGGGATCGACCGTCCCGCCGACCCGGTCAGCACGCGGATCTCCTCGATCATCCGCGGCCACGCCTCGCGTGCGTCGGCGCGGCGCCGGCTACGCCGGGCTCTCGCCGACGAGATCGGGAACGACGCCGCGAACAACCCAGCGGCAACCGGTGCGACGACGCCACCGAACAGCGCGAACGCGAACGCGGCGCCGGCGACGAGCAGCACCGAGCTGACGGCGACGAATTCGACGGTGCGGACGTCCTCGAGGCCCGCCTGCACGAGCCACTCCTGCGCGCCGCGGCGGGCGCGATCGCCCCGCCGACCGCCGGCGATCGACGGCCCGAAGCCGAACCCCGACCAACCGAACGCCATCCGCGTGTAGAGGAGGAACACGCCGTACGCACCGGCGACGGCGAGCAGAACCCCGATCACCGCTCGACGACCGTCGTTGTCGGTCCGGCGTCGTGGAGCAGCGTGCGGACGTCGTAGCCGGCTTCCTCCAGGGGGCGGGCAGCGCGCACGGGCAGGTTCCCGGTCCACCGCAGCGGCGCATCCGTACGTTGGCGACGGAACACCTCGGTCACGGTGAACTGGGTCGCGTCGGGGCCCGCCTGGAGGTCCTCGACGCACACAACTTCTGTCACGCGGGGCACGCCGTGCACACGGCCGCAGTGGACGACGACGTCGATCGCCTCGCTCACGAGGCTGTTGAGCGCCGACAGGGGGATCTCGCTCGACGTCTCGGCGAGCTGCGCGATGAACCGCAGCCGCGTCAGTGCTTGGCGCGCCGACCCGGCGTGAATCGTCGTGAAGCCCTTCACCCCGGACGACAGCGTCAACAACAGGGGGAGCGCCTCCTTGTCCCGGACCTCCCCGACGATCGCGACGTCGGGCGCCATGCGCAGGAAGCCGCTGACGAGGCGCCGCAGGTCGACCTCGCGCCGGTCCTGGCGGGCCGGGCGCGTCTGCATCGAGGCGACGTTCGGCAGAGGGACGTCGGCCTCGAACACCTCTTCGGCGACGACGACGCGCAGCGACGGGTCGAGCTCCGCCGCGCAGCACGAGAGCATCGTCGTCTTCCCGGAGCCCGGTGCGCCGGCGAAGACGATCGACAGCCGGGCTCGGACGCACGCCCTCAAGAACGCGGCCGTGCGTTCCTCGAGCATGTCGCGCTCGACGAGCTCGTCGAGTGACTTGAACGGGATGCCGGTGAACTTCCGGATGTTGACGAGCACGTGCCCGTCGCGGCCGACGTCGCCGTGCACGATGTGCAGGCGCGCACCCGTGTCGAGCTGCGCGTCCTGTAGACCGTCGGCGGCGTCGAGCTTGCGGTGCGCAGCGGACGCGTCGTCGAGGATCTTCGTGAGGGTGCGCACGACGTGGTCGTCGTCGTGGAACACCTCGTCGTGGTAACCGCTCGGCCCGTGGTGCCGCTTGACGAACACGCTGTCGGGCGCGTTCACCATGATCTCCCACACGTCGTCGTCGGCGAGCAGCGGCTCGAGCGGCCCGTATCCGGCGAGGTTGCGCGTCGCCCGCTCGGCGACCGTCTCCGGGTCGGCGAGGTCGAACGGGCGCAGGCCGCGGGCGTAATCGGCCGCCCAGCGCTCGACCTCGTCGTCGACGAGCGCCCGCAACTTCGCGCGGCCGCCATCGCCGGACATCTCGAGCGAGATGTCCTTGGCGCGCTGCTTGACGGCCGCCTCGATCTCGGCGAGCGGGTTCACGACGGCGCCCACGCACCGAGCTCGCCCGGGCGGACGCGGCGGGGTAGCAGGTCGTCGTCGTGTCTCGCCGCCGCTGGCGCGGTGTCGACGGTCCGGGCGAGGACCGCGCGGTACACCGCGACCAGCGGGTCGGCGATGGCGCCCGGGAGCCGGACACCGTCGCGCAGCGCGTCGTCGACGCGTCGCTCCGGGAGGAACACGGGCGACGGCAGGTCTCCCGACGCCGCCGGACCGGCGAGATCGGCGATCGCCGAGGTCAGTTGTGCGCGGTGACGTGGGGCGCGGGGCGCGCGGTTGAACACCGGCGCGATGCGCGCCGGCGCGACACCGAACGCCACCACGTCGTCGATGACGCGCCCCAGTGAGTGCGCGCCCTTCATCGTGGGCGATCCCACGGCGATGACGACGTCGGCGCGCCCGAGCGCGGTGCGTGCGAGCACGTTGCGTTCCTCGACGTCGGCCGAGCCGCCGTCGTCCTCGCCCTCGACGTCGGCGCCGACGTCGCACACGACGACACTGAAGGCGCGGGCGAGCGACGTGAGCGCGGCCTCGACGGCGCGGGGCCGCAGTGTCGACCAGAAGCGGGCGCGGCGAAGACCGAGCAGTAGGTGGTACCGGCGCTGGTCGACGCGATAGGTGAGCGCCCGCACCTCGTCGAGCGTGGGGTGCCCGCTGCGGTGCGCGTCGACGAGCTCCTGCACGCCGGGGACGACGTCGCGGGCGTCGTGCAGCATCGCCTGCTCGGCGTGCAGCTGCAGATCGGCAAGCACGACGAGGCCACCGTTGTCGACGTCGCCGCCGAGCCCCTGTGCGAGTGCGATCGCCGCCGTCGACGTCCCGGTGCCGCCAGGCCCCACGACCGCGACCATGCGACCGCGCCAGTGCG
Organism: Acidimicrobiales bacterium; assembly: GCA_035700105.1. GTDB lineage: Bacteria > Actinomycetota > Acidimicrobiia > Acidimicrobiales > DASSOZ01 > DASSOZ01. The sequence goes on from DASSOZ010000231.1 coordinate 6,781, forward strand.
CAGCGCCGTCGGCATCGACGTCTGCGTCACGGGGGAGCGTCTCGCCGCGCCTGATGGGCTGTGAGTTCGTGGCGAGCGCCTCGAGAAGCTCGTCGCGCGAGAGCGTCGCAGGCAGCACGGTCGACGCACCGAGCGCCGTCCAGTCGCGCGCCATCGCGTTCGTGCGGTCGTCGGCGACGACGATGACCGCGGCACCGGCGGCACGTGCGCCGTCGACGAGATCACGGTCGAGACCCGGCTGCCCGGCGTCGACGAGCACAGCCGAGAAGGTCCGGCCGCTCGCGAGGCGGGCGGTCAGCTCGGTCGGCGACACACACTTGACGAACTCGATCGGGAGTGCGGCGCCGTGGCTCCACTGCGCCACCTCTCCGAACCACCGCGATCTCGCGGGCGCCAGTCCGAGGACGACGTAGCGGTCGGCCATCAGCGCCGGTCCGGTGGCGTCGGTCGATACGTGTCGGCGATGTCACCGTCGCCGGTGCGAAGGATCGTGATGGTCCCGGCGCGTGCCGCGTGCGTGACGGCGAGGACCTCCTGCGGGTCCTCGAGCGACAGCGTGAGCGTGAGCGCGCGTCCGCTGCCGAGCGACGAGCCGGCCGCGGTGACGTCGGCGACGAGCACGTCGTCGGCGATGACGGCGGTCCAGCCGTCGCTCCCGCCGCCGCCATACGTCGCAGCGACGTCGACGTGTTCGCCGCGCGCGATGTCGCCGTCGAGCGCGCGCGAAGCCTCGATCGAGAACGACAGCTGGCGCCGTCGGCCGCCGTCGGTCGTGGTGACGTCGCTCGCCTGGAGGAGCTCGCCGCGCTCGAGCGGGCCGAGGAGCCGGGTGCCGACGAGCGCCTGCGGGTCGGCGAACGCCTGGCGGCGCAGCGACGACGGGAGGTCGAGGTCGACCGTCGTCAGGTCGGCTCGGCGCAGGACCGAGCCGACCGTCAGGGTGCGGGCGGCGACGACGTACGGCGTCGTCGGAGGGGCGGTGGCCGCCCGCCAGGAGGCGAACAGCCCGACCGCGGCGACGGCGACGAGCAGCCCGCCGGCGACGGCCCGGCCGTTCGGTAGCGGGCGCCGGCGCCGCACCGTGCGGCGCACGCCATTTCCGTTCGCGGACTCGGCAGCGGGGGGCGCCAGAAGTGCGCGTTGGGGCACGAACCGGGTGTTCCACGCGAACCGGGCGCGCACCTTCCGGTTGCGAACGAAAATCCATGAATGCCCATGAAGGGTGAGCGGAGTCTGTTACGATTGGGAGTGATGAGCGATTCGGGGGACGCGTCCATCGACGGCGTCGACGTCGACGTGCAACCGCCGATCGAGTGGCTCGGGACACAGGAGGCGGCCCGATATCTGGGCATCGCGCCGCGCACCTTGTACCGGTTCATCAACGACGGCCGGGTCGCTGCCTTCAAGTTCGGGCGCGTCATCCGGCTGCGGCGCGCCGACCTCGACGCGTTCATCGAGGCCAATCGCATCGCCCCGGGGTCGCTCGAGCACTTGACGCCCGAGCTGCGGTCCGTCAGCGACTGACGGCGGGCGCGGGCTGCGGCAGGTGGTGGGCCTCGTACGGGCTCAGCGCCGCCTCGACGGCGGTCGTCGGTGACGTCGCCCTGTGGCCCGACGGCGCCGGCCGCCAGCGCAGCCCGGACGGGTGCCCGGCCGGCACGTGGGAGCATTCGTAGAGGCTGATCAGCTCCACCGTTCTCGCTCCTCCCGAATCTGCGCTGTGGGACTGAGGATTCCCCTCATCGTGCCCGACTCCTGCTGCGCCCGGGGGAATGGGGCGCACGGCCCAGGCCGGTCACGGGCATCAGCCGACGACGATCACCTCGGCGATCGCGTCGACGGCGACGGCGCACCGCTGCGCGCCGTCGCCGTCGAGCACGACCGTGACGACGTCGGTGCCGGCGCTGACCAGCTCGCCGCGCATCGCGGTGCCGTCGAACGTCACGACGACCACCGCCGGCCGATCGGGCGCGAGCTCGGCGAGCGACTCGACGAGACGCGTGTCGCGCACCGCATCACGATCGCCGCCGGCGACGTCGCCCTCGAACCGCACCGCGACCACAGCGGCCAGTCGCACCCACACGCCGTCGCCGACGACGACGTGGTCGCCGCCCACGAAGGACACCGCGCCGCGGTGCGTCCGTCCCGACGCGGAGCGCAACGAGACGGCGTCGCCGCGTTCGGACAGGTCGACGAGGAGACCGACGAGCGTCGCCTCCTCCGCGGCCTGCTGTCGCAGCCAGCGTGCCTGCGTGCGGTGTCGGACGGCGTCGGCGGCTCGGGCCTCGTCGGCCAGCTCGTCGAACGGGTCCACCGGTCGCGCCATCGCCGCGTCACCCCCGGCTCGACCCGCACGGCGCGAGGGAAGCGCCGGCGAAAGGCGGCAGCCGAGCGGCGAGTAGCGACGCGCCGCAGAGCGAGGCCATCGATGCAGCGTAGGTTCACCCCACCATGAGCGACACGAGCGACTGCATCTTCTGCAAGATCGTCGCCGGCGAGCTGCCGTCGACCGAGGTCCTGTCGAGTGAGCGGACGTACGCGTTCCGCGACATCAACCCCGGCGCGCCGACGCACGTGCTCGTGATCCCGAGGGAGCACGTCGTCGACAACGCCGCCGGGCTCGGCGCCGAGCACGGTGACCTGCTCGCGGAGATGATCGACACCGCGCAGCGCGTCGCCACGCAGGAGGGCGTCGCCGAGCGGGGGTTCCGCCTGGTGTTCAACGTCGGTCCCGATGCGCTGAACAGCGTCCCGCACCTGCACCTGCACGTTCTCGGAGGCCGCCAACTCGGGCTCATGGGCTGACCGGGCAAGTAACCTGTCCGGCACCTCGTGTCCGACACCTCCGTCCAAGTCACCGTCCCGAGCAACGACCTGATGGTCGGGTTGCTCGGCCAGCGGGACGAGCTGCTGCGTCTGATCGAGGCGGCGTTCCCCGCGGCCGACATCCACATCAGGGGCAACGAGATCAACGTCTCCGGCGACGAGGCCATCGAGGTCGGGCGCCTGTTCGACGAGCTCGTGCTGCTGCTCCGCAAGGGACACGCGATCGACGCCGGCAACGTCGGCCGGACGATCGACATGGTGAAGGCGAACGAGCGCCCGAGCGCGGTGCTGACGTCGGAGGTGCTGAAGTCGGCACGGGGCCGCACCGTCCGGCCGAAGACGAGCGGGCAGAAGCGCTACGTCGACGCCATCGGGGAGAGCGTCGTGACGTTCGGCATCGGCCCGGCCGGCACCGGCAAGTCGTATCTCGCCGTCGCGCTCGCGGTGCAGGCGCTCCAGTCCAAACAGGTCGAGCGGATCGTGCTGACGCGGCCGGCCGTCGAAGCCGGCGAGCGACTGGGGTTCCTCCCCGGCGACCTGATGGCGAAGGTGGACCCGTACCTGCGACCGCTCTACGACGCCCTCTACGACATGCTCACGCCCGAGGGTGCGCAGAAGCTCATGGAGAACGGTCGCATCGAGGTCGCGCCGCTGGCGTACATGCGGGGCCGGACCCTTAACGGCAGTTTCATCATCCTCGACGAGGCACAGAACACGACCCCCGAGCAGATGAAGATGTTCCTCACCCGCATCGGGTTCGGGTCGAAGGCGGTCGTCACGGGCGACGTCACACAGGTCGACCTCGACGGCGGGAAGTCCGGTCTCATCAACATCGAGCAGGTGCTGCACGGGATCGAGGGAGTGGCGTTCGTCCGGCTCGGGTCGAAGGACGTCGTCCGTCACCGCATCGTGCAGGAGATCGTCGACGCCTACGAACGAGCCCACACCATGGGCATGAAGCCCTGACCGACCGACGAACGGACACATGCCGCCATCACGCATCGAGGTGTTCGCCGCCGACGAGCAGTCGGACGTGGAGATCGACGCGCTGCGGTGGGTGCGGCTCGCTCGCGAGGTCCTCGTCGCCGAGGGCGTGCGCGGCGAGACCGAGCTCACGCTGCTGTTCGTCGACGAGCCGGCGATCGCCGACCTCAACCGTCGCTTCCTCGGCAAGGAGGGGCCGACCGACGTCCTCTCGTTCCCGATCGACGACGACGCGCTCGAGCGCGGCCGGTCACCGGACAGCGGCGGATCGGGGCCGGGGACCATGCCGCCCGACCCCTCGGACCTGCCGACGCTGCTCGGCGACGTCGTCGTGTGCCCGAAGGTCGCCGAGCGCAACGCACCCACGCACGCGGGCACGCTCGACGACGAGCTCGCGCTCCTGGTCGTCCACGGCATCCTGCACCTGCTGGGTATGGACCACGTCGATGACGACGAGGCCGAGGTGATGGAAGCGCGCGAGCGCGACCTCCTCGCGCGGTTCCACACGGCGTCCTCGGACCCGACATGAGCGGGAGCGACTGGCTGCTCGTCGGGGTGATGCTCGGCCTGCTCGTGCTCGCCGCGTTCCTGGCGATGTCCGAGACGAGCCTCACCCGCATCAACCGCGTGAAGGCGATCACGCTGCAGGAAGAGGGCGTGCCCGGTGCCGACAAGCTGGCGAAGCTCGTCGAGCGGCCGGAGCGGGTGCTCAACCCGGTGCTGCTGCTCGTGCTCATCTGCCACCTGATGATCGCGACGCTCACGGGTGTGCTCATCGAGCGGCGGTTCTCCGGCGTCATCGGCTTCGTCGCCGGGATCGCGTTCGAGATCGTCGCCGTGTTCGTGCTCGCCGAGGCCGCGCCCAAGACGTACGCGGTCCAGCACACCGACCGATCGGCGCTGCGTGTCGCGCCGCTGGTGTCCGCCATCGCCGGGTTCTGGCCGCTGCGGATGCTGTCGCGCGGTCTCATCGGGCTCTCGAACGCGATCCTTCCGGGGAAGGGCCTGAAGGAGGGTCCGTACGTGTCCGAGGAGGAGCTGCTCGCGCTCGCCGACGTCGCCGTCGAGGAGGACGTCATCGAGCGGGAGGAGCGCGCGCTGATCCACTCGATCATCGAGTTCGGCGACACCGTCGTGCGCGAGGTCATGGTGCCGCGCCCGGACATGGTCGCCCTCGAGTCCGGCGCCGCGGTCGGCGACGCCATGGAGGTCGCCATCGCCGCCGGCTACAGCCGCATCCCGGTGTACGAGCAGAACATCGACGACATCACCGGCATCGTCTACGCGAAGGACATGATGCGGGCGCTGCGTGAGGAGCGCGGCGACAAGGTCGTGCGCGAGCTCTTGCGTTCCGCGGTCTACGTACCCGAGACGAAGCGCGTCGCGGAGCTCATGCGCGAGATGCAGGCGGAGAAGTTCCACATGGCGATCGTCGTCGACGAGTACGGCGGTACCGCCGGGCTCGTCACGCTCGAGGACCTCATCGAGGAGCTCGTCGGCGAGATCGTCGACGAGTTCGACGTCGAGGAGCCGCTCGTCGAACCGCTGCCCGGGGGCGATGTCCGCGTCAACGGTCGCATGCCGCTCGACGAGCTGAACGAGCTACTGCACGCCGACTTCCCGGAGGGCGACTGGGACACCGTCGCCGGTCTCGTGTTCAACCTGCTCGGCCACGTGCCGACCGAGGGCGAGACGGTCGAGTACGACGACCACCGCTTCCGCGCCGAGAAGGTGCAGGGCCGGCGCATCGGCCGCGTCCGCATCTCGCCGGTCGCGGCCCCCGCGACCGCCGGCGGAGACGCCGACGCCGAGTGAGATCCGGTTTCGCCACCCTCGTCGGGCGGCCGAACGTCGGCAAGTCGACGCTGCTCAACGTGATCCTCGGCACGAAGGTGTCGATCGTCTCGGACAAGCCGCAGACCACGCGCACGGAAGTGCGCGGCGTCCTCAACCGCCGGGGCGGGGATGGCGGCGACATCACCGCGCAAGTGGTGTTCGTCGACACGCCCGGCATCCACAAGCCCCGCACGCTCATGGGCGAGCGGCTCAACGACGTCGCCATGGACGCGCTCGTCGAGGTCGACGTCGCCTGCCTGCTCGTCGAGGCGAACGCGCCGATCGGCAAGGGCGATCGCTACATCGCGTCGCGACTGCCGCGTGACCGCACGTTCCTCGTGGTGAACAAGGTCGACGCGGCATCGCGCGACGACGTGCTGCGTCACCTCGCGGTCGCGTCGTCGGATCTCGACGTCGCCGAGTACTTCCCGGTGTCGGCCAAGACCGGCGAGGGCGTGCCCGAGCTCGTCGACGCGATCGTCGAGCGCATGCCGGAGGGGCCGCAGTACTACCCCGACGACATGGTGACCGACGTGCCGGAGGCGTTCTGGGTGGCCGAGCTCGTGCGCGAGCAGCTGCTGGCGCGGGTGCACGAGGAGCTGCCGCACTCGATCGCGACCCGCGTGACGGAGTGGGAGTGGCCGCGTGTCCGCTGCGAGATCCTCGTCGAGCGCGAGTCGCAGAAGGGGATCGTGATCGGGAAGGGCGGGTCGGTGCTCAAGGACGTCGGCACCGCGGTGCGCTCGCAACTCCCCGACGGCGTGTACCTCGAACTGTTCGTGAAGGTCGACAAGGACTGGCAGCGCCGGCCGAAGGCCCTCGAGCGGCTGCTCGGGCCCGGTTTGGGCGGTTCGGAGTACTGAGCGGCGGGCGTCGGGTACGGCGCGCCGCATGGATGCCAAGTGGATCATCGTGATCGTCGTGGCCGCCGTCGTCGTGCTCGCGCTCGTCGCGTGGGCGCTGGCGATGCGGGCGCGGCGCCGTCAGGAACTGAAGGACCGTTTCGGTCCCGAGTACGACCGCGTCGTCGAGGACGCCGACAGGCGGCGGGACGCCGAGCGCGACCTGCGTGCGCGCGCCGCCCGTCGCGACGAGATCGACGTCCGTGACCTGTCGCCGGCGGCGCGGGACCGGTACCTCGGACAGTGGCACGACGTGCAGGCCCACTTCGTCGACGACCCGGCGATGGCGACGAACGAGGCCGACTCGCTCATCGCGACGGTGATGCGCGACCGCGGCTACCCGGTCGACGACTTCGACACGCGCGCCGAGATGGTGTCGACCGACGCGCCCGAACTCGTGCGTCACTACCGCGACGCCCACGAGGTGTGGACGCGGCACCAGCGCGGCGACGCGAACACCGAGGACCTCCGCAACGCGATGGTCCACTACCGGTCGGTGTTCGAGGAGCTCGTCGGGTCGGGGTCCGAGTCCCGGGCGTAGGCGCCCCTCAGACGGCAGCGGGCGCGGTCGCGTCGGCGAGGAACGCCGCCACCTCGCCGAACGTGACCGTCCGCTTCATCGGCGGGACCGGCGCGAGCAGGTCGCGCCGGTAGTCCTTCTTCGCGAGGCGCGAATCGAGCACTGCCACCACGCCGCGGTCGTCGGCGGTGCGGATGAGCCGGCCCGCGCCCTGCGCGAGCAGGGTGGCGGCGCGGGGCAGGTCGACGAGGGCGAACGCGGCATCGTCCCCGGCGCGTTCGCGGCGCGCCTGGACGAGCGGCTCGTCGGGGCGCGGGAACGGGATCTTGTCGAGCACGACGAGGCTCAGGCTGCGGCCGGGAACGTCGACGCCCTGCCAGAAGCCCATCGTCGCGAACAGGCAGCTCGTCTCGTCGTCGGTGAACGCCTTCACGAGCGCGGGCTTGGGCAGGTCGTCCTGGGTGAGGAGCCGGAACGGCAGCTCGCGCTCGGCCAGTGCGTCGGCCGCGCTGCGCAGCGCCCGCCAGCTCGTGAAGAGCGCGAGCGTGCGCCCACCTGCGGCGCGGACCAGCCGTTCGAGCTCGTCGTGCATCTGCCGCTCGTAGTCGGGGTGCTTCGGCTCGGGGAGGTGGGCGGCGACGTAGAGCAGCGAGTGGGCGCGGTAGTCGAACGGGCTGCCGACGTCGGCTTCGTCGAACGTGCCGGCGTCCATGCCGAGGCGCCTCGGCGCGTGCGGCGGGATGGTGGCGCTCGTGAGCACCGCGGGACGGTCGTCCCACAGCGCGGCCTTCAGGACGCGCCCGACGTCGACCGTCGCGATCTTGAGCACGGGAGCGTGCGCGGGGCCCTCGACCCACGCCACCGTGCCGTCACCGGGGCTCGCCGCCGCGACGACGTCCTCGGCGAGGCTCGTCGCCGCTTTGAGGGCTCGCTGCTTCTTCGCGTGGCCTTTGCTGCCATCGGCGACGTCGAGGGCGCGGACCGTGCCGAGCGCCTTGGTGGCGCGCTCGCCGGCGATGGCGAGCGCCCGCTGGAGGTCCTCGTCGGTCGCGGGGTCGACGCGGGTGCCCCGGTGGGGCGCGATGGCGGCCTCGATCTTCAGGCCCGCATCGTCGAGCGGCGCGGCGTCGCCGGGGTCGGTGAAGAGGCCCCTGAGGAGGCGGGCGAGGCTGCGGAAGCGGCCCGCGCTCATCTCGAGGCCGAGCGTCGTGGCGGCGACGTCCTCGAGCTCGTGCGCCTCGTCGAACACCACGAGGTCGTGCTCGGGCAGGACCCACCCGCCGCTCGCGAGATGCACCCCGTAGAGGTGCGTGTTGACGACGACCACATCGGCCTCGTCGGCGCGCCGGCGGGCTCGCTCGGCGAAGCAGACGTCGCCCCTCGGGCACTTCGCCGCGCCGGGACACTCGGTGCTGCTGACGCTGAGCGCCGACCAGACGCGTGGCGACGGCTCGAACGGCAGCTCGGCCCGGTCGCCGGTCGGGCTGGTGGCCGCCCAGCGGATGACCTCCTTGAGCTCGTCGACCTCGGAGTTGAGCAGCTGGTGGTCGTCGAGCTCGAGCTGCGCGGCGCCGTCGCCGTCCTTGCTCTCACCGAGCTCGGTGGCCTTCTGCACGCACAGGTAGTTGCTGCGGCCCTTGAGCACGCTGAACTCGAACGGGACGTCGAGGTGCTCGGCCAGGAAGGGGAGGTCCTTGCCGGCGAGCTGGTCCTGAAGGGCCTTCGTGGCCGTGGCGACGACGGTCTTCGCCCCGCTGACGATCGCCGGGACGAGGTAGGCGAGCGACTTGCCGGTGCCCGTACCGGCCTGCACGACGAGGTGGCGCCGGCCGTCGATGGCGTGGGCGACGGCCTCGGCCATCTCGACCTGCCCGGGGCGCGCCTCGCCGCCAGCCGGCAGTGCGGCGGTGACCTTGGCGAGCGAGGCGGCGACATCCATGGCGAGACCGCAACGGTACCGGCGGGGTGTGACGGCAACGCCGATGCCCGCGCCGCTTGGAGCCACTCAAGTTTTCGGCGGGTTTCGGCCGATGCTGCTGGTGGCGGAAGGGGAGGCACGGACGACGTTGCTGTTCGGAAGGAGACGCCGTTGCCGACCCCGACTCGCCGCATCGCCCGCCGGCTGACCGCGCTCGGACTCACCGTGGGTCTCGCCGCGGTGGTGGTCTCGACGACGCTGGCGTCGGGTGCGAACGGCTCGTGGGACCTGTCGAACACGACCCTGGGGTACTCACCGAGCAACGTCGTCGGGCTGGCGCCGCGCGGCGTCGTGTTCGACGTCGCCGCCGACACGCCGGTGTCGGCGCTCGGCATCCGGGCACGGTTCGACGAACCGACGACGCTGACGGTCGAGGTGCGCGAGGTGAGCGGCACCGCGCCGCCGGCGACGGCGCCGTTGGCATCGGGCTCGCTCGACGTGCCGCGCAGCGGCATGGACGTGCGCACGATCCCGCTGCCCCAGACGGTGACGCTGCGCGCCGGACACCGCTACGACGTGCGGTTCCAGGCGCCCGGCGGCTGGATGCTCGGTCCGAACTGGGTCGACCAGCAGGTGTGGGGCAACCCGGACTTCAACTCGGCCAAGTTCTTCTCGCCCGAGCAGGGCAGCCCGTTCACGGTGCTCGCCGCCGGCGGGGGCTTCGACGCCACCTACACGTACGCGCGCAGCTCGCTGCCGCACGTGTACGTCGTCGGCGCCGCGCTGGACCCTGACCCGCCGCTGCTCGACGTCACGACGGCGCCGGGCGACGCGGAAGCCTCGACGGGTTGGTACAACGCGGCGTCGAGCGGTGACGACGGTGTCCGGCTCGAGGTCACCGCGACCGACGCGTCGCCGCTGAAGTGGGTTCGCTGCCTCGACCGCGGCCAACCCGTGCTCGACACCTCGGCGTCGGTGTCGACGATCGAGCTCGGCGACGGGTTCCACTCCGTGACGTGCTCGGCGTCGGATGCCAACGGCAACATCGGGTCGACCGATGGCGCGACGTCGGTCCGCGTCGACCAGACGCCGCCCACCCTCGCCCCGGTCGTCGACCCGAACCCGGTGCGCGAGGGGCAGTTCGCCGAGGCGTTCGCGAAGGCGACCGACGCGTTCGGTGTGGACGCGACGTGCGATCCAGTGTCGACCAGGCAGGTCGGGCACCACTCGGTGACCTGTCGAGCGGAGGATCCCGCGGGGAACACCGCGACCGCCGACGCCGGCTACGACGTCGAGTACGCGTTCGACGGGTTCTTCTCGCCGGTCCAGATGGGTGCGACCAACCGCGCCAAGGCCGGGTCGTCGGTCCCGCTGAAGTTCTCGATCGGTGGCGACGACGGGATGGACGTCCTCGCCGGCGGGTCGCCGTCCGTGCAGGCCTGCGGCGGCGGTGACGCGACACGCGCCGACGGGAAGCTGTCGTACGACAGCGACGCGGGCCAGTACGTGTACGTCTGGAAGACCGACAGGGCATGGGCCGGGTCGTGCCGCGAGGTCACGGTCCGGCTCGTCGACGGCTCGGCGAAATCGGTGTCGTTCCGCATGAGCTGACTACGGTCGCCGTCGTGGACCCCCTCGACGGCATCGACCGCACGCGCCTGCCCGTGCACGTCGCCGTCGTCATGGACGGCAACGGCCGGTGGGCGCAGAAGCGTGGGCTGCCGAGGACCGAGGGGCACGCCGCCGGCGAGGAGGCGTTGTTCGACACGGTCGACGGCGCGCTCGACGTCGGCGTGAAGAACCTCACCGTCTACGCGTTCAGCACCGAGAACTGGCGGCGGCCGGCCGACGAGGTGCGGTTCCTCATGCGGTTCAACGAGGGCATCCTGACGAGGCGCCGCGACGAGCTGCACGACCGCGGCGTGCGGATCCTGTTCGCCGGGCGCCGCGACTGGCGCGTGCCGAAGCGCCTGCTGCGGCAGATGGACGAGTCGGTGGCGCTGACCGAGCGCAACCGCACGATGACGCTCACGATCGCGTTCAACTACGGGGGACGGGCGGAGATCGTCGACGCCGTCAAGCGGCTCGTCGCCGACGGGGTCAAGCCGGACAAGGTCGACGAGAAGGCGATCCGCTCGCGGCTGTACCTGCCGGACGTCCCCGACCCCGACCTCATGATCCGCACGTCCGGCGAGTTCCGCATCTCCAACTTCCTCCTTTGGGAGCTCGCGTACAGCGAGCTCGTGTTCTGCGACGTGCTGTGGCCCGACTTCCGCCGTGACCACCTGTTCGAGGCCATCCGGGAGTTCCAACGCAGGGACCGCCGCTTCGGAGGTCTCGAGCCCTAGCCTCCTTGCGATGGGCCTGTACCGCGACCAGGGCGTCGTCCTGCGCACGTACCGGCTCGGCGAGGCGGACCGCATCGTCGTCATCGCCACCCGCACGAGCGGCAAGGTCCGCGCCGTCGCCAAGGGCGTGCGGAAGACGAAGTCGAAGTTCGGCGGGCGGCTCGAGCCGGTGAGCCACGTCGCCCTCCAGCTCTACGAGGGCCGCGACCTCGACATCGTCACGCAGGCCGAGGTCATCGATCACTTCCGTGCCATCCGCGAAGACCTCGAGCGCCTCACGAAGGCGACGACGCTGCTCGAGGCCGTCGACCAGGTCGCGCAGGAGGGCGAGCCGAACGCCCGCCTCTACTCGATGCTCGTCGGCGCGCTCCGGTCGCTCGCCAGCCACGACTCGGCGCTGCTCGTGCCGGCGTTCTTCTGGAAGCTCCTCGCGCTCGAGGGCGCGCAGCCGATCCTCGACGAGTGCGCGTCGTGCGGCGCGGCCGCCGGTGACGGGGGCGGCGTCGAACTCGTCGCGTTCGACCTCGCCGACGGCGGGACGCTGTGCCGGAACTGCCGCCGCGGGATGCCGATCTCGGCCGATGCGCTCGAGTTGATCCGACGGATCCTCGGCGGCGACCTCGCCGCCGTCCTGCGCGACGACGCCGGCCCCGTTGCCCACGACGTCGGTGCGCTCGCCACCCGCGCCCTCGAGTTCCATCTCGAGCGCCGGCTGCGTTCACCGGGCGTTTTGGACAGAGCGTGACCATTCGCGCACAGTCCGTGTATTAGGCGGGGCTCAGCGGGTAACGACCGCCGCTACCGGAACGGCGGCGGTTGTGGTGCACGGGGACTTCGCAGCGGCTCTCCCACTCCGCCAAACCAGAGAGAGGGAAGAACCGTGAGACGAAACCTGCCGGCGAGAGCCGGGATGCTGTTGGCGGTTGCGGGCACCAGCGCGGCGCTCGCCCTGGCCGGCGGTGCCGCCGCCGGCGCCCAGTCGACGAGCGCCGGCGGCGACCAGCCGCCCGGCAACAACGGCACGATCAAGGTCCACCGCACCGACACCGACCAGCAGGACCATGCCAACGAACCGCACGTCGGCTGCGAGTTCAGCGTCGAGTTCTTCGGCTTCGACGGCTACGCGAACACGAGCGAGATGTCGTTCTCACTGTGGTCACCGACCCAGCCCGACCAGCCGACGATGTACACGCGCCACGTCGACCTGACCGTCGACAACCGCGTCAACGGGGCCGAGTGGGACCACGAGGAGACCTTCACCGCCGCGCAGATCATCGGCACGAACGACGTGGAGCCGCAGGCGCAGCAGGGGTACCACGTGAAGCTGACCGTCGAGACCGACGACTCGGCGCCGCAGGGGGCGACGGTCAAGCACAAGGTCTTCTGGATGCAGCCGTGCGAGACGGGGGCGTCGACGTCGACGACGGTCGGGTCGCACGGCGAAACGACCACTACCGCGGCCGGCGGCAACACGACGACGACGCTCGCCGTCGGCGGCAACACGACGACGACCACGACGACGGGGACCGTCGGCGGAACGGGCGTGACGCCGTCCGCGGGGCCGTCGGTCCTCGGCGAGTCGATCACGAACACGCAGACGCCCGCCGCGGCGCCGAGTGTGGCCGTGGCCCCGGCGGCACAGACCCAGGCGCAGCCGCAGGCGACCGTGCTCGGCACGCAGCTCGCTCGCACGGGCATGCCCATCGCCGCCGTCGCCGGCATCGGCGGCGCACTCGTCGCCGCCGGCTATGCGTTGACCCGGGCGAACGCCACCCGGCGCGAGGAGCAGCTCGGGAGCTGACCCGTCGCCGCCCGGCAACAGATGTCGTGCGCCCTGCGGCGGCCGCCACCGCCGC
>DASSOZ010000232.1:0-4022 GCA_035700105.1 Acidimicrobiales bacterium
GGTTTGACCACCTTCTCCGACCTCGGCCTGCGCGGCCCGCTCGTCGACGCGCTCGCCAACGAGGGCATCACCGAGCCGTTTCCGATCCAGGCGCTCACGATCGGCGACGCGCTCGCCGGGCGCGACGTGTGCGGCAAGGCCCGCACCGGCTCGGGCAAGACGCTGGCCTTCGGGCTGCCGATCCTCGAGCGCACCGAGCCCGGTGCCCCGCCGATGCGGCCCCGGGCACTCGTCCTCGCCCCGACCCGCGAGCTGGCCAAGCAGATCGTCGACGTGCTGGCGCCGCTGGCGCCCGCCGCCGGCCTGCGTGTCCGCTCGTTCTACGGCGGGACGGCGATGGACAAGGACCTGAAGGCCCTCGAGAAGGGCATCGACGTCATCATCGCCACGCCCGGTCGCCTGATCGATCTCGTCGACCGCAAGGCGATCCGGCTCGACGACATCCGTATGGTCGTCGTCGACGAGGCCGACCGCATGGCCGACATGGGCTTCCTGCCGCAGGTCGAGTGGCTCCTGCGCCACGTCGGTCGGTCGCAGGTGCTGCTGTTCTCCGCCACGCTCGACGGCCAGGTCGACGTCCTCGTCCGCCACCACCTCCACGACCCGACCCGCCACGAGGTCGCGACCGGCGACGAGTCACCGCACGACGTCGCGCACCACTTCTTCCAGGTGCACGAGATGGATCGCGTGAAGGTCGCGGCCGCGATCTGCCGCGGTGCGTTCCGCACGATCCTGTTCGTCCGCACCAAGCGCGGTGCCGACCGACTCGCGACGCAGCTCAAGCGCGAGGGCGTCAACGTCGAGCCGATCCACGGCGACCTGCGCCAGGGCGCGCGTGAGCGCGCGCTCAAGCAGTTCATCGACGGCAAGCTCGCGGCGCTCGTCGCCACCGACGTCGCCGCACGGGGCATCCACGTCGACGACATCGACGTCGTCGTCCACTTCGACCTCCCCGAGGACCACAAGGGCTTCGTCCACCGCTCGGGCCGCACGGCGCGCGCCGGCCGCGGCGGTGCGGTCGCGACGTTCGTGCTGTGGAACCAGCTCCTCGACGTCGAGAAGCTGCAGAAGCGCCTCGGGCTGCGCGAGCCCGTCGTCGAGGTCTTCTCGAACGACCCCCGGCTGCTCGACCTCGCCGGCGCCTCGACGTCCTCGGACAGCGAGGCCGTCGCCAGCTGATCAGCGCGGCGGGCCGGCGTCGACTGCGGCCCGCACGTCGGCGAGCGTGACGTCGAACGGCGAGAACGTCGTCAGCCACCACGTCGCCCCGGCGGCGAACCATGGGCGCGGGTCGGTGGCGGCGTCGCCGTCCACGACGACGTCGGCCAACGTCACGCCGTCGACGTAGGCCGCCAGCGCGTCGGGTGACGGCACGTCGACGGGGAAGAAGGCGTCCCAGCGCGCCGCCCGGCGCAGCGGCGCGCGGTGCGGCCACCGGCCGGCGACCCACACCGGTGGGCGCGGCCGCTGCACCGGTGCCGGCAGCAGCGTGACGCCGCCGGCACCGACGGGTTCGCCCGCCCATGCGGCGTCGAGGAACGCGAGCGCGTCGTCGAGCAGCGACGCCCGGACGCGCGCATCGTCGTCCTCGCCGAACGCGGCGAACTCGCCGTGCTTCTCACTGCCGAGGCCGACGCCGAGCGTGAGCCGCCCGCCCGACAGCACGTCGAGCGTCGCCGTCTCCTTCGCCACCTTCACCGGCCGCCGCCGGGCCAGCGGCGTGACCATCGGCCCGAGCCGTACGCGCTCGGTGGCGACGGCGATCGCGGCGAGCGTCACCCACGGGTCGGCGACCTCACGAACCGGCGCCGAGTAGAAGAGGTGGTCCCAGACGAACACGCCGTCCCACCCGCGCGCCTCCGCGCGAGCGGCGACGTCGGCGACGACGCGAGGGTCGGCGAGCTCGCCGAAGATCGGCAACGACAGGCCGAACCGCTGCACCGTCAGCGCCACGTCGCGATCGCGTCCACCAGCGCGCCCACGAGCGCGTCGACCGTGGACTCACGGCCGCGAGGTCCGCGCCCGCGTGCTCGCGGCGGCAGCTCGACCTGCACGCCCGCGCCGCGACAGCGGTTGACCGGGTTGTCGGGGTGGAGGCCGCGCAGCTCGACCGGCACGCGCGCGAGGTCGTCGACGACGTCGTAGTCGGGCAGCACCGCGCGGACGCGGGCGCCGACGTGCGTGGCGAGCTCCCGGTTGCACCCACCGAGCAGGATCGACGTCCACCACCCGTCGCGCCCGTAGCCGTGCACCGCGATCGCCACGTCGACGTGGTCGACGAAAGCTGCGAGCGGCGGTGACTCCGCCGGGTCGACGTACTTCGACGGCACGTGCCAGCGCAGGTCCTCGGGCAGCGCGACGGAGTAGAGCGACGCACCGGCGACGTCGGCGACGCGCCGCGCGATGTCGTCCGTCCTCCGCTCGAGCGACCCGCCGTGGAACGCCATCACGCCGAACGACGACCGCAGCACGACGTCCTCGACGACGCCCGGCGACGCCAGCAGCTCGGCGAACATCGTCACCGAGCCTACGGGCGCCGCCGCGCGCCGCGACTCGAGGGGTGGATCAGTGGTGGTGGACCAGGTGGCCGTGCCCCATGGCGTCGTCGCGCGCCTGCGGGTCGTCCATCGCCAGGCGGTAGACGACGGTGCCGGCGACGATCGCGATGCCGGTGGCGACGAGCTTCGACGCGTCGAACTCGTTCCAGTCGCCCCAGCGGCTCGCCCACAGGCCGACGAGCGCCATGACGGTCCCGAGCGCCGTGGCCACCCAGGTGATTGTGGATCGGGTACGTGTCATGGACCCGTTTGTGCCCGTGTCGGGCGATTCCAGTCCAGTCGGGAAGGCGGGATTCGAACCCGCGACCTCAGCGTCCCGAACGCTGCGCGCTAACCAAGCTGCGCTACTTCCCGTCGGTGTGTCGATCCATCGTAGTCGATGGCTTCCGGATCACGACCTTGGCCACGCGCCGGCGGTCCATCTCCGAGACGCGCAGGTGCCAGCCGTCGCAGTCGACGGCGTCGCCTTCGACGGGGATGCGGCCGAGGCGGTCCATGACGAACCCGCCGACGGTGACGTACTCGCCCTCGGGCAGCGTCAGGCCCGTCGCGTCCGACAGGTCGTCGAGCGGGCACCCGCCGTCGACCAGCCAGCGCGACGCGTCGACGCGCGAGACGACCAGTTCGTCCGGCGCGTCGAACTCGTCGGGGAGCTCGCCGACGAGCTCGGACACGAGGTCCTTCACGGTCATGACGCCCTCGATCCCGCCGTGCTCGTCGACCACGACGGCGAACGCCTTGCGGCCCCGGCGCATCTGGGCGAGCACGTCCATGACCCGGGCCGACTCGGGGACGAGGAACGGCGGCCGGAACCGACGGCCGACGGCCTCGACCGTCGGCGGGTCCGACATGCGGAACAGGTCCTTCACGAAGAGCACGCCGGTGAGGTGGTCGAGGTCGCCCTTGTACACCGGGAAGCGCGAGTGGCCCGACTCCTTCACGGCGCGGGCGACGTCCTCGACGCTCACGGGCTCGGCGAGCGCGACCACGTCGACGCGCGGCGTCATGACCTCGCGCACCGACATGTCCCGCATCGACTCGAGCGCGCCGAGGATCTGCTCCTCGTGGACGTCGCGACCGGCGGCGAGGTCGGCCGCCCCCGGGTCAGCTCGGCGACGCAGCCGGAACGTCGGCGACCTCCGGCGGCCGGAACGACTCGTCCTCGTAGCGACCACCGCCGAGCAGCGCGGTGATCGCCCGGCGCAGCCGGATGGGGTCGAGTGGCTTGACCAGCCACCCGTCTGCCTCCGACCGGCGGGCGAGGAACACGTCGGGGCGACGGTCGAGGAGCATGAGGATCGGTATGTGGGGCAGCCGGCCGGCGCCCTCCTCGAGCCGCAGGTCGAGCCCGGTGGCCATCCCGCCCATGTTGCCGATCTGAAGGTCGAGGACGACGAGGTCGGGGATCCGCTCCTCCACAGCGGGCAGCACGGCCGTGCCGGCCGTGACGTGGCGGACGGTCAC
>DASSOZ010000233.1:0-8634 GCA_035700105.1 Acidimicrobiales bacterium
ATGCCGGTGATGCCGGCCCCGACGACGAGCACGTCGACGTCGGCGCCGCGCCCGTTCGACACGGGCCGGGATTGTACCGATCGGTCTACGATTGGCCGCCGTGACCGTGCCGTACGCGATCGAGCTCCCCGACCGGATCCCGAAGCAGCGCTACTACGACCCGGAGTTCTTCGCGCTGGAGGCCGAGCTGCTGTGGCCGCGGGTGTGGCAGATGGCGTGCCGGCTCGAGGAGATCCCGCATCCCGGTGACTTCGCGGAATACGAGATCCTCGACCAGTCGATCGTCGTCGTCCGCCAGGCCGACCTGTCGGTGCAGGCGTTCGAGAACGCGTGCCGTCATCGCGGCGTGCGCGTCGTCCAGGGACGTGGCCACACCAACAGCGGGTTCACGTGTCCGTTCCACGGTTGGTGCTACGCGAACGACGGCGCGAACACCGCCGTGACGCGGCGCAAGGCGTTCGCCCCGCACAACCTCGAGCCCCCCGACCTCGACCTCACGCCGGTGCGGTGCGAGACGTGGGGCGGCTGCGCGTGGATCAACCTCTCCGACGAGGCACCGCCGCTGCGACAGTGCATCGAGCCGGCGGCGACGATCCTCGACGGCTGGAAGGTCGAGTCGCTGCGCGCCGAGTGGTGGTACGCGGCCCGGCTGCCGGCGAACTGGAAGCTCGCCGAGGAAGCGTTCGTCGAGCAGTACCACGTGCTCGAGGCGCACCCGCAGCTGCGCATCCCCGACCGCATCGTGCCGCGCAACGTCGAGTCGTTCGACCCGCGCCGCTGGCTCGATGGCGAGCTGCAGTACCTGCGGGTGATGAGCGAGGGCATGGACGGGATGGTCCATGCCAGCGACGTCGAGATCGCCGAGCGGCTGGCGAAGGAGATCGAGCTGCCGGCCGACCCGCAGCTGGCGATGTCGACGTGGCACCGAAGCCTCAACGACGCGGTGAACGAGTGGCACCGCGCCGCCGGGCACGACATGCCCGACCTCAACGAGCTCGAGGCGGCGGGCATGAACGAGCCGATGGCGTACGTCATGCCGCACTGGTTCGTCCTGCCGATGTACAGCAGCGCGTCGTCGTACCGCTTCCGGCCGCTGGGACCGGAGGAGACGCTGATGGAGATCTGGTCGCTCACCCGTCACGCACCCGGCAGCGGGACGGCGCCGCCACCCGTGCCCGAGGTGTGGATGCACGACGACCCGCGCTGGCCGCCGATCCCGGCGCAGGACTTCTCGAACATCCCCCGCCAGCAGAAGGGGCTGCACGCGCGGGGCTACGAGTACCTGCGGATCTCGAGCGAGATCGAGGGCCACATCTCGAACTTCCACCGCGTGCTGGACGGGTTCCTGGCCGGGTTGCCGTACGAGCGGCTGCTGCCGGCGATGTCGTCGATCAACGTCGACCCGCTCGAGATGAAGGCCGTCGACTTCTCGCTCTGACCTGTCACACGGCGCGGGCGGCCGGTGTCTTCATGCCGACCACGTCGACAGGAGGAACGAGATGTCCAGCACGACACGGGTCCCGAAGGCGCAGATCACCGGCCTGTACGGGTACGTCCTGAAGCGGATGACCCGCAAGATGCTCGGTGAGGTACCGGAGCCGGCCGAGGTGATGTGGCACAACCGGCCGGTGCTCAACAGCTTCACCAGCTTCGGTCGCAAGGCGCAGAAGTGGCACCGGCTCGATGCGAACCTGAAGTCGTTCGCCCACATGGCGGTCGCGGCGCAGGTCGGCTGCACCTGGTGCCTCGACTACAACTACTTCCACGCCCACAACGAGGGTCTCGACGAGCGCAAGGCCAGCGAGGTGCCCCGCTGGCGGGAGTCGTCGGTGTTCACGCCGCTCGAGCGCGACGTCATGGAGTACGCCGAAGCGATGACGGCGACGCCGCCGCGGGTCACCGACGAGCTGTCGGACCGCCTGCTCGAGCAGCTCGGCGCCGCCGCGTTGCTCGAACTGACGGCGACGGTCGCGTTCGCCAACCTCACCACCCGGTCGAACACGGCGCTCGGCATCGAGTCCCAGGAGTTCTCCAAGGCGTGCGCGCTGCCGCTGGCACGACCGTCCCTCGGGTACGCGCAGTCGGCATGACCGACGCCGAGGGCGCGTTCGCCCGTCACCGCAGCCTGCTGTTCACGGTCGCGTACGAGATGCTCGGCTCCGCTGCCGACGCCGAGGACGTCGTGCAGGAGACCTGGCTGCGGTGGGCGGGCGTCGATCACGACGAGATACGTGATCCGCGCGCGTACCTCGTGCGCATCGTCACCCGGCAGGCCCTCAACCGGTTGCGGACGCTGGCCCGCCGGCGCGAGGAGTACATCGGCGAGTGGCTGCCGGAGCCGCTCGCCACCGGGCCGGACGTCGCCGCCGACGTCGAGCTCGCCGAGAGCGTCTCGATCGCGATGCTCACGGTGCTCGAGACGCTCGCCCCGGCCGAGCGCGCCGTGTTCGTCCTGCGCGAGGTGTTCGACACGCCGTACGAGGACATCGCCGAGGCCGTGGGCAAGACACCGGCCGCCGTCCGCCAGATCGCCCACCGCGCACGCGACCACGTCGCGGCTCGCCGGCCCCGCGCGGCGGTGTCGGCGTCCGAGCAGCAGCAAGTGGTCGAGCGGTTCCTCGCCGCCGTTCGCGACGGCGACATGCAGGGCCTGCTCGACGTGCTGGCGCCGGACGTCGTCATCGTCGCCGACGGTGGCGGGCTCGCCGCCGCGGCACGCCGACCGATCGTCGGCGCCGACCGCGTCGCCGCCTTCCTCGTCGCCGCCGCCCGCTCGGCCGACTTCGAAGCCGGCGCGGTGTGGCTCAACGGCGCCCCGGGGGCGCGCATCGACCTCGGCGGCGCCATCGACACCGCCGTCAGCGTGTCGGTCGAGGACGGCCGCATCACCCGCATCTACGCGATACGCAACCCGCACAAGCTGTCGCGGGTGGATACGGTCGCAGCGCTGACCCGGACGTGAGGAAGGCGCCGCGTGCGACGCGAGCTGTTGACAGGACACGAGCGACTGCATGCGACCACGACCGTGCTGCAGCGGGCGCGGCTGGCGGACCCGCTGGTCGGCATGTGGGAGGCCGCCGACGTCCAGTGGTGGTGGCGCCGGCCTCGCGCGACCGATGACGTCGCGCTGCCGGTGTGGTTCGACGACGCCGGTCCGGTGGCGGCTGCCGGCCTGACGGCGTGGGACGACACGTGGCAGGCAGACGTCTTCGCGGTGCCGTCGACCGTCGATCCAGCGGAGGTGTGGACCGCGGCGCTGGACGCGGCTGACGCCGCGCATGCCGGCGGGACGCTGCGGGCACTCGTGCGCGCCGACGACCGTGACCTCGTGGACGTTGCCCTGCGGCGCGGGTTCACGATGACCGACGACGTGTCGGGCACGACGTGGATGGACGCCGCCGAGCGTGCACCCGTCGCCGACGTGGACGGGTTCGCGATCGTCGACCGGGCGACACGGTCGGACCAGCCCCACCCCATGGTCGCCAGGAACGGCGGGCTCGTCGAGCACCGCCTGCGACAGTGCTCGCTGTACGACCCCGCGCTCGACCTCGCGGTCGAGGCGGGCGACGGCACGATCGCCGGGTACGCGCTGTTCTGGCTCGACCCGGCGACGGATGTCGGGCTGGTCGAACCAATGCGCGTCGAGGACGACTTCCACCGACGCGGCCTCGGTCGCATGCTGCTGACGCACGGGCTCGATCGCCTCGCCGGCAAGGGCGCGACGCGCCTGAAGGTCGGCTTCGAGAGCGACGCCGCCCGCGGCCTCTACCTCGGCGCCGGCTTCGTCCAGACGTCGGTCGACCGGTTGCTCGTCCGGTAGCGGGCGCCTCGACCGCGGCGGGTGGCCAGCTCGTCGATGACGTCATCGGACCGCTTGACGTCGAACTCGTTGCCGTTGGCACGCAGCTCGGCCAGCAGGTCGACGAGGTCCGCCCGCTTCCGCTGCGACAGGCCGATCGACGCGTAGACCGTCGAGTTGAGGTCGCGCGTCGCCGCGTCGGCCAGACGGCGCCCCCGAGCCGTGATCTCCGCGAGCGTGGTGCGGGCGTCCGACGGATGGGGCACGCGGCGCACGAACCCGTCGGCTTCGAGCCGGTCGATGATGTTCGTCACCGTCGCCGGCGGGATGCGCAACGTCTTGCTGATCCAGCTGAGCGTCAGCGACGACTCCGGGTCGGTCGCCAGCCACGCGAGCACCTCGTACCGGGCGAACG
Organism: Acidimicrobiales bacterium; assembly: GCA_035700105.1. Taxonomy (GTDB): domain Bacteria; phylum Actinomycetota; class Acidimicrobiia; order Acidimicrobiales; family DASSOZ01; genus DASSOZ01. Next base: position 4,215 of record DASSOZ010000233.1, read on the forward strand.
TGAGGTCGTGCGCCCGCATGACCTTGTTCACCTGGTCGTTCAGCAGCTGGTACGAGCGCAGGATCGCCGTGTAGACGGCCATGCCCGACGCCGACTGCGCGTCCCAGCGCTCCAGCCACACGCGCCGGGAGGCCTCGACGACGTCGAACGGTGCGGCGCGGAAGCCCATCGACGCGAACCTACGTCCGCGCGGCCAGCGCGCAGCCGATGATCCCGTCGGCCTCCAATGCGTCGAGCTCCGACGGCGTCAACCCGATCTCGGCCAGCAGCTCGGCGGTGTGCTCGCCGAGCAGCGGCGCGTGCCGGCGGTGGAGGTGCTCCGGACCGCGAGAGAACCGCATCGGCAGCGTCGAGTACCGCGCCGGGCCGGCCACCGGATGGTCGACCGACTCGAAGAACGCACGCGCCTCCAGTTGCGCCAACGACGGCTGGTCGTGCGGCTGCATCACCCGGGCGACCGGGACGCCGGCGTCCCACAGGCACGCCACGATCTCGTCGGCCGAGCGAGCGCGACACCACTCCCCCAGCAGCTCGTCGATGCGGTCGTGGGCCCGCACGCGGCCGTCGCTCGTCGCCAGCGACGCGTCCGACGCCCACGCCGGCGAACCGAGCGCGCCCACCAGCGCGGACCACTGCGCGTCGTCGGCCACCGCGATGGCCACCCAGCGCTCGTCGCGAGTGCGGGGGCCGTCACCGGCCGCCTCGTACAGGCCCTGCGGCGCGGCGCGCGGCCCGCGGTTGCCGGACCGGGTCAGCAGCGCGCCGTACGCGGAGTGCTCGATCACCTGCTCGGCGGCGACGTTGACGGCGGCGTCGACCATCGCCGCCTCCACCAGCGCGCCCTCACCCGTCTCGTCGCGGCGGGCGAGCGCCACCAGCATGCCGAACAGCGCGTGCAGCCCGGCGTTGGGATCACCTACGCAGTACGGCTCGATCGGGAGCTGATCCGGGTAGCCCGTCAGCGCCGTCAACCCCGACGCGTCCTCGATGACGAACGCGAACGCGGCCCGCTCCCGCCACGGCCCGTCGAGCCCGAACCCCGGCATGCGCACCATCACGAGGTCCGGTCGCGCTTCGCGAAGCGACTCGTGCGACAGGCCGAGCTGGTCGAGCACGCGCGGCGTGTAGTTCTCGAGGACGACGTCGCACGTCGACACGAACCGCCGCAACAGCTCGACGCCGCGGGGGTCGGCGAGGTCCACGGTCAGGCTCTTCTTGTTCGTGTTGAGCGCCGAGAAGATCGGGCCCCGCTCCCAGTACCGGTCCTCGGTCTGCGGGACGCCACCGACGAGACGGACGCCGTCGGGGCGGCTCGGCGACTCGAGGTGGATCACCTCGGCACCGAGCATCGCCAGCACGTGACCGGCGAACGGACCAGCCCAGTACGCGGTCATGTCGAGCACCCGCAACCCGCTGAACGGCAGTGATGGATCGTTCTCGGCGCGTTTCGTTGCGGTATCCGCAACTTTCCGCGCCGAGTTCGGGGTGGGCGTGGTCGTGATGCGGTACGGGACGTCGGGGTTGAGCGCGCCGTCGATCGGGTTCTTCACGAACGTCCCCCGCTCGACGAAGTGGTCGAGCGTGGCGACGTTGGCACCGTCGGCGATCGGCGCGTTGGGGATGCGGAACGCCGACGCGAGCTCGAGCACCTCGTCGACGGTCCGATCGGCGATCCACGCGTCGATCGCCGGCGCCAGCTCGGTCCGGTCGAGGAAGTACTTCGGGTTCTCGCCCCACTCGGGATGGCCGACGAGCGCGGCGAAGTCGAGCCACTGCTGCCCCGTCCCGACGCCGAGCCCGACGAGTCCGTCCTTGGCGGTACCGACCCCGGGTGTCGGCACGTACCGCCTGCGCCGCATCGGCCGGCCGAGCTGGTCGTGGTAGGTGACCGGGTAGTAGGTGAGGCACATCGCCAGCGCCTCGAGCATCGAGACGTCGACGAGCTCGCCCTCGCCCGAGCGCGCCGCCCGCCGGCGCGACGCCACCGTCCCGATGGCGGCGAACGCGCCCGAGAGCCACTCGCCGATCTGGCCGCCCACACACACGGGGGGAAGTTCCGGTGCGCCGCGGGCGAGGCCGATGATCCCGCCCGACCACGCCTGCAACGTGAACTCCGTGGCGGCGCGATCCGCCCACGGGCCCGAGAGCCCGAACGGCGTGATCGCCGTGACGGTCAGGTGCGGTTGGGCGGCGAGGATCTCGCCCGGGGTGCGCGACACGGGCGCGTCGCGCGACCACACGACCACGTCCGCCGATGCGAGGAGCCCGTCGAGATCGTCGACGGCGGCGAACCGTTTCGACGCGTGCAGGAAGTCGAACAGTGCGCCGCTCTCGCCGGGCGCGATGTCCGCGCCCGACGCCGACCACCGCCGCAGCGGATCGCCCGGCGGCGACTCCACCTTCGTGACCTCGGCCCCAGCGTCGGCAAGGAGCTTCGTGCAGTAGGCGCCGGCGATCCACGTCGACAGGTCGACGACCCGCAGGTGCTTCACCGCCAGTCGTCGTCCGTGCGCCGCTGACCCGACCGGCTGAGCCGCCACTCGGGGGGGAAGCGGCTGTCGTTGTCCTTCACCTGGTTGTTGAGCCCGGCGTCCATCGTCTCGCGGCTGAGCCGGGTGGGCGAGCCCTCCTCGTCGGACCGCAGCTGCGGGCCCATCGACTCGAGCCACGCGCTCAGCAGGCTGCCCATGTACTCGCCCTGCTGCTGCTTCATGATCTCGAAGAACACCTTCTGCATGAACACGGTGTCCGTCGGCCGCGTGCGGGCGCATGCCAACGCGTACTTCTCGACCTCGGACTCCAGCGCGTCACGGGGCACGACGCTGTTCACGAAGTTGCACTCGTACATCTGCTGCGCCGTGAACGGACGGCCGGTGAAGACCATCTCCTGGAACTTCCGCAGCCCCATCATCATCGCCCACTGCCACATGCGCGGGGCGTAGCCGACGTAGCGGAACGCGGGGTGGCCGAACAGCGCATCGTCGGACGAGATGACGAGGTCGGCGTCGGCCGCCTGGTAGAAGTGCCAGCCGTAGCAGTAGCCCTTCACCTCGAGGATGCTGATCTTCTTGAACTCCTGCAGCGTCCGGCACCCCGACGGCGCGTTGCCGTACCACTGCACGAGCGTGGCGCCGCGGCGGTACGCCCGCGGGCCCGGCAGCGTGACGTCGTCGTCCTCGTCGAGGCCGTACTCCTCGTGGAGCGCGGTGCCGGCGTTCTGCTTCGCCATCAGCTCGTCGAGGTCGGCACCCGAGCCGAGGTTGGCGCCCACGCCCCGCACGACGAGGACCTTCACGTCGTCGTCGATGCTCGCCTTGAAGATCAGGTCCGCATAGCGTCGGCGCGCCCCGATGGTCGGCGCGTTCAGGTGGTCGGGACGGTTGAACGTGATCGTGGCGATCTTGTTCTCGCGGTCCTTCTCGTAGAGGACGATGTCCTCCGGCGGCGGGACCTCGCTGCGCTCGCTCACTGGACCTCGCTGCGCTCGGTCATCGGACTCCTTGCGTCGAGAGTGACTGTGCGCCATCGGCGGTGACGACGACGGGTTCGAGGCGGAGGACGCCGCCGGCGCCGCGCTCCCACACGTACGCGGCGAGCGCGAACGTCATGCCGGCGGCGAGCCGCTGCTCCCCGGCCGTGCGCGGCAGCGCGTGCGTGACGAGCGGCAGGTCGTAGCCGAGGCCGAGCCCGCGGGCGACGGGCATCGGCGGCGGGGCGACGCCGGCGGCGGCGTACGCGTCGAGCAGCGCTGACGCGGGAGCACCCGGGCGGCACGCCGCCATTAGGCGGTCGAGCAGAGCGTCGCACTCCCGGAAGCGCGCGCCGGACGCCACGGACGCGACCTCGTGTGTCCGCCCGACCTCGCCCGCGTAGCCGCCGGCGATCACGCCGCCCTCGAGGACGACGAGGTCGCCCGACGCGACCGCGGCGTCGCGAGAGGCGCGCCGCCACGGGTCGTCGCTCGAGGTGATCCAGGCGACGTCCTGCGACGCCGGCGTCGTCACGCCCGCGGATGCCATGGCCTCCATGAACACACCGGTCAGCGCGCGCTCGGTGACGCCCGGCGCCAGCGCGGCTGCCGCGGCGTCGAGCGCCCGTTCGGCAACAGCGACGGACGTGCGGATGGCGTCGATCTCCCCCGTCGTCTTCACCGCGCGAGCCCGGCGCAGCAGCGGTTCGCCGTCGACGAGCTCGGCCGCCGGGAACGCCTTCGCCAGCAGCCCGGCGGACGACGGCGTGAGTGCATCCGTCGCCACACGACCGACCGTCGCCGCGCCCTCGACGCCCTGCAGGACCTTGAGGAAGTTCGTCGAGTTGAACGAGATGCCGTACAGGTGCTCGTGCGGGATCTCCTCGGGAACGCCCTCGTCCCACGTGCTCAGCAGGTGCACCGCGCCGGACGAACGAACGAGCACGCACC
>DASSOZ010000234.1:0-4584 GCA_035700105.1 Acidimicrobiales bacterium
AGATCGTGAAGCGGGCGCGCGCGCGGCTGGCCCGCCTGGCGGCGTCCGACGAGCGCTACGCAGTGCTGTCAGGGCTGGCGCTGCTCCGTGGCGCGGAGGCGAAGGCGGCATGATCGTCGCCGTGGACGTCGAGGGCCGTGACGCGCAGGCGGCGCTCGCCCGTCGCCGGCTGGCCGAGCGGTACCTCGATGACGGTCACCCGCATCCCGAGCTCGCCGCCGCGCTGGTCGTCGCGCGCGGCGAGCGGGCGATGTCGCCGACGGACCTCGCGGCCTTGCTCTCCGTCGCTCCGGACGCCGTGTGCGACGTCGAGGCGGGACGTGTCGCAGCGTTTGCGGCGGCGCCGCCGCTGCGCTCGTTCGTGGCGTCGCTGCCCGATCGCCGCGCCCGGGTGCGCGGGTGCCTGCTGGGCGGCGCGATCGGCGACGCGCTGGGCGCGCCGATCGAGTTCGCCCACGGCGACGACGTGCGAGCGCCGACACGCTTCGGGGCGATCACCGACGACACCCAGATGACGCTGTTCACCGCCGAGGGGTTGCTGCGGGCGTGGCCGGGCGACGACCCGCTGCCGTCGATCCGCCGTGCGTACGAGCGGTGGCTCGCCACGCAGACGTCCTCCCTGCGCGTCGCCGACGGCTGGCTGTCGTCCCACGCGTTCCTCCACGCGCGGCGGGCGCCGGGGACGACGTGCCTCGGCGCGCTGGAAGCGGGCGCGGCCGTCGCCGGGAGCAAAGGCTGCGGCGGCGTGATGCGGGTCGCGCCGATCGGCCTCGTCGGGCTCTCCGTTGCGGATGCGTTCGACCTCGGGTGCCGGGCGGCGGCGATCACGCACGGACACGCCACCGGCTGGTTGTCCGCCGGTGTGCTGGCCGCGCTGGTCACGCAGGTCGTCGACGGAGTGCCCCTCGCGGACGCGGTCGGCGCGGCGATGGACGCGCTGCGGGCCCGGCCGTCGTGTGACGAGACGGTTGCTGCCGTCGACGCAGCCGTCGAGCTGGCGGCGTCGGGCGGGCCACCGACGCGACCGGCGGTCGAGTCGCTGGGCGAGGGGTGGGTGGCGGAGGAGGCGCTGGCGATCGGGCTCTACTGCGCGCTCGCCGGTGGCGACGTGCGCACGTCGCTGGTCGCCGCCGTCGAGCACCGCGGCGACAGCGACTCGACCGGCTCGATCTGCGGCAACCTCGTGGGCGCCGAGCTCGGCGTCGACCTCGTCCCACCAGCGTGGCTCGACGGGCTGGAGGGCATCGACGTCATCACCGCCGTGGCCGACGACCTGCTCGACGGCGGGGCGGCGCACCCCGAGCGGTGGCCGGTGGGATGACGTGCCGAACCCTTTCGCCTGCTGGCGTCGTGCCGATAGGAGGGTGTGGGCCGTGGCGGCTGCCGATCGATCGCGCTGATCGCGTTGTGTGTCGCGCTGGTCGGCGCGTGCTCCGTCGACCAGGCGACGTCGGCCGCGCCGTCGACCACAGCCGCGCCCGCCGCCCCGACGACCACGGCCGAGCACCAGCACCCCGTCACGACGACACCCGCGACGACCACAACCACCGACGCGGGCCCGCCGCCGCCGGCGATGCCCGCCGGCGACGACACGACGGTCGAGTCGGTGACCGACGGCGACACGATCCGCGTGGCCGACGGCGTGCGCGTGCGGCTGATCGGCATCGACACGCCCGAGACCGTCGACCCGCGCACGTCCGTGCAGTGCTTCGGCCCGGAGGCGTCGGCGCGCATGAAGGCGACGCTGCCCACGGGTACCCGTGTCCGGCTCGTGTACGACGTCGAGCGTCTCGACCGCTACGGGCGCACGCTCGCGTACGTGTACCGGGCGAGCGACGGCGACTTCGTCAACGCCGCCATGGTGCGCGACGGCTACGCGTCGGCGTACACCGTGCCGCCGAACGTCGCCCACGCCGACGAGTTCGTCGCGCTCCAGCGCGAGGCACGCGACGCCAACCGCGGCCTCTGGGGCGCGTGCCCCGTCGGCGCGCCCGCGCCCGCGCCCGCCGCGCCGCCACCGCCCGCATCGACGGGCAACTGCGACCCGAGCTATCCGGACGTGTGCATCCCGCCGGCGCCCCCGGATCTCGACTGCGGCGACGTCGCGTACCGCCGCTTCCGCGTCGTCGGGAGCGACCCGCACCGCTTCGACGCCGATCACGACGGCGTCGGGTGCGAGTCGGGCTGACGCCCGGGTACCGGTCGGACCTCGGTACCGTGAACCGCCATGGGACGGGGCTGGGCAGGTCGACTTCGCGCGCTCGAGCCGGCGGCGCGGTCGGTGGCAGCGGCGACGTGGGCGGGCGCCGTCCTCGGCGCGCTCGTCGGCGGTGTCGGCGGGCGGCTGGCCATGCGGCTGTTGATGGTGACGTCGAGCGACGCGGTGCGCGGGGTCGAGACCGATGACGGGTTCCCGATCGGCCGGTTCACGCTGTCGGGCACGCTCACGCTGCTGGCGCTGAGCACGCTCGTCGGTGTCGTCGGCGGCCTCGCGTACCTCGTGATCCGCCGGTGGCTCATCGGCGGCACCGCCCTGCGGGTCGCCACGTGCGCGCTCGGCGCCGGGCTCGTCGTCGGCTCGATGCTCGTGCACAGCGACGGCATCGACTTCACGCTGCTGTCGCCGACGTGGCTGGCCGTCGCGTTGTTCGTCGCCATCCCCGCGCTGTTCGGCGCCCTCGTCGTTCCGTTCGTCGAGCGCTTCGACCGTGAGGGCGGATGGTTCCGCACGCGGCCGCTGAAGGTCGCCGCCGCGCCGCTGGTCGTGTGGGCGTTCCCGCTGCTGTTCGTGTTCGTCGGGCTTCCCGTCCTCGTGATCGCCGCGCTCGTGCGGTGGACGCCGGCGCGCCGCGCGCTCGGGTCCACCGCGGTGACGACCGCGGGCCGCGTCGCCCTCGCCGGCGCCGGCGCGGCCGGCGCGGTGACGCTCGTCAGCGACATCGCCGCCATCGTGTGATCGTCGTGTGACGGCCGCACCCGTGACAGGTCGGGCCGGTCGTGTCACGCTGCGCCGATGGACCTGAACGACGCGGTCACGACATACGGCGCCGCCTGGAACGAGCCCGACGGCGACGCCCGGCGCAAGCTGCTCGACGAGGCGTGGACCGACGACGGGTTGTACTGCGACCCGATGGGGCGGGCCGAGGGGCGCGACGCGCTGCACGCGCACATCGCCGGGTTCCAGGAGCAGTTCCCCGGCGCCCGTATCGACGCCACGAGCGGCGCCGACGAGCACGACGGCTACTTCCGGTTCGCGTGGAAGATGGTCGACGGCGACGGCAACACCGCGCTCGAGGGGTTCGACGTCGGTCACCGCTCCGACGACGGCCGCATCGATCTCATCGTCGGCTTCTTCGGCCCGTTCGCCGACGTCCCCGCGTAGCCGGCGATGGACGTCATCGTCACCGGCGGCGGCATCGTCGGCACGTGCGCGGCGATGCTCCTGGCCAAGGACGGCCACCACGTCACCGTGCTCGAGCGCGACGCCGGCGAGCCGCCCGACGATCCCCGCGACGCCTGGACGGGTTGGGAGCGGCGCGGCGTCAACCAGTTCCGGCTCCTGCACTACTTCCAGCCCCGCTTCCGCGAGATCGTCGAGCGCGAGCTGCCCGAGGTCGTCTCGGCGCTGCAGCGCGCCGGCGCCCTGCGGTTCAGCTTCATCGAGAACGTGCCAGAGTCGATGTCGGGCGGGCTGCGCGACGGCGACGAGCGCTTCGCGTCGCTGACGGCGCGCCGTCCCGTCGCCGAGGCCGCGGTCGCCGCCGTGGCGCGCGAGACGTTGGGACTCGACATCCGCCGTGGTGTCGCCGTCGCCGGTCTGCTGACCGGTCCGTCGGCGGCCGACGGCATCCCGCACGTCACCGGCGTTCGGACCGAGGCGGGCGAGGAGCTGCGCGCCGACGTCGTGGTCGACGCGACCGGCCGGCGGTCACCGCTTCCGGCGTGGCTGTCGGCGATCGGCGCCCCGCCGGTCGACGAGGAGATGGACGACTCCGGCTTCGTCTACTACGGCCGCTACTTCCGTTCCGGTGACGGGTCGGTGCCGCCGTTGATGGGCCCGCCGCTCTACTACTGCGGGTCGGTCGCGCTGCTGGTGCTCCCCGCCGACAACGGCACGTGGGGCATCGGTGTCATCGCCCTCAGCGGCGACAAGCCGCTGCGCGGTCTCACCGACACCGATCGGTGGACCGAGCTCGTGCGGACGTTCCCGCTCCACGCCCACTGGCTCGACGGCGAGCCCCTCGACGAGCGCGTCGTCACGATGGCGAAGCTCGAGGACCGCCGGCGCCGGCTCGTCGTCGACGGGGCACCGGTCGTCACCGGCGTGCTGCCGCTCGGCGACTCCTGGGCGTGCACGAACCCGTCGGTGGGGCGCGGCATCAGCATCGGCATGATCCACGCCGTCGCGCTGCGGGACTTCCTCCGCGGCGCGGTCGACGATCCCCACAAGACGGCGCAGGCGTGGGACGAGGCGACGCGATCGACGGTCGACCCGTACTACGAGTCGACCGTCGCCCACGACCGTCACCGCCTCGCCGAGATGCAGGCCGTGATCGACGGCCGCTCCTACGAGGGCGACGCCGG
>DASSOZ010000235.1:0-19576 GCA_035700105.1 Acidimicrobiales bacterium
GGGTTCACGACGACCTCGTCGCCCTCTCGGAGCGTGAACCGCGCGCGGTCGACGCCGTCCCCGATGGCGTCGACCACGCCGGCGCTGTCGCAACCGGGGATGTGCGGCACCGGCGGCTTCGGCAGCCCTTTCGTGAGCCACAGGTCCATGTGGTTGAGCGCCGACGCGACGACGCGGACGCGCACGTCGCCCGGCCCGACGACCGGGTCGTCGATCACGCCGAACCGGTAGTCGCCGGGCGACTCGTCGAGGATCCACGCCTTCATCGCCGTGCCGGTCTACACGACGACGCGCAGCGCGTCGGCGTCGACCCGCACCGACAGCACGCGGCCGGCGCCGATGCGGTCGCCGTCGAGCCACACGGCGAGCGGCCGCTCCAGCTCGACCTGGAGGGCGCCGGTGCGCCGCTCCTCGATCGCCGGGTGCGGCAGGTGCGACCCGGTGCGCGCACGCGCCCGCACGTGCAACAACTGCGACACCGGCAGGCGCGCGTCGTACGTGTCGAGCAGGCCGTCGCCAGGGTGCGCGCGGGGACCGAGGTCGAGGTCGCCGACGAACTGCGCGTTCATCGCGACGAACGCCCGAGTCCACCAGCGGGTGCGGGCGACGAGGTGGGCGACGAAGAGGTGCAGACGCCCGTCGACGAGCACCTCGCCGACGTCGACCGGGAACGTCATCGCGTCCGGCGAGCGCAGCCGTTCGTCGCCACCCCGCCCACCGCCGAGCGTGCGGCAGAGGTCACCGCCGAGCAACCCGAGGGTCGGGAACGGCTGGTTGTCACGCCGCGCCTCGGTGAGGACGTGACGCGCCTCGGCGTCGGAGCGCACGATCACGCCGTCGTCGGGCAGCGCGCCGGGCGCGCCCCACGGCTCGCCCTTGCGAACCCCCATCTACGTGGTGACCGCGGAGGACGCGGCGACGACGCCGCGGAAGAGCGCGTCCGCCGCCTTCCGTGCGGCCGATGCGGTCGCGAGATCGACGGCGACGTCGCCGACCTGGCGCAGCAGGTCGATCAGCTGCTTCATGTTGCGGACGAAGTCGCCGCCGGACATGTCGACGTCCGCCAGCAGGTCGTCGAGCTCGTCGCCCTCGGCCCACGCCCACGCCAGCTCGACGAACCCCGGGTCCGGCTGGCGCGTGATCGGCAAGCCGGCGTCGTCCTCGGCGAGGTTGAGCTCGCGGGCGAGGTGCTCGACGTGCGCCCAGCGCTCTCGCAACCGCGCCGTCGGGAACCGCGGGGCCGGCGGTGTGTTCGGACCGCGATGCTCGAATGTGAACGTCGACGCCAGCGCCGCGACCTCGGCCGGCGAGAGCGTGTCGAAGAGGCCGCTGCGCAGCACCTCGGCGACGAGCAGGTCGGCCTCGTGGTAGATGCGCGCCAGCTGCTGGCCTTCGGGGGTGAGGGCCCAGCCGTCGACGTAGCCCCACGCCTCCATGACCCGCAGCACCCGGTCGAACTGGCGGGCGAGCGACTCGGTGCGACCGCGGATGCGCTGTTCGAGGCGTTGCGCGTCACGTTCGACGCGCTCGGCGCGTTCGGCGGCGCGCACGTGGACGAGCGCGTCCGGACAGCGGGCGACGGGGTGTGTGCCGCCCGGCGAGTCGTCGCCGTCGGCGGCGTCGCGTCGCGTCGGACGTCGGCGTGGTCCGTCGGGCGCACCGGCGGCCGCGTCGCGGACCTTCGCCCGTTGCAGCAGTGTCGCGACCTCCCGCTGGTAGCCGTGGCTGTTCGGCGCGAACGGCGTCGGGAGCTCGACGTGACCGACCGCCGTCGGTGGCCAGTCGAAGTCCTTCGGGCCGAGCGCCAACATCTTGCGGTCGGGCGTGAGCGCACGCACCCGGATGTCACCGCCCTTGCGGCGCGCCGTGGTGAGGACGACGATGCGGCCGCCGGACTTGCCACCGGCGAGGTGCAGCACGTCGCCGGGACGGATGCGCTCCAGCGCGCCGACGACCTCGTCGACCGGCGCGCCCGTGGGGCCCCGCCGGCGTCCCTCGTCGTGACGGCGCAACCGCCGGTACTCCTGCACGTCGCCGCGCTCGCACGTGGCGTCCTCGCGCAGCTGCGCGAGGGTCTGCTGGTAGCGCTCGAGCTGTGCCTCGAGCCGCACGACCTGCTGGTCGGCCTGGTACTGCGCGAACGACAGGTTGAGCAGGTGGTGGGCGGTGTCGGGGCGGTACCGCCGTACGAGGTTGGCGGCCATGTTGTACGTCGGCCGGAACGCGGACGTGAGCCGGTACGTGCGCGTCGACGCCAGGCCCGCGACCTGGTCGAACGGCACGAACGGCGACCACAGCACGACGGCGTAGCCGACGTCGTCGATCCCCCGTCGACCGGCGCGCCCGGTGAGCTGCGTGTACTCCCCGGGGGTGAGGAACTTGTGCGCTTCGCCGGTGAACTTCGTCAACTTCTCGATCACGACCGAGCGCGCCGGCATGTTGATCCCGAGCGCGAGCGTCTCTGTTGCGAACACGACCTTGATGAGTCCCGCAGCGAAGCACGCCTCGACGGTCTCCTTGAACGGCGGCACCATCCCGGCGTGGTGCGCGGCGACGCCGCACTCGAGCCCGTTGAGCCAGTAGCCGTAGTCGAGGACGCGCAGGTCGTCGTCGGACAGCGCGTCGACCTTCGACTCGGCGATGGCGCGGATCTCGGCGCGCTCCTCGCTCGTCGTGAGCCGCATGCCGCCGTCGACGAGGTGCCGCACGGCGTCGTCGCACGCGTTGCGGCTGAAGATGAAGTAGATCGTCGGCAGCATGCCCTCGTCGTCGAGGCGCTCGACGACGTCGAGCCGTCGCGGCGTGCGGAACCGCGTCCGTGCGCGGCCGCGGTAGTCCGTCTCGGCGCGCTCGCCGCGTCGCACGGACGCGCTGTCGAGCTTGGCGGCCTCCGGGTTCGGGTGTCCGTCGACGAACGTCGGGAGGAGGTGCGGCTGCTCGGAGGCGCGGTCGCCGACCATGTACAGCTGGTGGAGCTCGACCGGTCGCCGCTCCTCGATGATCGTCTCGGTGTCGCCGCGCACCGCGCCGATCCAGTCGGCGACCTCCTCGGCGTTGCTGACCGTCGCGCTGAGGCACACGAGGTCGACCTCGGGCGGCGAGTGGACGATCACCTCCTCCCACACCGGTCCGCGGTACGGGTCCTGGAGGTAGTGGACCTCGTCGAGCACGACGTACTTCAGCCCCTCGAGGGTCGAGGACGCCGCGTAGATCATGTTGCGGAGGACCTCGGTCGTCATCACGACGATCGGTGCCTCACCGTTGATCGAGTTGTCGCCGGTGAGGAGACCGACGCGGTCGGCACCGTGGCGGCGGACGAGGTCGCCGAACTTCTGGTTGCTCAACGCCTTCAGCGGCGTCGTGTAGTACGCCTTGCCGCCCTCGGCGAGCGCCTTGGCGACGGCGTACTCGGCGACGACCGTCTTGCCGCTCCCGGTCGGGGCGGCGACGAGGACGCTGCGGCCGGCGTCGAGCGCGTCCATCGCCTGGATCTGGAACGGGTCGGGCTCGAAGCCGAGGAGGGCGACGAAGTCGTCGCGGAGCGTTGGCGGGTCGCTCACCGCTTGAGGACCCTACCGACGGCGATCGACGCCTCGTAGAACACCCACATCGGCACGGCCATCGCGAACAGCGAGTACGGGTCCTGACTGGGTGTGATCACCGCCGCGAACGTCACGATCCCGACGATCGCCCACCGCCGCCACCGCCGCAGCTGCTGGCTGGATATGACGCCGACGAGCTCGAGGAACACGAGGAAGACCGGGAACTCGAAGCTGAGCCCGAACGCCAGGATCATCAGCAGGATCAGCTGCAGGTACTTCGTCGGCGTCGGGCGGACGTCGAGGCTGGTGCCGCCGATGTGGATGAGGAAGTCGAGCGCCTTCGGGAACGTCAGGTAGGCGATGAACCCGCCCAGCGCGAACAGCAGCACGGAGCTGACGATGAACGGGACCGCGTAGCGCCGTTCCCGGCTCGTCAGGCCGGGGGCGACGAACCGCCACAGCTGCCAGAAGACGATCGGTGCGGCGAGGATCAGTCCGCCGTACGTCGCGATCTGCAACCGGATGGCGAACGGGTCCAGGACGCTCGTGGCGAGGAACTGGCAGTTGCCGTTCGGGCCGACGACGTCGCAGTACGGGTCCTGCAGGAACTTCAGGATCGGGTTGTAGGCGATGAACGCGACGACCGCGCACGCCCCGACGGCGATGAGGCAGATGACGAGCCGGCGCCGTAGCTCGCTGAGGTGCTCGATGATCGTCATCTGGCCGCCGCTGTCGCCCGCGGGCGTGCGCGACCCCTTGGCGAAGAACGCCACGGGTCAGAACTGCTTTTGCCAGCAGCAGCGCAACCATTTCGGTTGCGCTGGTGCTGGCAAAACGACGGGGGTCACGTGAACGACTGCTGGTCGGGGAAGCTCGACGGCGGCCGCGGCGTGGGCCGCTCGGGCTCGACCGGCGTCAGCATCGGCGGTGTCGGGTCGTGCGCCGGCGTGGGCGACGGCGCGTCGTCCACGTTGATGGCGTCACGCAACTCGGCCTGGACGCCGCTCGACCACTTGCGCAGCTCGGCGAGGGCCTTGCCGACCTGACGGCCGGCCTCGGGGAGCTTCGACGGTCCGAGCACGAGGAGGGCGACCACGAAGATCACCATCATCTCCATCGGCCCGAGACTCGGCACGCCCGTCAGTCTACGGGCGGCCCGGTGCGCATCCCGATCGCGAGATCGGCAACGGTTTCGGGGGCTACGGCCACCACTTTCGTTTCATGAAACGAAAGTGGGGGTGGCGGGTGAGGTTGCGGGGCGCCGTCAGGGGCGACGGGTGGCGGCGCGCAGGGCGAGGGCCCGGCGGCGAAGCAGCTCGGCTTCGTCGGTGACATCGACGACGGCGGGACGCAGGCCGCTCCAGCGGTCGAGGTCGCCGCGCATGGCGTGGAGCTCGGTGGCGATGCGTCCGGCGAGCACCAGGACCGGGATCAGCCCGATCACGAGCACGGCGAGGGGCGCGATCCAGATGAGGTCCATGTCCCGACCAACGCTACTAACGCCGGGTTGCTTCCAACAGGCGCTCGAACCACTCGCCGCTCTGGAGCAGGGCGTGGAAGTCGAGCAGGTCGTCGTGGTCGATCGGGTCGCCGGTCCTCGGCTCGAAGAGCTCGGCGGGGAGCTGCCACACCTCGAGCTTGACGCCCGACGACACGAGCAGGTCGACGATCCGGGCCTCGGCGTCCTTGGCGACGGCGCCGTGGCAGTCGGGGCACCGGAACGTGTACGTGCCGCGGTTGTCGGCGGCGCAGACGCGGACGGTCACGTCCGGGATGGTGAGCTCGACATCTCCGCAGGTCGGGCAGCTGGCCCGGATGGTGGTCACCCGTACCCCCTTCGTGTTCTCCGACCGAACCATCGGCCTGCAGTCCCGTCCGCTTGAGCCCGGATCCGTGTGTTCCACGTCGACAGGACGCTCAACCCCCTCGTCAGTGACGCGTCAACTGCCGTTCGATTCGTGCCGATAGGGGTGAGATGGCGGTCGAGGCGTCGTCCGAGTCGACGGAGCAGCTCCAGCGCGTGCTGCGCGGCGTGGTGTCGGGTGCCGACACCGCCAAGTTGCTGCACGACGCCCTGCGGGGTGCAGTGGCGACGACGAAGGGCCGCCAGGGCCTGCTGCTCGGCCTCGTCGACGGCGCGACCACGCCGCTCGCCGCCACCGGTCCGGTCGGACGTGTCGTCCTCGACGCCGCCGAGGGTGCCATCTCGTCTGGCCGGCTCGCCCGCCGCTCGGGCGAGGGCGCGTCGGCGATGGCCGAGCCGGTTCGGGTCGGCACCACCATCGTGGGTGCGCTCGCCGTCGGCGGTGACGGCCGCCGCGTGGACCCCGGCATGCTGTCGCTGTTCGCCGACGCCGCCTCGCTGGTGTTGAGCCGCCGCCCGCCGTCGGCGGCGATGTCGGCGCCCGAGGTCCTCGAGGCCGTCGCGTCGGTGAGCGCCGGTGTCGAGCGGGCGCAGGTGCTCGTGCGCCAGCTCGACGTCGCCGAGAAGCTCTTCGGCGCCCGGGCCGGGTTCGTCGCGCTGGTCGAGGGTGAAGGCATGCGCGTCGCCCAGGCCCGGGGCATCGACGTCGAGCGGCTGCGGGGCGCGTCACGCCATCCGGAGTTCAAGGCGCTGCTCACCGCACCGTCGCTGCGGGTCGACCCGCCGTCGCATCCGGTGGTCGCCCAGCTCGTCGACGGCGTCGAGACCGCCGTCGGACTGCCGCTGTTCGCCGACGGCCGGCGGCTCGGCCACCTCGTCCTGTTCGTGGCGCAGGCGCCCGACGCGACCGAGCGCGCGCTCCTGACGTCGTTCTCGACGCACGTCGCGCTCGCGCTGCGGTCGGCGGACCTGTACCGCCGCCTCGGCGACAAGGAGGAGCAGCTCGCGTCCGTCGTCCACTCCATGGCGAACCCGGTGCTCGTCGTCGACGACGCCAGCCGGCTCGTGATCGTCAACGGCGCCGCGTCGGAGCTGTTTCGCCTCGCGGGGACGTTCGAGCTCGGCCAGCCGGTCGCCGGCAAGCTCGGGTCCGAGTCGCTCGAGGCGCTGCTGCTCGGCGAGTCCGACGGTGACATCGAGGTGTCGCTCGGCGAGCCGGCACCGCGGGTGTACCGCGCCGCCGTCCGGCCGGTGCGGTCGTCCCAGGGCGGCCGGCTCGGGCGGGTGCTGGTGCTCGACGACCTCACGAAGGAGCGCGAGGCCGACCAGATCAAGGCCGACTTCGTCGCCGTGATCGGCCACGAGCTGCGCACCCCGCTGACCGTCCTCAAGGGGTTCGTGCAGACGCTGACGAAGCGGTGGACGACGATGAGCGACGATGCCGTCGAGACCGCGCTGAGGTCGATCGACTCGTCGGCCGTGCGGTTGGAGCGACTGCTCGAGGACCTGCTCGTCGTGTCGTCCGTCGAGTCGCGTGCGCCCGCGCTGTCGCTCGAGGACGTCGACCTCGGCCGCCTCGCCCGCACCACCGCCGAGGTGGCAGGCGAGCGGGTGCAGGTGCGCCTGTCGCGCAAGGCGGTGGTCGCCGCGGTCGACCGGACGAAGGTCGAGCAGGTGCTGCTGCACCTCGTCGACAACGCGCTCAAGTACACCGAGGGCCAGGTGGAGATCACCGTCGCCGACGAGGACGACCGTGTCGTCGTGTCCGTCGTCGACGAGGGACCCGGCATCTTCTCCGGCGACGTGCCGCAGCTGTTCGAGCGCTTCCGCCAGCTCGACGGCTCGTCCACGCGCCCGGCCGGCGGAACCGGTCTCGGCCTCTACATCTGCCGGCGCCTCGTCGAGCTCCACGGCGGCCGCATCTGGTGCGACTCGCGCCTCGGTGTCGGCAGCCGCTTCGCCTTCTCCCTCCCGAAGCTGACGCACGACTCGCCGCTCACCCAGGGCTCCCCCACGGCTTTCGGCCAGTTGCCGGGCCAATAGCGCCGGCAACTGGCCGAAAGGCCGAAGGCCGACGTCCCCTATCGTCGGCGGGCGTGCCGCCGTCGCTGCTGTCGCCGCCGATCGCGTTCGGGCACCGCGGGGCGCGTGCGCACGCGCGCGAGAACACCGTCGAGGCGTTCAAGCTCGCGCTGCGGCTCGGGGCGACGGGCCTCGAGAGCGACGTGTGGCTGACGGCGGACGGCGTGCCCGTGCTCGATCACGACGGCGTCGTCCGCAACGGCATGCGGCGACGGACGATCCCCGAGACGGCGCGGGCGCAACTCCCGCCGCACATCCCGACGCTCGAGGAGCTCTACGCCGAGTGCGGCACCGGGTTCCACCTGTCGCTCGACGTGAAGCACGACCCCGCGGCGGCGCCGGTCGTCGACGTCGCCAAGGCCGCTGGTCACGACCTCACGATGCTGTGGCTGTGCCACCCGGACTGGGAGGTCGCCGCCGGGTGGCGCGCGACGCTCGGCGACGACGTCCGTCTCGTCGACTCGACGCGGCTCAAGCGCATGAAGCAGGGCCCGGAGCGTCGGGCCGCCCAGCTCCACGGCGCCGGGATCGACTGCGTCAACCTCCACCACACCGACTGGACCGGCGGCCTCGTGGCCCTGTTCCACCGCTTCAACCGCTACACGTTCGGATGGGACGCGCAGTTCGAGCGCATCATCGACGGTCTCGTCGGGATGGGCATCGACGGCATCTGCAGCGACCACGTCGACCGGCTGGTCGACGTCGTCGCACCGTCACAACAGCCCTAGATCCCCGATCGGCCACACCCGGACGAACGCGCGCCCGACGACGAGGTCCTCGTCGATCGCCTGGAAGACGCGCGAGTCCCTCGAGTTCGTGCGGTTGTCACCCATCACGAAGACGTGGTGCGGCGGCACGAGCTGGCGGGGCAGGTTCGTCGTCGTCGTCCCGCTCGGCAGGTACGGCTCAGCGAGGACGTGGTCGTTGATGAGCACCTTGCCGTCGCGCGCCTCGATGACGTCGCCGGGCAGCCCGATGACGCGCTTGATGAGGTCCTTGATCCGAGGGTCGGTCTCGCCGTTGGGACGCTCGAACACGACGATGTCGCCGCGGTGGATGTCGTGCATCCGGTAGCTCACCTTGTTGACGAGCACCCGGTCGCCGATCTTGAGCGTCGGCACCATCGACTCCGACGGGATGTAGAACGCCTGGATCAGCAGCGCCTTGATGATCAGCGCGACGAGCAGGGCGCCCACGATGATCGCGATCCACTCCACCGCAGCCCGCACCGACCGCTGCTTGGCCGGCGGCGGCGCGGATGCGTCGGGGACCTCGGTGGTGACCGGCGGATCGGTCTCGGCGTCGTGTGACGGATACGCGGTCACGAGGTATCGGAGGCTACCGGCCGTAGCGGGCGAGGACGCGACGGGCGGCGCGGCACGCGGCGTCGACGTCGCCCTCGACGAGGGTCGCATGCGGCCCGAGCCGCAGCAGCAGCCGTTCGAGCCACGGCGTCTCGCTCACTGCCAGCCTCACCCGGGTCGTCCCGTCGCCCCGCTCCTCCACCGACTCCACCGGGTACTGCCCGATGACCCACGCCGCTTCCGGCGCGAGGTCGAGGACGATGCGCGGGTCGTCGTCGCGGGGTGAGAACACGGCGAGGTCGGGTGCCTCCTTCGGCGGCGTGAACGTCTCGCCGGTGAGCGCGGCGGAACGGATCCGGTCGACGCGGAACAGCCGGTCGTCGTCGACGCGCCGGCACCGGCCCGACATGTACCACTGCCCCGCGGCGTTGAACACCGCGTGCGGCTCGACGACGCGATCGGTCCACTCGTCGCGCCCGAACGAGTAGTACGACACGTCGACGGCGCGGTGCTCGTCGACCGCCCGCCGCAGCGTTGCGAGCGTCGCCTCCTCGGCGGCCCCGAGGTCGATGTCGAGCGCGTCGGGGTCGTCGATGCCGAGGGCCTTCGCCACCTTGGCGAGGCCGCGCGCGAGCGGGCCCTCGGGATCGGCGCCCGGCGTCGCCAGCAGCGTCTGTCCGGCGGCCACGAGCGCCAACCCCTCGGCCGGGGTGAGGCGAAGCGGACGGCGGAAGTACTCGGCGTACCGGATCCACACCCGCCCGTCGGCGATCTCGACCTCGATGAGCATGTCGGGTGTGTAGGGGTGCAGCCCGCACATCCACAGCAGCTCGAGGTCGGCGAGCAGCTCCTTCTCGCTCACCGCGAACCGCGTGCACACCTCCGCGATCGTCGGGCCGTCGTGCGCCGCGACCCACGGCACGATCGCGAGGACGCGCCGGAGCCGGTCCTCCGCGCTCAGCGGCGGCATACGTCTTCCAGGTACGCGACGAACTCGGCGCGGAGCTCCACCGGCGCGAGGAGCTCGGCGTGGTCGAGGTAGCCGAGGACGAACGAACGGAACGCGTCACGGTTCGTGACCGGTACCTCGACGACGATGCTGCCGTCCGGCGTGCGCTCGACGACGGACTCCGGGCCCAGGAACGACGTCGTCCACCCGGCCTGGTCGGCGTCGACCCGCAGCGTCGCCGCGATCGCCTCGGCCTCACCCCCGAGCAACCACGGCGGAGAGTCGCCGGTGCCGGCGTCGGCCTGCGCTGGGCGCTCGAACGCGTTCGCCTTCGTCCCGATGTCGACCGCCGACTCGATGCGGTCGAGGCGGAAGTTGCGCTCGTCGTCGGCGGCATGGTCGCGGCCGAAGAGGTACCAGTGGCCGTTGCGGAACGACAGGCGCCACGGGTCGACCGTGCGCGCCTGCGACCGGTACGTGAAGGCGACGGTGCGCCGCTCGCCCCACGCCTGGAACAGGTCGACGAGGTGCTCGGCACCGGGCAGCTCGGCCCGCGTCGGGAGCGGCATCGCACTCGGCGCCAGCGGGTCGCCGGTCGCCGGCTTCCCACCGAGCTTCCACAGCGCCTCGGTGCTCTCGGCACCGGGAAGACGCACCGTTCGCGCCGCGAGGTGGATGGCGGCGAGCTCGTCGGGGTCGAGCCCGGGGTCGGGCAGCTCGTACGCGCGCCGCGGGATGCGGTAGCCCTCGGGTGAGTCCTCGTTCGTCGGATCGACCATGCCGGTCTCGACCGGGACGCCGAGCTCCCGCAGCGTCTCCTTGTCGCGCTCGAACGCGCGGCGCACCGACTCGGGTGTCCCGCCGTAGCCCGGCACGCGCTCGACGACCTCGTCTCGCGTGAGGAACCGGTCGGCGTCGAGCAGCGTCGCCGTCAGGTTGATGAGTCGCTCGATCCGGGCCATCTACGTGCGCGTGAGTGCCGCGGCGAGCGCGCCGGCGGCGGCGGCGTAGCGGAAGAACCGGGGCTCGTCAGCCGGTCCGCGACCCATGGTCGTGACGCGGAGCCCGGCGTCGTCCAGCAGCGCAGCGACGTCGGGGACGGGGACGGGCACGACGTCATGTTGCCCGACGTCGCCCAGATCGCCGGCGGCGTCATCCGCCGGGATCGCGACCGTCGCCCGCGTCGTTGCCCGTGCGAGCGCAGTGAGCGAGTGATGGCTGACGCCACGGTGGCGGTCTCGCGCGTCGGCGTCGGAGACGCGCAGCGCGACGATCGGCCGTCCGTTGCTCGCCGCGGTGGCGTCGATCAGCTGCGCGACCTCGAGCGGCGAGTGGCCGTGCGTCGTGCCGGTCCCCACCACGCCCGGACCGGTGCCCACCACGATCGCATCCGCGTGCGCGCAGGCGACGGCGACGTCGAGCGCGGACGTGACGTTGACCGCCTCGTGGTCGCCGCCGAACGCGTGGCCGGCGGTGACGGTGGCGGCGAGGAGGTCGCGGTCGCGCAGGTCGGCGACCAGGTCGCTGAGCGCGACGGGCAGCGCGCCGCCGTCCGTCATGACGTAGACGAGCCGCTTCGGTCGCCCGGCCGTCGTGTCGGCGAACGCCACCGCGACCGCTGCGAGCTGGCTGTGGAGCCCGATCGCGACGACCGGCCGACCGTCGAGGTCGAGCGGTGACGCGTAGTCGTCGCGCTCTTCCGCGACACCCGTGTCCGACTGCAGGCTGGTGTAGCGCAGCTTCATGACGTGACCTCCGCCGGGCGCGGACCAGCCCGCCGCGTTGGCGAGGTTCCAGTGCACGATGTGCCAGCCCCCCGTGCCGAGGCCGAGCTCGACGGCGGTGGTGTTGAGCACGACGTCGTCGCCCGCGCCGACCGGGCCGGTCAGCTGCGTGAGGACATACGCGCGTCCGCGGGTGGTGTCGACCCGCTGGAGCCCTTCACGCTGCGACGTGACGGCGGTGATCCTGGCGATCTCGTAGCGCGGCATCAGCGACCCGTCGCCGCGACCACCATCGCGATCGTCGCCGGCAGGTAGAAGGCGCCGACCGAGAGCAGCGCGAGCACCACGCCGACCGTGAGCACGATCGCCGATGCAACGACGCCGGGTCGCCACCGTCGGCGCGCCGCGGCCCACCCCCCGGCCGTGAGGACGACGGGTACCGCGAGCACGACCAGCACGGACGCACCCTCGTGCTCGAGCAGCGACTCGCGAGTCGTCGTCACCACCGAGCTCGTGCCGTCCGACGCTGCGCTCGTGGTCGACGACTCACCGAACGGCGCGAATGCCAGCACGGCGCCGGCGACGACCGTCCACAGCAACCCGAACAGCGCGGCGCGCGGTCGCACGTCTGCCGTCTACAGCGAGGCGATCAGCTTCTCGACGCGCTCGTCGCGCGCCTTGAACGGGTCCTTGCACAGGACCGTGCGCTGCGCCTGGTCGTTGAGCTTCAAGTGCACCCAGTCGACCGTGTAGTCGCGCTTGCGTTCCTTGGCCCGGCGGATGAACTCGCCGCGCAGGCGGGCCCGCGTCGTCTGCGGCGGCTGGTCGACCGCGCGGTCGATGTCCGTGTCCGTGCACGCGCGGTCGACGAGGCCGCGGTCCTGCAGCTTGTAGAACAGACCGCGCTTGCGGTTGACGTCGTGGTACTGGAGGTCCATCAGCGCGACCTTCGGGTGGCCGAGTGGCACCTGGTTGCGCTCCATGTAGCGCTCGAGCAGCTGGTACTTCACCACCCAGTCGCACTCGCGGTTGAGCGTGAGCGGGTCCTTCTCGAGCGCGGTGAGGCAGTGCTCCCACATGCCCAGTGCCTGCTGCTCGAGCGGGCTGAACCCCTTCGTCTCGTTGTAGCGCAGCGCCCGCTCGAGATACGTCGCCTGGATGTCCAGCGCGCTCGCCTCGCGCCCGTTGGCGAGACGGACCTTGCGCGTGCACGTGATGTCCTGGCTGATCTCGCGGATGGCGCGGATCGGGTTCTCGAGCGTCATGTCGCGCAGCACGACGCTCGGGTCCTCGAGCATGCGCAGCAGGATCGACGTGGCGCCGACCTTGAGGAACGTCGAGTACTCGCTCATGTTCGAGTCGCCGACGATGACGTGCAGCCGGCGGAAGCGTTCGGCATCCGCGTGTGGCTCGTCGCGCGTGTTGATGATCGGGCGGCTCCGCGTCGTCGCGCTGCTCACACCCTCCCAGATGTGCTCGGCGCGCTGGCTGATGCAGTAGCGCGCGCCCCGCGCCGTCTGCAGCACCTTGCCGGCGCCGGCGTAGATCTGCCGCGACACGAAGAACGGGATGAGCACCTCGGCGTAGTGGCCGAAGTCGTCGCGTCGGCTCGTGAGGTAGTTCTCGTGGCAGCCGTAGCTGTTGCCCGCCGAGTCGGTGTTGTTCTTGAAGAGGTAGATGACGCCGCGGATGCCCTCTTCGCGCAGCCGCTGCTCCGCGCTGGCGAGGAGGTGCTCGAGGATGCGCTCGCCGGCCTTGTCGTGGACGACGAGGTCGTAGATGGAATCGCACTCCGGCGTGGCGTACTCCGGGTGGCTGCCGACGTCGAGGTAGAGGCGGGCACCGTTCTCGAGGAAGACGTTGCTGCTGCGTCCCCAACTGACGACGCGGCGGAACAGGTAGCGGGCGACCTCGTCCGGGCTGAGGCGGCGCTGCCCGCGGAGGGTGCACGTGACGCCGTACTCGTTCTCCAGCCCGAAGATCCGGCGGTCCATTTGGAATCGGAGAGTACCGTTGTCGGCGTGGAATCGAGCCGCATGGTGCGGTTGGTGACGGTCGGATCGACCTTCCACGCGCGGGTGATCGCTGCCCGCCTCGGCGCCGAGGGCGTGCTGTGCGACCTGCGCGGCAACGTCGACGGGCCCTACCCCATGGGCGACGTGCACGTCTACGTCCCCGAAGACGAGGTCGACGCCGCGTCCGAGCTGCTCCTGGCGGACGAGGTGGAGTCCGCGTTCGACGGCGGTTCCGGCGCAGGCGTCGGCGACGGCGGGCGCGTCTGGGAGCTGTGGGTCGTGATCGCGGCGATCGTCCTCGCCGCGTCCCTGTCCCTCGCCCGGGCGGTCTAGAAACCCGCGGGCTTCTTGTCACGCCTGGCCACACATGTCGTGGTCGGCCGTGACAAGAAGCGATCAGGTGAGCAGCTCGGTGAGCTCGCCGTCGAGGAGGCGGCGGAAGGCGCGCCGGCCGTTGCTGCGGGCGAGGACCGCGACCTCGAGGTCCTTCGCCTCGAGCGTGCGGTCGCCGGCGAGCGCGCGCACGGCAGCCTTCACCGCATCAGCGAGCGCCATGCCGGGTTGGAACGCCGCCTTCACCTTGTCGGCGATCGCCTCGGCCTCACCGCCGAGCACGGTGAAGTCCTCCTCGTCGACGACGGTGCCGTCGTAGAGGATGTGGAAGAGGCGGTCGTCGTCGTGGCCGGTGCCGACCTCGGCGACGAGGATCTCCACCTCCATCGGCTTCATCTCGTGCGTGAAGATCTGTCCGAGGATCTGTGCGTACGCGTTGGCGAGCGAGCGGGCGTCGACGTCCTCGCGGCTGTACTGCCACCCCTTCACGTCCGCGTGGCGCACACCGGCGATGCGCAGCGAATCGAACTCGTTGTACTTGCCGACACCGGCGAACGCGATGCGGTCGTAGATCTCGCTGACCTTGTGCAGCGTGCGCGACGGGTTCTCGGCGGCGAGCAGGATGCCGTCGGCGTACTCGACGGCGACGAGGCTGCGGCCCCGGGCGATGCCCTTGCGGGCGTAGTCGGCCCGGTCCTTCATCACCTGCTCGGGCGCGACGTAGAAGGGCATCGACATCAGGCGGGGTGTCCTTCCGCTCGCTTGCGCTCGATGAGCGCCTGGAACCGGGCGGCGACCTCGTCCTCGGTCACCCGCTCGAAGCCGGGCTCGGTGATCGTCGCCACCGTCGGGTAGATGCCGCGCACGACGTCGGGCCCACCGGTGGCGGAGTCCTCGTCGGCGGCCTCGTACAGGCCCTGCACCGCGAGCTCGATGGCGGCGTCGCGGTCGAGGTTGTCACGGAAGCCGAGCTTGATCGTGGTGCGGGCGTCGCGCCCGCCGCTCCCGGTCGCGTGGAAATCGTCCTCCTCGTAGCGACCGCCGGTGACGTCGTACTTGAAGATGCGGCCCTCGCGGCGGCGCAGGTCGTAGCCGGCGAAGATCGGGACGACGGCGAGGCCCTGCATCGCCATCGGCAGGTTCTGGCGGATCATCCCGCCGAGCTTGTTGGCCTTGCCCTCGAGGCTCAGCGGCGTGCCCTCGACCTTCTCGTAGTGCTCGAGCTCGGTCTGGAAGAGCTTGACCATGTCCATCGCCGGCCCGGCCGCGCCGGCGATCGACACCGCTGACCACCGGTCCGCCGGGAACACCTTCTCGATCGCGCGCTGGGCGATCGAGTACCCCTCGGTCGCTCGGCGGTCGCCCGCCATCACGACACCGTCGACGTAGCGGATGGCGACGATCGTCGTGCCGTGTGTGATCTGCAACTCACCCGTCTCGGCGCGCGGCGGCTCGAAGCCCACGCGGCGCAACAGGTCGCTGAAGCTCGGACCGGGATCGTGCTCCGGGCTGAACATGGGGAGCGTCACGGGGGGGCACGCTACCCAGTGTCGTACCCTTGTCTCGATGTCTGGGGGGTGGGGGTGTGGTGCGTGCGGCGGCACGAACCCCGACGGCACGCGCTTCTGCGGCCACTGCGGTGTGGCGGCCGCGTCCTCGTCGGACGCACCCGCGCAGGCGGACGAGCGGCGCCTGATCACCGCGCTGTTCGCCGACATCTCCGGCTTCACGACGCTCGCCGACCGGCTCGACACCGAACAGCTGCACGAGGTCATCTCGCCGGTCATCACCCGCCTCGCCGCGGTGGCCGAGCGCTACGGCGGCACGATCGCCAAGTACGCCGGCGACGCGCTGCTGGTGTTCTTCGGTGCGCCCGTCGCCGTCGAGGACCACGCCGAGCGGGCGTTGCACGTGGCGCTCGACATGCACGACGAGCTGCGGCGCATCGTGCCGACGCTCGACGCCGACGCGCAGGGCCTCGAGCTGCACGTCGGCGTGAACTCGGGTCACGTCGTGGCCGGCATGTTCGGTGGTGACGGCCGGTCCGAGTACTCGATCCTCGGCGACGCCACGAACATGGCGCAGCGGCTGGAGTCGAACGCGCCCGCCGGGGAGACGTACGTCGGCGAGTCGACAGTGATGCTGGCGGGTGAGCGCTTCGAGCTCGAATCGGTCGGCGAGCTGACACTGAAGGGCAAGCCGCTACCGGTGCCGGCGTGGCGCCTCCTCGGGCGCCGCACCGCCGACGCCGACCGTGACCATGCCCCGCCCGCCCGCCTCGTCGGCCGGGGCGAGGAGCTGGCCGCGCTGCTCGACGTCGTCGACGGGGACGCCACGGGTGGCGGCGGGCTCGTGGGGATCATCGGCGAGCCCGGCGTCGGCAAGTCACGTCTCGCCGACGAGGTCCGCAGCTCGGCGGAGGCTCGCGGCGCCCGCTGGCTCGAGGCGCGGTGTTCGCCGTACGCCGCCGGTGTCGCGTACTGGCCCTATCTCGACCTCATTCGCCGCGCGTTCGACCTGTCGATCGACCAGGACCCCGCGGTGTCGGCCCGATTGCTCGCCGACCGGCTGGCCGAGCTCGACGTCGCCGTCGCGCTCCCCTACTTCGCCCGGCTGCTCGCACTACCCCTGCCGCCCGGCGTCCCGGACGTCGAGACGCTCGAACCGTCGGCGTTCCGTCGGGGGCTGCACGAGTCCGCCCGCACGGTGCTGAGCGCGCTCGCCGACGACGCCCCACTCGTCCTCGCCATCGAGGACCTGCACTGGTGCGACACGACGTCGGTCGAGTTGACGACGGAGCTCGCCGCACTGTGCGCGACGCATGCACTCACGATCCACGTGACGAGCCGGCCGGAGGGCGCGTCCGTCGTCGACGCCGTCATGTCGGCCGTGCCCGACGCCCGCAGCGCGACCATCACGCTGCGCCCACTCGGACCCGACGACACCGCCCGCCTGCTCGTCGAGCTGCTCGGCGACACCGCCAGCCGCGAGCTCGTGCAACAGGTCGCCGAGCGCACGGGTGGCAACCCGTTCTTCGTGCAGGAGCTCGTGTCGTCGCTGCGGGAGCTGCGGGCCCTGGTGCACGACACCCACGGCTGGCGTGTCGCGTCGTCGGACGCGCTCGAGCGGATACCGACGACGGTCGAGGGCGTGCTGGCGGCGCGCATGGATCTCCTGCCGCGGGCGCCGCTGACCGTCCTGCAGACGGCCGCGGCGATCGGCAGGCGGGTGTACCGCCCGCTGCTCGAGGGATCGATCGACGACCTCGCCGACGTCGCCGGCGCGCTCGACCACCTCGTCCGCGGTGGATTCGTCGACCGCGACCAGCGCACGCCCGACACGTTCGTGTTCCGCCACGCGCTCGTCGTCGACGTCGCGTACGGACGTCTCGTGCGCCGGCAGCGTCGCGACGTCCACCGACGCATCGGCGAGGCGGCGGAGGTGCTCTACGGGACGAGCGACGACGTCGTCGAACTGCTCGCTCGCCACTTCCGCCTGGCCGAAGCAGGCGTGAAGGCGGCGGTGTACCTCGAGCGGGCCGCCGCTCGCGCTCGACGGCTCTTCGCCAACGAGGAGGCCTCGGGCCACCTCGCCGGGGCCATCGACATCGCCCGCACGTCGCCTCGGCTCGAGTCGCGCCTGCCGACGCTCGTGCTCGAGCGCGCCGACGTCGAGGATCTCATGGGTCACTTCGACCTCGCCGAGAAGCTCTACGTCGAAGTCCGCGACAGCACCGGCGACGTCCTCGCCTGGCGGGGACAGGCCGCCGTCCTGCGCCGGCGAGGCGACCTCGCCGGCGCGCTGGCGCTCATCGACGACGCGTTCCACAGCGAGACGCTCCGCGACGCCGACGTCTCACCGCTGTGGCTCGAGCGGTCACGCATCCTGTTCAGCGAGGGTCGGTACCACGACGCGATCGAGAGCTCGCACGCCGGCCTCGCCGCCGTGCACGATCCGGAGAGCGCGACGGCGGCGCAGTTGCTGCTGCGGATCGCGCACGCCCACACGTCGCTCGGTCAGTTCACCGAAGCGCTCCCCGCGGCCGAACGCGCGCGAGAGCTGTTCGAGACGATGAACGACCTCGACGGGCTCACCGTCGCGCTCCGCATCCTCGGCTCGGTCCGATGCGACGCCGGTCAGTACGCCGAAGCGACCACGGCGCTACGTCGTGGTGTCGGCCTTGCCGAGCGCACGGGGAACGTCGAGGAGGCGATCGCGTGCCTCGTGAACCTCGGCCTCGTTGCGTTCCGTCGCGGCGATCCCGACGAGGCGATCGCCTACTCGGAGCAGGCGCTCGTGGAGTGCGATCGGATCGGCCACTCGATCGGCATCGCACTGATCAACATCAACCTCGCGGACATGCTGCTCGCCCGCGGCGACGTCGACGATGCGCTAGCGGCATGCCACACCGGGCTCTCGCTGGCAACGTCGATGGGCACGACCTGGAACATCGCCGACGCCCACCGGATCCTCGCCGCGATCCACCTCCGCCAGGGCCTGCCTCACGAAGCGATCGCGAGGGCCCGGGAGGCGGCGTCGCTGTTCGCCCAGATGGGTGACGAAGCGAACGTCGCCGTGGCCCGGGCCCTCGAGGACGAAGCCGAGAAGGTGCTCGCAGACTCCTAGTGACCTGAGTCAGAGGAGCGGTGATGAAATCGACGAGTCAGAATCGGGGCTCGCAAGGCCGCAGGACGACGCGCTGGCCTTGCCCCACCGCTAGGACGAGAACGCAGCGAGCGCCGATTGTGGCCGGCGATTTCGCGGCGAACTTCTGACTCAGGTCACTAGCGGGCTAGTGCCAGCTCCCGGCGCCGGAGCCGCCGGCCGCGATGTAGGCACCCGCACCGCACTCCGGGCTGACGAAGTCCGGCACGACGTCGAGCGACGTCTTGCGGTTCTGGTCCGACGTCAGGGTCACGCAGATCGCCGACGGCACCCCGGCGACGGACGTGTCCCAGTGGAGGTTGCCGGCATCGGCGACGCCGTCACCGTCGGTGTCGACATTGGTGACGCTCGTCGCCGGCACGCGCGCGATCGGAACGGTGCCACCCGGCGCCCCGACCGTGCCCGCCGGATAGATGTTCAGCGAATACGTGAGGCTGTTGCACGCTCGGGCCGCGAGCTGCGCGTCGCCGCTGAGTGTTCCATCGGCGTTGTAGGTGACGGAGCCTTCGACGTAGTCGGCGCACGAGCCGTCACCGTCGGTGAAGGGCTTGCCCGCGAACGCCGGGGCGGTGAGCACGCCGGCGAACGCCAGTGTGGCGAGTGCCGCTGCGAACAGCTTGCGAAGTCGCATCGAGGTTCTCCTTCGGTGGTTGGTTGGGTCAGCCGCCGACGCTCACCTGGAGCGACACGGTCTTCGAGGCGGCGTTGCCGGCGAGGTCGGTGACGGTCGCCGTCGCCTGGTAGATGCCGACGATGGGCAGGTCCGCCTGCCACAGGCGGGCGTTGGGGCCGCAGGGCGAGTTCGCCGGCGCCGGCCCGGTGTAGGTCGCGGTGACCTCGCTGGCGATGCCGACGAGCTGCGGCGTGTAGGTGACCTTGACCGGGTTCACCCCGGAGATCGCATCGCCGGCGCAACCGGTGAGCTTCTGGCCGAGGATGTAGAGCGACCCGGGATCGATGTTGAGAACGGGGTTCGACGAGTCGAGCCCCACGACGAGCGTCTGGTTCGGCTCGACGTTCCCGACGTTGTCGACGGCGTGATACGTGATCGTCGTCCTGCCCTGCGTCGTGACGTGGAAGGTCGTCGTCGACCCGGGG